>JADGQB010000040.1 GCA_017882145.1 Anaerolineales bacterium
ACCCCGGCAAAACCGCCAACGACGATGAAGACCGACAGGTTCTTGACGAATAGCGTTGCGCCGGAGAGGATTCCAAATGCAATCGCCCATTTCCAACTGGAGGTGTTCTGCCAACGAAAAAGCGCCCACAAGCTGAAGATGATCAGACACACCATTAAAGGGTCGGGCATGAAGGCCCGGCTGGCAACCACCCCAAACGGCACGAAGAGATAAAATAACGTCCCGATCATGGCCGCGCTGGTGGAAGCAAATTCCCGGATGAGCAAGAAAAGTGCCAGCCCGGCGATCACCCAAAAGAAGGATGAATAGATGCGCCCAATCCACAGGTATTCGCCGGTCAGGCGGTAGGTCTGCCCGACGATATTCTCCAACACCGGTGGTTCGACGATACCTACGTTACCGAGGGAAATTGCCAGGCGACGCGTGGCGTCCGGGGCATTTGTGACATACTGATAATATATGCCGCGGGCCTTCAAGGCGGAAAACAACTGGCGGGTGCCGGCGAAATCCAGCGGCGGATCTTTCAGGTTGATCATACGCAGCCCAAAACCCGCCAGCAAAGCGACCGCCAGAATAATTTTCCACAACCAGGGTCGCTCCTGGGTAATGGTTCCTGAAAAGAGTCTCTTCATGAAAGCACCTATTAACGATTGACTTCAAATACCTGCATTTTTCCGAAAGTATGCAAAAGGAGGGCGGATTTTATATCCAAAGCTACCGAATCAGGACCGCGGTCCGCAATAACCCAGGCAGGCGTCTGACCCTCGAAGCGATCCACCAAAACCAGGACTCGTTCGAAAGTGGCACTGCGTGTGTCGAAGTTGGCATCCGGGATGCCGTGGTATTCGGAATAGTACCATATTGGGGCATCCTCCGGCGCAGAAACGACAATCAAATCACCCTGATGCAATTGGCTTTGAACATACAGGACGGTATTTTCTTCATCACCGCGTATTGTCCAAAATCTGGGCAACTGCGGGATGAGTCGCGCGGCATGCCATGTCCCGCCGATCAAGGCCAGGCCAAAAACGATCGCCGCCAGTGGCAGGTGGTACAACATTTTCGGACGCAATTTTTCCAGCAAGCCGAGAATGCCAGCCGCCGCCCAAATAAGCATAAGCGGCAGGATGAAGACCCACATCCTCGCCCAGGCATTCGGACGCTGGACGAGCAGCAGGATCACGATCCATAATATGGCTGCAACTTGCAGCGGAAAGCGGGTCTTCGAAAGACGCCAATGGAACAGCAGACTTAAGACCCAGCCGGCAGCAAACACGAGTGTGAAGACTAATGGAACACGGGAAGTGAATTCGATCCGGGTGTCCGTGAAGCGACTGGAAAGCGTCACCAGGAAATCCCTCCAGGGAACAGGTGCGATAAATTTGTTGGCAAAGAACGTTGCGGGTCCGGAATATACGAAAATTGGGATATATAACATTAGCGTCAGGATGGCCGCTCCCAAACCAGCCGCCAACCAATAGCATATGAACTCCCATTTTGTCCGGTAAGGACCCGGTCCTTCAAATAAATTCTCCATTAGCAGCCAGACGAACAACACACCGAAAGGGAACAACATGATTGGGATAGTATAAAATCCAAGGGCAGAGAAAAGACTTATCAACCCCCAGACAAAGATGTTTTTATTTTTGCGGACGATATCGCCGAGAACGAGGGTTAGCAGGGTGAAAAGAGCTACAAGGGTATAGCCACGGGCATCGTTGGCGTAAGCGACAAGCGGTGGGAACCAGGCTACCAACAACGCCGCGCCGAGGGCCACCCAACTTCCATAGAGACGTTTAGCCAGCCAATACGCGGCCGGGATAAGCATTACGCCGGCGATAAAGGCTGGCAGGCGGACAGCCCAGGGTTGGTTGCCGAAAATTTGCGTAGAGAAGTAAGTGAGTATGGTATGGAAAACGTGGTTGTTTGGTAAATGGTAATCGCTGATGGCAGTAAACAGGGAGCGGGCAAAAGCAACGTAAGTGTAAGCCTCATCATGTCCGAAGGGAGCGTAGATACGCTCCAACCGAAAGATGATTCCCAATAGCATGATTAACAAAAGTAATGCCAGGTAACCATATTCGTTCTTTTGGGGGCGTAGACTGGCAAAGAAACGACGGGCATCTGCTAAATTTGTCTTGAAGAATCTTAAAATAAGATTCCACTGCCGGATGCCGGTTAGCGTGGCCAGGCCTAGAAAGACAAATCCAACTGCCCCGAAGAGCACCTTGATCACCCCGGCATTCCAAGGCTTCAAGGAATTGAAGTTATGATCCGGCAAAAGCGAGTCAATAAAAACTTTCAACGTGCCGTAGGGAAGCAGCGCCGTTCCAATAAAGAACAGCCCCACAGCGAAAGGTAAGGCAGCGATGAGCCAGGAAATCCACGCGCGGCGTATGATCAATTATTTTCCTTTTTCCAAGCGATGGGTGCGCAACCGGTCATATAAGTTGCGGACTTTTTGAAATCCAAGCAATGAAAAAACAGCCAGCAAGATGTGCTTCCAGTCGCCGAGGGCAGTGTGTGGGTGCAGACGGAAGGCGCGCGTGTAGGTGCGCAGGGCTGCACCCGGCTGACCCGCGTCCGTGAGATAAAAAGCATCGAAGCGTTCCAGGCCCGCAAAGATACGCCTTTCATCTGTCCGGATCAGTTCAGAAAATTCTGGCCGGGATTTCAAGTCGGCAATCAGAATCCGGGCCTCCTGTCCATAGGCCGCCCCACGCGTGCGGTTCTTGGCCTGGTCATGGTAACGGGCGGCCGCCCAGGTCTGCGGTATGTACACGATGGGGGCCTTTTGCGCCATGCACATCCACAGAAGGTTATCCATTAAAAGCTGGTAGTCCGGGTTGAGATAATTCACTTCTTGCACGATCGACCGGCGCATGAAGGCTGCCGGCTGGCAGATTATCTGAAAGGCCATCAAATCTGTCAATTTGTATTGATGGGCGCGCATTAAATTAAACGGCTTTCCATCCGAATCGATCGCCTGCGCATCTCCATAGATCAAGCCTGCTTGCGGGTGGGACAGGAAAGCTGTTACAGCCGCGGATATGGCTCCGGGGAGGTAAATATCGTCGGAATTCAGCCAGCCGATAAATTCGCCACGTGCCCGGCGCAAGCCCTTGTTGATCGCTTCTGACTGACCGTTATCCTTTTCACTGACCCACCAGGTCAAACGATCCGCATAGCGGCGGATAATCTCGACACTGCCGTCCGTGGAGGCCCCGTCCACAACCAGGTATTCGATGTTGGGATAATCCTGGTCCAGCACCGAGCGCAAGGTGGCTTCCAGAAACCGCGCCTGATTAAAAGAGGGTGTCACGATTGAGACGAGTGGAAAGTCGGGCATGGTTAGAACAGTGACTGGTAATCGACTTTCGGGAAAACAGTCAGCTTCCCGCCGATTGTTGCATCCAAAACCTGCCGTCCATCGGCCTCATAGGCTTTACGAGCCAGCCGGTAACCGATTTCGGAGGTTTCAAAATCCGGAAGTTGCCAGCGAAAACCTTTGCCAAAATAGCCGGGATTGAAATGATTGGGATCGTCACCCGTCGAGACAATCGTTGTATTGGCTTTGCCGGGCACATTGGAATTATGGTCCACGCCTACCAGGATTACCTGCTCGAAGCCCATGTGGAATGCTAGCTGGAGAGCTACATAGGTGACAGTGGCGCTTTCCCAAACCCGCCAACGGACATCACGCGCGAAAGCCGGGTTGTCATAGGTGGTGTAGAGAAAATTGGCTGGTAGAGAACCAGACGGGAAGGAAGCGTGTGTTCGCCATGACAGGAATTTTGGCATGGGCAATGCACAAATATCATCGAGGCACTGTTCAATCACCAGATCGTTGACCGCTACATAATAGGTTGTACCGAAACCAAGTTCAGGGAACATCATGTAGATCCGGTTCAGACCGAAAGTGAACTCCCCATTGAGCCTGCTCAAGTCGGTCTGCTTCAGACTGGGACCATTACCAATAATAACGGCGCGCTGGCCCTTGTGAACATTTTTCAAACTGGCCAGGCGGTTCATACTGGCACGTCGCCAGGGATGCAGATAAGCCGACGGCAAGTCGGGCAGATGAATGATCCCGCTGTAGGTCCTGTGCAGCATTTTCCAGGCTGATAGCGGAATGACCTGTTTGAGAGTTCCTTTTACACTCATCGCTTATTCCCGGCTATTCGGTGCTCAATCTGGCGGTCGCACCACCGTCTACGATCATAGCCTGACCGGTCATAAAAGAGGATTGGTCATTATCAGCCAGAAAATAGATGGCGTGCGCGATTTCCTCGGGTTTGCCAACACGTCCATTCACTGTCTTGCGGGCAAGGTTATCGAGGCGGGTGTGGATATCGTCACCTCCAAGGTGACCGCGATTCAAGCCCGCCCGCAGCATGGGCGTATCCACGGCCCCAGGCAGAATGGCATTAACACGGATATTTTCCGGAGCGAATTCGATTGCCATGGCGCGTGTCAGGGCTAAAAGGCCGCCCTTGCTGGTGGCATATGCGGCAATATTGAGCGAGGTCTGTACGGCATGCACTGAGGAGACGTTGACGATGGCGCCGCCACCCGCGGCTTTTAGAAAAGGGAAAGCCAGTTTGGCCAGCAGGAAAGCGGGCCGCAGGTTGTTGGCAATGGTCATATCCCATTCTTCGACGGAGGTTTCAATCAGCGGTTTGGCGATTTGGACGGCAGCGTTGTTGACCAGGGCATCCAGGGCCAAGGTGAACTCACGCGTTATTTGCGCAATGGAATCCATTGATGCCGGATCGGAAATTTCGGATCGTATGAAAAGCCCTTTGTCGGGAAAATCCTCTCCAAATTGAGTCCGGTCCACGCCAATGACTCGCCAGCCTTTTTCGGCGAACAAAGCGACCGTCGCGCGACCAATCCCTCCAGCCGCGCCAGTGATGAGAACAGTTCTCAATTCAGACATGACAACCTCCCATTTCACGGTAAACAATCGGAATATGTTTCACTTACTACAATGGTATCACTTGCATGAGAAACATCAGGCAATAGAGGGTAATTCGCCCCAAAGTACTCATCGAAAATCAGCCTGAATGAATTGACCGGCGTTATTGACTTATATAAATCCTTATCTCCATTCGGTAGATAATAAGCATTTAAATTGGTGTATCGATTATTACCATCCTGACCATGATCGCCTTGGAGTACGATAATTGGAGGGTTTTTCGATTTACCGATAATCGTTTGAAGGATGGGAATAATCCGCTTGTTAACAAATTGTACTCCGTCAATATAACCTCGCCGGCTGTAATCGGTATTAACCGGCTTACCTCCATCAGCATAAAAACCTGGATCGGTTAATATCTTGCCATCCGGACCAAACACGTGAGGGTAATGAGGAATCATGAGGTGCACATACACAAATTTCGGTCCGGTAATGGTGGGAACCTCTGGAAGTTTGTCGAGAATGAACAATTGTGTATTAACATGGCTCTGAAGGTCTAATTGATTAAAAATGCTTAAACCAGAAAGATTTGTCGAATCATTTTTTTGGACTGATGAGTTTGCCTTGAAGTATTGTTCTAAATTAAATTTAAAGAGCACTGCATCCAGGATAACTGCAGCAGTAGTATTTATATACATGGCCTCAAACGGATAAATATTCTGAAAATCAATCGTAGAGTGATTCAAACCGAGGTATACGTCTGCATCTTCAAAATTCAACCATGGATAATCTGTCTGGAAAGCTACTGTCTTGTAACCTACACTTTCCAATTGACGGCGGACTTCATTGTTTTTGATAATAGTAAAGAAACTGCTTTCTTCGACAGTATTTACATCCGACATATTAGGAATGTATTTCATATTTAATGCCGATGCAATGGAGGCCCGCGTGAAATCATAATTCGGGCGACTGCAAGGTGCCACGTAGAAACCTAATTTATCCAACTCATCTATAAATGAGCTATTATCAAAGCCCAGGTCTTGTTGAAGCGCATCGGCGCGCATATAGCCATCAAGAATAATATAATAAACGTCCGGCAAAGCATTTCGATTGGTTGTGATGTTCAGACCGGGTTGAAATGAAACCGATTGATTGGTCGCAATGGTTGTGATCACAAAGTAGATACCCAATTGAAGAAATGAAGCACCTATTAATAGCAGACCAATTATATTGAGCGATTTGATCACATTCTTCAAATTCCCGACACGAAATGCTACCCACCAAATTCCAAAACCGAACAGAACAACATATATTGGAAGCAAAGTGCTATGATGGCTAAATGCTTGCAAGGCGGGAATGGCGCGAGCCTCATAATATACATGACCATATGAGAAGAAAGCCACCGAGACCAGTGTCCCTACAACTGCAGCTTTCCCAATTTCCCGAAAACAAGCATAGAGAATCGCAATAAGAACACCCGAACCAATCAAAGAAAACAGCAACGGGCGAACTACCTCGGAAGCATAGATTTCGGAAACATTCGTCGTCCACAAGAACAGCAAAGGGTAGACGGTGAAAAATATATAGAACCAAGGAATACGTTTAGCTATGATCTTCATTCAACGATTCTTTTATTTGTCTTGAATCCCCAACCCTTCGAGCAAATTTTTGATTGTATTCCAATGCACACGTTCCCAAGCCTCCGGGCTGGAATTGGCATTGTGCGGAGCCAGAAGAACGTTATCCATGCGAAGGAGAGGGCTGTCCGGCGGAAGCGGTTCGGATTCGAACACATCCAGGGCAGCGCCGCTAATTGTACCTGCATTCAACGCGGCCACCAACGCAGCCTCCTCCACGATGGGACCCCGCGCGGTGTTGATCAATACAGCCTGCTTGCGCATCAAACTCAATGTTTGGGCATTGATCAGGCGGTGGCTGGTCGGATTCAGATCGCAGTTTACCGAAACGAAGTCGGAAGCTGACAGGAGCGCCTCAATGGAAACCATCTGGATACCGGTCTCGGCGATAAAAACATGGTCGATCTCAACAATATCATTCCCATAGATTGTCATTCCAAAGGCACGTGCCCGGCGGGTAAGGGCCTTGCCTATATTTCCCAGCCCGATAATGCCCAAAGAACACTCACTCAGTGCGCGGCCGGGGATCTTTTCCCACGTGCCGGCCTTCACCGCCTTATCCATCCAGGGCTGCCGGCGGGCGAATGCCAGCAGATAGCCCATGATCGTATCTGCCACCGGCAGGGTAAATGCATTTACCGTCCGGCAAAGCTTGATACCCAAACGTGCGCATGCAGCCGCGTCGATTGAATCGATGCCAGTTCCCCACTTGGATATGACTTTCAAGCGCGGGGCGCAGTTCTCGAGAACGAGTGAGGTATAACGATCATCGCCGCAGATGGCTCCATCGAATTGACCGGCATATTTCAGCAGATCAGCTTCTTCAAGCCGTTCGTGGACCTCAGGTGTGATCAGCTCCAACCCGTGGTGCTCGAATATTGGGCGGAAGCGCTCAAGCAGCGGTAACATATAAGGAGCAGAAAACAGGATGGTAGGCATAGGCAGGCTAATGTCCGGGACAAGGATTGGGAATCAGAGTGAATGTTTTTTGCGCGCTGGTAGCTGCAAAATAAGATTGGTCACCAAGCGAAGGGTAATTCTGACCAAAATAATTGGATAGGATCACTCGAAATGAATTAACCGGGGTGATCTGGGGATAGAGGTCAGAATAATTATGATCTGGAAAATAATAAGCACTTAGATTCTTCATATGTTCGGTGCCGGTCGTATAGTCTACTATCCCATGATCGCCTTCCAAAACGATGATGGCATTACCTTTGGATTCTGCCAGGATCGTGTCAATAATCGGCAGGATGCGCTTGTTGGCATACAAAACCTGATCCCGATATCCCTGATGGAGTAAGGCAAGATTTGAATTATCTGTAGAAAGATCCTGTTCTTCGCCATTCGGTCCGAACACATAAGGTGGATGCGGCAACAAAATATGGGCATAGACAAACTTCGGGCCACGCAGGTGAGTAACAACCGGTAACTCGTCCAGCTCATAGCGTACGATTCCACGATCGACGCCACGGCCTGTAAGTTCATTAATTTGAGGTGCTTTTACGATCCCAATAGCCTCCAGGCCGGTCATCATGAAAGGGAATAATGTACGGGACAGAAATTGGCCTTCAAATGGAATCAGGCTCGATGCGTTTTTTGCGGATGCTCTTGGGTCCCCTAAATAATATGTTGCATCCGGCCATTCCGCCCAGGAATAACCGGTAAAAAAGGAAACGGTTTGATATCCTACGGATTCTAAATACCGGCGAACCGTATTGTCCCTAATATAAGGTACAAAGAACTTCTCTTCCAAATGATCGACGTTGATCTTGCTTATAATACCATCCAGGTATTTCATCTCCAGTGTAGAAGCTAATGATTGTTCCGTCTGGGCATAATTGCTCATGCTGCAATCTGCCACATAAAATTGCCGCTTACGAAGAGCATCCAGGAATGGCGAGTTATCAAGATTCAATGCACTCTGCAAAACATCTGCTCGGGCGTATCCATCTAAAACAATAAAATATACGTCCGGCAATGTCCCATTCCTGGGGGGAACTATGTTGGAGGATGCAGGAATTTGTAAGTCGGCATTACGCCAGCGGGCATCCATCTTGTATTCGTACACAAGTATTAATGACAGCTGGATAAGTGCCAGGATGAGGGTAATTGCATTCAAGTACAATGATAGCGTTGCCATCTTTTCCCTGGAAAGCTTGGTTGCAAACAGGATTCCACATGCCAATAGGATGATAGATAAAGGCAAGAGGATATTATCGTTTGCAAGTACCGGTATTTTTCCTTGAATGACCATCCTTACATGGGGATAAGTAAAGAAAATTAAACCAAAGACGAAGACCACAAAACCAGCACGCCGGATATCACGCAAAACAACACTCATAATGATCAGCAGAAAAAGTGTGATTGCAGGAAGAATCGTTAGGAGCCGGTCAGCAGCATGATAGTCTACTTGCGTAATATTAAGGTTAAGAAAAAAAAGGATGGAATAGATAGTCAGGAAGAGAGGAAAAAAAGGAAAACTACCAATCCAGGACCAGAATTTCTTTTGTTTCATCTCATTATTTATAATCGACTTGTTGAGGAATTTTATTTGCATGCAACCTCTAAGGACCAGCATTGGGAAGGCATGAATTCAGGCTTTTCTTGAACGCGAAAACATTGGGGACGGGCGAATCGTAACTAATGTCATCCAGCAGAGGATAGTCTGCTCCTAAATAAGTATCAAATATCAGTCGAAAGGTATTAACCGGTGAAATGGTTGGATATAGTAACTTATTATTGTCAGGTAGGTAATAGGCATTCAGGATTTTGAACTGGTCGCTGCCGCTTTGGAGCCAGGGAGCATGGTCGCCCTGAATTACGATCACAGGGGGAGTAGTTGAATAGGTCTGCAGAGTTTGCGCGGCTTTTTCGATCTGGGTGTCAATATAAGCGGCCTGGTTCCGATATCCCTTGTAATAGTTATCCTGAGAGTAAATCCCTTTCGCATCCATGAAAATGGAAGGGTCGGTGGGCGAACCATCCGGAGCGAACACGAACAGAGGATGAGGAATAACCATGTGGATGAACACAAACTTGGGCCCTGCCATTTGGGCAAGCATCTTCATACTATTTAAATCAAATTCGGTGCGTTCGCGATAACGTTGTCCGTCGATCTGTTCAAGGTTAACCAGGCCCAGGTCCTCCAAATGACGAAGCGGGGTGGTTCGCATCAGAAGTATTTCGAATTCGGTCAACGGCGACCAGACCGGGGAAGGCGTTAGGTATTCACTGGCAGTTGTAATTTCGGTAAATGCGAAGCCGGAGGCAAAAGCGATTGTTTTGTAACCGGCATTCTCCAATTCGTACTGTACTGCACTATGCAGGATCGATTCCCAGAGTTGGGCGCGATCCAAGTTCTTGGGAGTGAACACATCATTCAGGTTTTGGAGATAATCCATGTTCAGGGATGATCCCAGCGAGACATCTGTACGAGGATAGTTGCTTTGGCTGCAATTTGCAACATAGAATCCCAAATTCTCCAAGTCAGAGATGAAAGCGCTATTGTCAAATTGCAAATTATTCTTCAATAAATCGGAACGGCCGTAGGAATCGAGGATGATATAGTAGATATCCGGCGGAGTTTGCCCTTCGGCAATCTTTAGCGATTGCAGCGGAGCGTGCGGGTCGACCGGTTTATCTGACTGCTTGCCAGTGGGCATAACCTGAACTATTTGAATAGTCACGTAGAGCATCAGGCCAAGAGAGACGATATTTAAAGGCAACGCAGCATTCTGAAAGCTGGCCCGCTTCCAGCCGGCCCAGACGAACACAAGAACTGTGAGGAGAAGCCAAAATCCGCCCAGCCAGTCTGGAAGGGAAATCTTCCATTTCTGTTGGAGCAGGTCAAAAATCTGACCATAGGTGAAAAACAAAACGGAGAATGCCGCAGTGGCAAAAGCCGCCCGGTGCCATTCCCTGTAAGTCAATCGAAAGAGCAGAAACAGCAACAACGCGGCCATTACCGAAATTACCAAAGAACGGATCCCGGCTGTATATCGGACCTGCGAGATATTGTGATACAGCAGCGCCAGCACCGGATAAGCGGCAAGCGGCACAAAGTACCATGGAGCGTTAAGCACCTTTAGAAGGTTCTTTTTCATATCAAAGATTTGAATCCACAAATTCGTTGTTGTCTGGTTTCCAAAGGGATTTTATTTAATGCGGTGGCGCATCAGGAAATCCGTTATGTCGAAATCCAACTCTTCATCAATATCCCAGGCTTCATCGGCATCCATTTCGAACATCAAAGGCCGTTCGCCCAGACGGTTGCAGCGTCGTTCCAGATTTTCTCGACTAAAAATATACATGCAGGAATTTTCTTCATAAACTGGCGGAAGGTCCTGGGTCTGGAGAAGGATATTTGGATCATGGTTAATGGCGTGTCCATGTTGGTCATAGAGACGGGTCTGCAGACGCGTCACTGAGAAGAGCGAATCGTGACCCGGATAAACATCCAGAAAGGCCTTCACAGCTTTCGAGATGGTCTCGGATCGCAGCAGCGGGTTCGTGCTATGAGTCTGAATGTAGAAATCCGCTTCAACCTGGGATGTATCGAAGAGCAGGATCTCATTCATGGGGATGGTATCTGCTCTTAATTTTTCCGGGCGCGGCAGAACGACCACTTGGGGAAATTTCCGCCGCAGACCATCCATTACCGGCTCAGAATCCGTATCCACAACGACAATGGATATCTCCGGAACAGACAGCAGGGTCCCGACAATGTGCTGGTAAAGTGGCTTGCCCGCCAACGGACGGTAGTTCTTGCCGGGGACACGCTGCGAATGGTGTCGCATTGGAACAAGGGCTGCAAATTTTTTCATAGACCGCTCATTATACCGAAATGAACCTAATGCTCGAGCAGGAGCAGGCTGCAGAAAGACAGACTGATGACATCCATCTAGTCGACAAGTAGTTAATCGCCTCGTAAATTCAATGGTTTTTTCATTTTATTGGATCAGCTCGACCATGCGCCGGGTATTACCATTCCAGCGTGTCACCTTGCGAGTCGACAAACACCGGTCCATCTAATCCGGGTGGATTTAACAACAGCTTCACAATCTGCTCTGCCGCTTCTGAAGGTGGGATGGGCGCCGCTACTCCACCCATATCCGAACTGAACCAACCCGGGTGCAAAGCCAGTACTTTGATACCTTCTTCTTTCACTGCATTCTGCAGGATCTGGCTGGCCATATTAAGCGCAGCCTTTGACATGCAATAGGAATACTCGCTCTGGCGTCCACAAGTTCCAATGGAGCCTGCCTCCGACGAAAAATTGACAATCAATTTCTTCCGTCCCTTGCGCAGCAGCGGCAGGGCATTTTTGATAACCATCAGTGGGCCAATCACATTGGCCTGATAGGTAGGTAAATAGACCGAGAAATCAACCTGCTCCAGCAACGGGAGAGATTGTTCCAGATGGACGGCGGCGTTGTTCAGAACGATGTCGAGTGCACTGACCTGACCGGCTATTTTGTGGAGCGATTGCCGAACAGAATTCTCATCACTGATGTCACCGGGATAGAGTTGGAGATTATCAGGATATTTTTCCCTTAAATGCAACAGTTCAACGCTTTCATGCCGGTTGATGGCATGGATAAAGCTTCCATCTGCCAGGAGCTTTTCGGCCAGAGCCAGTCCAAGGCCACGATTGGCGCCGGTGATCAAGATTTGGAAGTTCATTCCATTATTCCTTGTATTGGATCCGTTTGATTTTCCTCGCAGAGGGCTTATCAGGCATTTCCATGCCATGCGGGTAATAGAAGGTCTGCCGTAAATTCCAGTTCCATTCCAGCGACCGGCGATAACCCTGATAAGTTCCCCAGAATTGCGCCGCCCGATACCAGCAGATGGCAGGCGCGCTCTTCCATAAAAGACGTTGTCTCAGGGCGTGCCACAAGTCGCTGGCGATATTGGCGGAAATCATCCGGGCGAAATCATATAAATTGAAATGCGCCTCCGGGTATACCCGTTTGAACGCCATGGCCTCACGCTGGTAGCGGTTGTATACACCACGGAGTTTTTCGTGATGGATATGGATAATCTCGGCTTCGGCCACATAGGCAATGTTGTGTCCTTTGGCAAGCGCCCATTTGGCCCAGGCCAGGTCCTCCAGCCCGGTCAGAGTCTCATCGTAGGGGTGATTTTTCCATGCCGAACGCCGCACCGCCGCGTTGGCGTTGTTGCAAAACGGATGCGTCTGGCGTGAATCGGATTGCTCCGGGTACCAGCGCTGGTAAACCTGCTGTTCCGAGAAACAAGAAGAAGCCGGTGCACGTTGCTTGCCATAGGTCAATACAACTTGCGGGTCACTGAAAGGCTCCAGCAGGCGCTCCAGCCAGTCCGGATAGACCGGGTACACGTGAGCGCTTGCAATCGCGACCAGGTCGCAGTTGGCAGCCGCCAGCCCCAGATTCAGCGAACGCCCGAAGGTGAATTCGGCCGGGGGGATGTGCACCACCTTGGCGCCGGCTGCACCAGCCAAATCCGCAGTGGAATCGGTCGAACCCGAGTCAACCAGGATCACTTCCACATTGCTCAACGTCTGGCGGGAAAGCCCCTCCAACAAGCGATTGATATGGGCCGCCTCGTTGAAAGCGCGAATGACCAGCGAGCAATCAGGCATCCAGTTCAAAAAGCTTGCCGTGTGATATCCCCGCCAGCAGGGCATGTGCGGTCGGTGATTTCTCAAGGGCGCGCCAGGAGAATTTTTTCAGGCGCACATACCCGATGGGAGGCGTGGATTCGATAAATTCGCCAAAAGGCAGGGAGAAGCGAAAGTAACGATAGTACATGAAACGCCGGGTATGCTTGATTGCTTCTTCCGAGACTTTGAGTTGGGCTGCTGTTAGTAAGGATTCCAACCGGTGCAGGTAAGCTTCCCGATCACGCTCAAAATAGACGGTATCAAAATCAACAAACGGAGCGCGGCCCGCACCCAAGGCCGGAATACCCATCAAAATAGACTCAAGACCAATTTGGGAGTTATATGTCAACACGAATTTGGATGACCGAATCAGGTCATACGAATTGATGCGATCCTGTGGCGGGATAAAAGCTGTGTTTTGGAGAGTGCTGGCCTTCTGCTCGAACCACATCGCCACAGACTCGCGGCTGAGCTTACCCGGACGGGCTTCGTCAGGATGGGCGCGTATTACGAAGAATGTCTCAGGATGTGCCTTGATTACTTCCAACACTGTATCCAACCAGGCAAACATGTCTGCGAAAATGACATTGGCGTTCAATTGGGTGGTATCGAAGATAACGTTGGTAAATATCGCCGCCACCTGTTTGAACCTGGCAGCTTTTTGGACAAGTTCCTCCGGCAAGTCACGCATCTCGTTCCAGAAATGGATACCTGCCATACTGAAATCGCCCTGCAACCGTTTCTGCAAATCGGCATCCAGGCGGGCATTCTGATCGGGTGTAAGTTCCACATCCGGGATGGTTATGGGGTAGGTGGTGATATCGCCTTCCACGAAGTAGCCGCTGAAGGGCTGGAAACCCGACTCGTGCGTAATTACGCGTACCCCGCGTTGACGGCACAGCCATGCGGCCGTTGCTTCGGGGAACTGCATTCCGTTGAAAAGGACCGCTGCTTGAGGTTTCACGTTTTCAAGGAAGATGCTGAACCTGGATGCCACATTCCAGGCCGAGAGCATGAACTCACGACAGAGGAAACGGGTGGCTTCGTCATCGGTGAAGCTCTGGAGGCGTAATCTCCAGCGCAATGAAGGCAGCACCAGTTTACCCAAAGGCAGAGAACCGCCAACTTCCGGCAGAGGCTGCTCATAGCGCAGGAGCTCATTCAGACTAAGCTTCTGAAGGATTGCGGCAAGTTCGTCATCCCGCTTATAGGTAAAAATCCGCACTTCAGCCCCGGTAGTATTCACCTTTGACTGCCGGGTGCACGTTTTACAAGGCATACTTTTGTAGGGGGCATCCTGATCAGTGCCAAGAACACAGCGACTCATCCCCGACCAGCAGATGAAATGCACGACACGCTGGCCGGTCAAGCGCACGGCCC
This sequence comes from Anaerolineales bacterium, assembly GCA_017882145.1. Lineage (GTDB taxonomy): Bacteria > Chloroflexota > Anaerolineae > Anaerolineales > Villigracilaceae > UBA877. Next base: position 14,585 of record JADGQB010000040.1, read on the forward strand.
AGGAGGCCAGCAGTGAAAAAGCCGCATTTTGACTGTTCCCGCGGATACGCGTGGAGGCATTGAAAAAGACCACAGGCAGCCTTCCCTGGGCTTTTTGCAGATGGCTCGCCACCTGACGCGCCATTTGGATGGTCCGCCAGTCATTTTTTAAGCTGGTCACAGCCGTCTGCAAACGTCCAAGAATCCGCATTAATAGAGCATAGATTCTCACTTTTGACTCGCTTTTGTCCCAATTTCTTCACGGGCCTTCGCATATGCCTTGGAGAGACGCTGGATGGCCAGGATAAAACCCTGCCCGGCGTGCTGGTGCCCGCGCCAGATTTCCGGGATCATAGTCCCGTGATAATCCTTCGTAAGGCGGAAGAAATGAACCCAGTCAATGTTGCCTTCGCCGATTTGCAGGCCCTCCCCGTCCAGGCCTGAGCCGTCAGAGATGTGCAGGTGGTGGGTATAGGGCAGGAGGATCTGTACCTGGTTGTAAAAATCCACATGCGCCCAATTGCAATAAAGTTTCGAATGGCTCGTATCGAAGCACATGTTCATTTTTCTAGGGATGATGAAATCGAGAATTTCATTGGCATCCATGAAGGCGTTTGTGATCCACTGGCCTCCGAAGTACCAGGGATGAGGCGGCAGGTTTTCGAGCAGGATTTCCACGCCTTCGGATTCGATTTGTTCGACTGAGCGGCCCAACTTTTCATAAAGCGGCCTATTATCCTGAATAGCCTGGTCGAGTGTCATGCCCCCGGTATGTACGATCACCTTGGGTGTGCCCTTGAAGTGCTTCGCCATGGTGCGCGTCCGGTCGATGGCTTTTTGGATCAATGTAATGGAATCGATGCGCTGTTTTTCATCCAGCGCGCACAGATCCACCAGCGTCCGTTCCCAGAACTCAGGGGCATGCACGACCAGCGGCATATCGTAATCGACCCCGGGATATTCTTCATTCAGATCGGCATCTGTAAAATGGAATTCCAGTAAGCGGGGCTTGTAAACCATCAATTCTTCGTAATCACGAAAACGTACGGTGAAGCCCCACTGCATCGGTAGCGTATGCTCCATATCCAGTCCAGGGTGGATACCAAGATCGCTTTCGACAAAGGGTTCGTCGACTTCGATGGCTCGTTCGGCGCATCTGCCCAGCAATTCAGGGTAACGTTGCGGCGAAAGGCCCAGGCCGGGTCCTTTGACAGTAACCATCTCATCTGTAATGATCTCGGCCGGTTGGATCTGCCGCGCCGCCACCAGACTCTTTGCCAAAGTTTCACGGTTGAGGATTTCGCCACGCGTGAAAAATTTCTCCTCCCCTGTACCCAACGCCTGTGACACCAAATGGATATCGCGTACCATTTTCTTGAATCCCTGGGGTTCCAGGCTGGCAGCGTGGTCGGGACCGTCCATGGCCCGGTCCAGGGTAATATGTCTTTCGATGATACTCGCGCCTAACGCAGATGCCACAGTGGAGACGGCGATGCCGCGTTCGTGGCCTGAATACCCCACCGGCACATCGTATTTACGTAATTGATTCATATAGCGCAAATTGATATCTTCGAAAGCAGCCGGGTAGGTGCTATTACAATGCAGCAAGGCAAACTGTGCCTGACGTTCTTTAAGATATTTGACGGTGAAATCCACCTCATCCGGGTGGGACATACCGGTTGAAAGGATGAGTGGTTTCTTTTTCTTGGTCAGGTGGTCAAGCAGAGGCAGGTTGGTTAAATCCGCCGAAGCCACCTTAAAGGCAGGGACGCCCAAGGTTTCCAGGAAATCAGCACTTTCCCGATCAAAAGGCGAGCACAAGAAGGTGATGCCTTTTTTCTTGCAATACCCGATGATCTCATGGTAAGTGCTTTCCGGTAACTCCACTTGCAGCAGGGTGGGAAGCAAATACCGCAGACTCTTTTCACCTGCGTTAACATTATCCAGGTATTTTCGGGGATAAAGACTGCTCAAATTGCGTTTCTGAAACTTAACAGCATCCGCACCCGCATCCACGGCAATATCAATCAACTCAAAAGCCAGCTGCGGAATGCCGTTATGGTTAACGCCAATTTCTGCAATGATATAAGTGGGATGTCCGTCTCCGATCAGGCGGTCGCCAATCTTGATCTCAGCCATAGAACCTCGTTTTTTTCTACCTTTGCTAATCGTCCTCTGATACAACCCGGCGCAGTTTTTTCAGGACAGACATTTCACTCTCATAAACACGTTTTTCACCGTTGCCCATGGATGACTCGGCGACACGGATGTATTTAACCAGCCTCTCGAAACCACCCGGTTCCACGGAGGCCGCCTGGTCAGAGCCCCACATGGCCCGGTCGAGGGTCAGGTGACGTTCGACCAAGCATGCACCCAGAGACACAGCCACAACCGGCGGGATCAGCCCCACCTCATGACCGGAATAGCCTATCGGGCAGCTGAACTCATCCCGGAGGGTCTGAATCATACGCATGTTGAGTTCCTCGGGTTCGCACGGGTAGGTGCTGGTACAGTGCGTTATGACCAAATCCTCGGTCCCAACCTGGCTGACTCCGGCCCGGATCTCCTCCATGGTGGACATGCCGGTGGAGATTATCATTGGCCGTTTCGTCTTGCGGGTATGCTGCAAAAGTTTGTGATCGGTAAGGGCAGCCGAAGGGATCTTGTAGGCGGGGGTGTCAAACTTTTCCATGAAATCCACGGCTTGTTCATCCCATACGGAAACAAACCAGGTGATACCTTTGTGTTTACAATATCGATCGATCTCGCGGTATTGTTTTTCACCGAATTCAACCTTGTAACGATAATCCAGGTATGTAATGTAACCCCAGGGAGTCTCGCGCATCTGTTTCTGCTGTTCGGGCGGGGTGGAGATCTCAGGCGTACGTTTCTGGAACTTGACCGCGTCCACCCCAACGTGGACGGCCGCGTCGATCATTTGTTTGCAAATATCCAAATCGCCATTGTGGTTGATGCCAATCTCGGCAATGATATAAGCGGGATATCCATCACCTACCATTCGATCGCCGATTTTAATTTCTCTTTTCATGCCATTAACCTTTCTCGAAGTTCATTATACTTTTTTCATCATGCAGTCTTATTTCTACCAGATCAGGGCAAACCGTAAACATATTCTATACCGCTAATATTCAGAAGTTTTAGACCAAAAGAAGCGATCTTCCCGTCAATGCTGGAGAAAGACCGGTAGCGGGAAGAATCCACCACCACGTAGGTTACGCCCAATTTTTTGAGCAGATCCACACTCTCCTGGGATGGGAACGTTTCCATGACTGGCTGGATGCGTGTGTATTGTTCCGGCGCGTAGGAATTAAAATAGCCGCCCAGGAATGGTTTCTGATATACCAGCGTATTGTAGACCTGGC
>JADGQB010000213.1 GCA_017882145.1 Anaerolineales bacterium
CATTGCGCCGGTGTACGAAACCACCACGCCCACATTACCGACCTCGATGACAGATTTCTGGATCATTTCCACGGTGGCGAATAAGCGGTTGATGTAATAGGTGCCTTCCACCAGCACTTGCAATTGGCGGCCGCGCATACCCCCGGCCTCCAGGAATTTATCCGCATCCTGGAAACTATTATGGTAGGTCGCTTCTTGTGCCGCGACGTCCCCCATAATCGGAGCGATAATTTCTCCCTGGACCAGGGACGGACCGTCATGCACGGTGACAATCCCGACCGTATCATCCGTGTCTTTAATAACCACCGGGCGGAAGCCGTAGCGCTGCCCGATCACCTCGGCCATGCCGCGGACCGTTTCCGCTTCTTCCTTGCTGAGCGAAAGAGCATACATGCGCTCTTCGGTAATCACGATGAATTGGACCAGGTTAAAAGCATACGTACCTTCACGCAGGATACGGCGTTGAGGCCCGCGTTGTCCGCCATTTTTCAAGAACCCTTCCACATCCTGAAAATCCTGGACGGTGGAATTGGAAGCCAGCACCTGCGCCGGGTCAAGCTGCTTGCCATCCCGGGCAAAGACATAGCCAATTTTGCCTTGGGAGATGGTTACCAGCGGCGCCATATGAACAACGTACTGGATCGGCATCAAGTAATGCAGCCCACCACGCAGGATCTGTGGCTGGTAGCCTGCCTCGCCTTTCAAGGCGATCAGTCCGCCTTTGACGGAACCCTTGGAACTCCACCGTTTTTCGATCATGCCAATCCGGTTGTTGGGGATAAAACGAATTCCAGAGAGAATTACGATCAAAAGGATCACCAGGAAGATGACCCCTGCGCCGATCAATATCTGAATCATTGTTCTTACTCCTTTTCTGTCCTTAGAAGAAGCAACTATACCGCATTTTTACGCAGTCCATATTACATACGAACTAACTCAAACCAGCGTTGCAGGTTGTAGACAGGTGACCAACTCGCAAACAGAGTCCCAAAAGAACCATATCAGCTTTGGGGCAGCCAAAATCCGATTGAAGATTCCAAAGAAAGCTGTGAATATCGATGTTCAAAAAAAAATCAGGGACGACTGATCGATGTCGTCCCTGCGATGAGTGAACACGGGTCAGGTTATTGTTTTATATAAGGTGTGCCGTCTGCCGCAGGTGTGTGGACCCGACCAACCAGACCGGCTAAGACAACGATTGTCACAATATATGGAGCCATTTGCAGGAATTCAGTCGGGATAGGAATGCTCAAAATCTGCATCTTGATCTGCAGACTGTCAGCAAAACCGAAAATCAATGATGAACCCAATGCTCCAATCGGATTCCAATTGCCGAAAATCATCGCTGCCAGGCCGATGAAACCCTTACCGGCTGTCATGAGTTTATCGAACCGTCCAACCGAACCGATGGTGAAGTAGGCTCCGCCCATCCCGGCGACCATGCCGCCCAGGATCACATTTACATAACGCATCATATAAACGTTGATACCCAATGTATCCGCCGCCTTGGGATGTTCACCCACTGCCCGGGTGCGCAGTCCCCAGCGAGTGTAGAACAGCACTACAAAGGTGACTGCCACCAGGATAAGCATGAGGTAAACCATGATATTGTTCTCAAAAAGGACCGGCCCCAGGATCGGGATTTTTACCAGGCCGGGGATCGCTAAATTGGGGAAAACCCCGGAATTATTGAGAGTATTGGATATTTGCAGGTAGCGATTGGAAATGAAACTGGAGGCACCCGCTCCAACGATATTGACGGCCACGCCGCTGATGATCTGATCAACCCTGAATTGGATGACCAGTATGGCGTGCAGTGCTGCCACGAACATCCCGGTCAGCATCCCAGCCAGGAGGCCCAAGTAAAGGTTGTGAGTCAAAGAGGCCAGCATGACGGAGGTCATGGCTGACAATAGCATGATCCCTTCAATTCCTATATTGACCACGGCCGCGCGTTCGCTGACCACTCCGCATAGGGCCGCCAATGCGATTGGGGTGGCCCTGACCAGGGAGGTATTCATCATGCCCACCAGGTCCATCGACCTACCCATGGCTGCCCAGACCAGGAACGCGGCTACGTAACAAAAGGCAACCAGCCCGACCAGCAGGTTGGTGGACCGGATCCCGCGCGCCAGCTGCCAGGCCCCCAAAAAGATCGTTACGAGTGCCAACACATAGATGGCAGGCTGGGCCGGCAGAACCAGGTCCGGGATCGGAATGACATTCGAATCCCCTTGCGGGGTGAGTCCAAATGTAGATTGCAGCCCGGGTTGAATGTTCCGGCCAAACAGGAGCACGATAGCCAGGCCGGCTATAATAAGCACGATACCCGAGACCAGGCGAGTGCGGGGAGTGGATTTCTTTTGGTTATTTTGAGCCAGGTTGGTTGTCATACAATCCTTATAATCACAAGGTCTTCTTTGGTATCGAGGGATCGAGGGTTATTTTCCCCAACCACGTGTAAGCACAGTCGTTTCGGTGCGGATGGCGCGGATGCGGTAGATCCAGCGGATGACAGCCGGTGCTGCCACGAAAACAATCACCAATCCCTGTATAATGGATATGATCTCGATCGGTACACCTGCCGTAAACTGCATACTGGTCGCGCCACTTCGCAATGTCCCCCACAAAAAGGCAGCCAGTACAACTCCCAGGGGATGACTTTGGCCCAGCAAGGCAATCGCAATCGAATCAAAACCATAACCGGCAGAAAAGCCCTGCCCCACCCAGTGATCGATACCCAGTACCTGGCTCGCCCCGGCCAGCCCAGCCAGCGCCCCGCTGAGAGTCATGGCGATCACGAAATTTTTCACGATGTTCATACCGGCATACCGGGCGCCATCCGGATTGGCACCAACCGCCCGGATTTCAAAACCAATCGTGGTTTTGAACAGGAACCAATAGACGAGTGCGGCTACCGCCAGTGCCACAATAAAGCCCCAGTTGAAGCGCAGCGGAGCCGGGAAAAAGCGCGGCAGCATGGCGGCATTTTCAACTACGGGGGTCAGGGGCCGGAATCCAGGTGCTTTCATCGGGCCGTTCAATAACCAGTTGCTCAAACTGTAAGAAATATAATTCATCATGATGGTGGTTACAACTTCATGCGCCCCTGTAAGCCCCTTCAATAAGCCCGGTATGGCTCCCCACAGGGCGCCTCCGGCTGCCCCCGCCAGCATAGCCAGCGGTAGATGGATATACCAGGGCAGACCATGGATGCTGTACCCTACGAAAGCCGAGGTCAACGCTCCGATCCCGAACTGCCCTTCCGCACCGATATTGAAAAGGCCACACTTGAATCCCACCGCCACGGCCAAGCCAGCCAGGATGTAGGGGGTAACTGTTGCCAGGCTCTCAGTGAATGGATAAATTGCCTGTAAGAGAGCCTTGCTGTTGCCGGTTGCAGAATAACTCTGGAAACCTCGGTAGATTTCAGGAAGACTGCCAAAGGATCCATAAAAAAGTGAACCATACGCGATGGAAATAGCTTTCCAGGTGGCTGCCAGTGCCGCGCCAGGGGCATGGAAGAAGTTTCGGTAAGCTACAATGACCGCGTCATTGGATAACGCAATCACGATGGCTCCGATAATGAAGCCGGTCAGTACAGCCAGAGCGGGCACCAGTAATGTCTGGAGGAGTTTCGAGCCCTGCCCTTGCTTCCCTGAGGATTTGGTTCTCTCCGGATTGGTTGGAGTTGCATTTGCGTTCAAGTTGAAGTCCTCCTAGAAAACGCGTTCCACTTCGGCTTCCTGTATGGTGGCGGGAGTCGTCTCGAGGGCTTCAGAGGGTTTGACTCCTGCCATGAGCAGGCCTAGGTAGGCTTTATTGATCCTTGCCGCAGGCAGGATTCCCACGATTTGCCCCTTATACATCACAGCAATGCGGTCAGACAAGGCAATAATCTCATCCAGCTCAGGGGAAACCAGCAGCACGGCTGTCCCTTCATCCCGTTTCTCGACAATCCGGCTGTGAATGTATTCTATCGAACCAACATCCAGGCCGCGTGTTGGCTGTGAAGCAATCAGCAAGTGGATCGGCCGCGAGAATTCACGCGCTACGATCACTTTCTGTTGGTTGCCGCCCGACAACGTGGATACCGGCACAAATATATTGGGAGTGCGTACATCATATTGTTCGACCAGTTTTTCAGCCGTTTCGAGGATGATCTTTTGCTGTAGCGCCAGCCCTTTGGCAAAAGGCGGCTGGTAATACGTGCACAATACCAGGTTATCTTGAACAGGAAAAGTAAGGATCAGGCCATGCTTTTGCCGGTCCTCGGGGATATGCGCGACCCCCCTCTCCAAAATATTGCGCGGAGAAGTATGGTGGACCGGTTTGTCCATTATGCAGATTTCCCCACTGACCAGAGGTGACAGACCGGTCAGCGCATACACCAACTCGGTCTGGCCATTTCCCTGTACACCCGCAATACCCAAGACCTCGCCTGCGCGTACGTCAAAAGAAGCGCCGTTTACTGTTAGATTTTGACGCTCATCCCTAACAAACAAATCCTTTACGCTCAAAACCACATCCTTTGGAGAGGCGGGTTTCTTTTTAACCACCAGGTTTACTGCGCGTCCCACCATCATGGCAGCCAGCTTTTCCTGGGAGGCGCTTTTGGTATCCACTGAGCCGACCACGCGGCCACTGCGGAGAACGATAATTTGGTCGGCAATTGCCAGGACTTCCTTGAGTTTATGCGTGATAAAAATGATTGATTTCCCACTGGCGACCAGCGACCGCAACACTTTGAATAATCCTTCCACTTCCTGTGGGGTCAGGACGGCTGTGGGTTCGTCCAATATCAGGATATCAGCCTGACGGTATAAAACCTTGATAATTTCAACGCGTTGCTGTGAACCTACCGGTAGATCCCCGATATAGGCTTGTGGATCCACTTCCAGATCGTATTGCTTCGAGATCTCCTGGATGCGTTTTGCCACCTTGGCCTTGTCCAGGAAAATTCCGTTGCGGATCGATTCCACTCCCAACATGACATTTTCTGTGGCTGTCATCACCGGGATGAGCATGAAATGTTGGTGGACCATCCCTATCCCCCGGGCTATCGCGTCACTGGGACCGTGGATGACGACTTCCTGCCCATTGATCAATATTTGCCCTTTATCCGGTTTGTAGAGTCCATAAAGAATATTCATCAAGGTGGTTTTGCCTGCGCCGTTCTCCCCCAGCAGGGCCAGGATTTTCCCCTTCTCTAAAGACAAATCAATGGCATCATTCGCCAAAACGCCCGGAAAAGATTTTGTGATCCCACGCAATTCCAAAACCGGAGGCATGCAAGATTCTCCTGGATAAAAACTACGAATTGTTATTGAAGAAGGGCCGGGGGATTCTCCCCGGCCCTTTGTTCAACATAAAACAGGTTATTTGGCAGTCAGAACGCCTTGTACAGTCACAGCGCCGCTGATGATATCTGCTTTCACCTTGGCAATTTCGTCCTTCAGGGCTTGAGGCACCTGGCTGTCGAAATTGTGGAAGGGGGCCAGATCCACACCGCCATCGGCAAGTGTGTAGGTGACGGTTCCGCCAGTAAACTTGCCATTCACAACGTCCTGGATGGTCTTGAAGACGGCCACGTCGATCTTCTTCTGGACGCTGCTCAGCTCAACATTAGCATAATCAGGAGAGGAAACAAACCAATCAGTATCCACGCCGATGATCAGGCACTTGGTGCTCGTCTGGCAATAAGCAGCCGAGCCGAGACCTGCACCGCCGGCGACCGGCATGATAATGTCGGCGCCTTCCTGGGCCATGGAGGTGGCAGTATTTTTGCCATCATCCAGGGAATTGAAATTGCCGATGAAAGTGCCCTTCTGCGTGGCAGCGTCCCAACCCAATACCTTGACAGTGGTAGTGTGCTTCAGGTTGTAGTACTTGACGCCCGCCTCGAAACCATCCATGAAGATGGTAACGGTCGGGATCTGAATGCCACCCCAAGTTCCAACGGTGCCGGTTTTGGTCATGCCAGCCGCCAGATAGCCAGCCAGGAAGCCAGCCTGATCGGTCTGGAAGGCCAAGCCGCGCACATTCGTGAGGTCAGTGGAGGAACCGCAATCCTTGCCTTCGACTGCGCCCGGATAGCAGTCGGGATAGGTGTAGTCGACGATAGCGAATTTCTGGTTCGGATTGGCCTTGGCAGCCGTGGCAGTATCGACACCCAGAAGGAAGCCCACGGTAACGATCAGGTCTTCATTCTCGCTCAGCATCTGTTGGATGTTCTTGGCGTAGTCGGACTGCTGGGTGGATTGCAGGAACTTGCCGTCCACGCCCAACTGGTCCATGGCATCCTGGACACCTTTCCAGGCAAGAGCGTTAAAGGATTTATCATTCACACCGCCTAGGTCGGTCACTTCGCCAACCTTAAGCTTGGGAGCTGCGGTAGCGGTGGGGGCGACGGTGGGGGGTGGAAGGGTCGGCAAAAGAACTGGAGCTACAGGGGCCTGAGTCGCCGGGGCCGGTGCCGCAGTGGTGGCAGCCGGACCGCAAGCGGACAGCAGCATGGCAACCGCGGCTAAAAGTGTGAAAACAAAACTCATTTTCTTCATAATCATTCTTCTCCTTCATTTCTGTTTAATCAAATGTGGATAAGCAGTGGCATTCAAACGAACAATGTGTTTCTTAGGGCTTACAGGTTGCAGGTGGCACCTCCTTTTATTATTTGATTGAACTTTCGATTAGCATGCATAATTCTTCACAATCTAGTATACAGGTTCTTGATGGTTATTACAAGATGAAATTTGGCATGTGCCAACCATCCCACCCGTCACGGGGATGTCACTGATACTCCAGTCTGGATCTGACCCGAAAGCAAGGCCTGATTCAAATCAGTC
>JADGQB010000041.1 GCA_017882145.1 Anaerolineales bacterium
GCGCAAGCGGTCCAGGGTGGAGGTCAGTTGGAACTCGCCGTGTTCCCGGACGTTGTTCTCGATGTGTTCCTTCAGGTAATCGAACAGCTTGGGTTTGACAATATACTGGCCAAAAAGCGTCAGGTATTCGCCTTCCGGCAAACCGGGTACGCGCAGGTTGACGCGGGCGTAGTCGGCCGTGGGTTTTTCGGCGAAGGCGCTGACGCTGAGCAGGCTTTCGGGCTCCAGCCAGACGCCGGTCACGGTGCCAAAACCGCCGATTTGGCTCTCAGGCGTGCGGCGCATGCCCACCAGGCTTTGGCCATGGCGCTGGTAAGCCTCCAGCAGTTGCCGGGAGCAGGAGGTGTCGCTGTCCGACCTGTAAATGTGGTCGCCGAGCATCAGCAGGAAGGGTTCGTCGCCCACGGCCTCGCGGGCGCAGTAGACCGCGTGGCCAAAACCTTCCTGGGCGGTCTGCACGACGAAGGTGACGTGCCGGCCGATCTCGAGCAGGCGCCGGGAATATTCCTGGAAATGCGGCGGCAGTTTGTTGTAGTTCTCGATGGAAATCTGCTCGGTGAATAGGGAACGGAAATTTTCCAGGTCGTTTTTCTGGACGATGATGATGACTTCTTCGATCCCGGCTTCCAGGGCTTCCTCGACGATGACCAGGATGGCCGGTTTGGCGATGCCGTCCCGGTCGATGACCGGGAACAATTCCTTCTTGGTGGCCTTGGTGGCCGGGAAGAGCCGCGTTCCGAACCCGGCCGCCGGGATGACCGCCTTGCGGACTTTCTGCTGCGGGGTAATGGTCATCTTGAGCGCAGGTAAATGCAGGTCACGCTCCAGGATCTGGATGACCGCCTGCTGGTCGGTCTCGGTCGGGCAGATAAATTGTGCCGTACCGTCGCCCTGTGAGCCGACGCCCTTGCCGCCCAGGATGTGCGTCTTGAGCGGTTCGTAGCCCAGCACCTGGTGCAGCACGGGCGAGGTCAATTCCTCAGGGCAGGCGGGAGTGGCATAGCGGTCGAAGAAACCCTGGGCTTCGGTCATCAGCAGACCCAGGCTGCGGGCATCCGAGTCTCGCAGGGCATCCATGGCCTGGATGACCAGGCGCTTGTTGATCGGCCCGAGCAGTTCCTGCACACCGCGCTCCACTTCGTTCTCTGCGAAGGGATAGCAGCGGTTCAGCCGGTTGAGGATCTCCATGGTATCTTTTTTGGCCTGCAGATCCACGATGACGAAGTACAACGGCCGGTTGACCTGCAGGGCGGTTGTCTCCAGCCAGTCACCGTCGAAGGTCATCAGCACCGGCCGGTTGCCGAAGGCGCAGCCCTGGTCCATGCGGCCGCAGCGCGAGGGGGTGGTGATCTCGCCCAGATAGGCCAGTTCCATCTCGCCGCGCGTGGTCATTTTGAGATCGTAGGTGCGGTTGAAGGCGCGCGCCGCCAGCACACAGATGGCTGCGCTGGAAGACAGACCCTTTTTGATGGGCAGGTCGGTCTTGTAATTGTCGATCACCAGCCCGCGCACGTGATAGTTGGTCAGCACCTGGTAAGCCACCCCGGCGATGTAGCTCCAGTAACCACCCTTCTGGGCTTCTTCGAGCAGCGTTTTCGGTTCCATGGGGATTTCGTAAGGTCCCATGCGCTGCCCATCCGGCGTGGTGGAAGAGAGCACCAGCGAGGTGGGGTGCGGCGAGACTTCGGCGTAGATGCCTTGATCCGTCCCAGTGATGAGGGTGTAGCCCTTCTCGATCTGCGCGTTGATGCGGCGGTAGCCCCCGGCCCAATCGGAATGCTCACCCACCAGGCAGATGCGACCCGGTACAAAGATTTTCATCCTTACTCCCTATCGATGCATTCGAAAAAATAAGGACCTTCACCACGACGGGCGCTAAGGCGCACCAATGAGAACTTGTGACTTCGTGGTTTAAAAAATCAGCCGGAGTCCGAAGTCTCCAGACTTCGGAGTTGCCACCGTCTGGAGACGGTGGATCCGGCGGCGAGTGCAGTTTATTTTACTGCTTCTTGCGTAAATAACTGAATTTTCCTTGATCCATGGGTTCGAAAATAACAAGATTTTGGTTCGGTTATTTACGCAGTACTCTGTAGCATTGCTAGCGTTTTGCCGGTTGGCTAACTTCCGGGCATTTCCAGTAGATCCCCGGATAATCGCGGCGGGTGGCTGCGAAAGTCGGCAGGACGCCGCAGGCATCGCAATCCTCGCGACAGTCCGGGCGGGTCTCACCCTGCAGCGAACGCTGGTAATCCTGGTACAGATATTTCTTGCGGACCGCATCCGAGATGTGCTCCCAGGGGAAGACCTCATCTTGAAGGCGCGCACGGTGGGTGTAGAAGGCCGGGTCGATGGCCTGCGACAAAAACGCCGAGTCCCAGGCTGCCAGCTGGCGCTGGTCCTGCCAGGCATCGAACTTTGTGCCGTTTTTCCAGGCGGTGTAGATCACCTCCGCCATGCGCCGGTCGCCGCGTGAGAGCCAGCCTTCCAGCAGGGTATCTTCGGGTGGCGTCCAGGAAAGTTTGAAGGCCGGACCGCGCAGTTCATGCTTGAGCAGGTCCAGTTTGGCTGTGATCTGTTCGACACTATCCAATGCCACCCACTGGAATGGGGTATGCGGTTTGGGAATGAAGGTGCTCACCCCGGCGTGCACCTTGGCCTTGCCGCCCAGGGACTTGCGCCCCTCCGCCAGCACACGCTTGCACAGGTCAACGATCGCCTGCACATCTTCAAGGGTCTCAGACGGGTGCCCGATCATGAAATAGAGTTTGATGTTGGTCCAACCGCGTGCATAGATGGCGCGGGCGGTCTCGAGCAGCTGGTCGTCGGTGATGTACTTGTTGATGATCAGCCGCATGCGCTCGGTTGCGGCTTCGGGAGCCAGCGTGAACCCGCCCGAGCGCCGGTCTTTGAGCTTTTCCATCAGCTCCACCGAAACCGTATCGATCCGCAGGGATGGCAAAGAAACGGTCAGATGCTTCCCGCCGAAGCGTTCGCTGATCCGGGTGACCAGGTCGAGAATGTCGGTGTAATCGGAGGATGACAGCGACAGCAGTGCCAGCTCCTCGGCCCCGGTGAGATTCACGGCTTGTTCGGCGGCCTCGACAATTTCGTCCACACTGCGTTCGCGCACCGGACGCGTGATCATGCCCGCCTGGCAAAACCGGCAGCCGCGTGTGCAGCCGCGCATGATCTCCACTGAGACCCGGTTGTGAACCACATCGATGTTCGGGACAATGAAGTGCGTAGGCGCGGGCGGGAGCTGCGCCAGCATGCGCTTGAGGATGACTTTGGGGACACCCGGGATGTTGGGCGTGGTTGCCGCCAGGGTGCCGTCTGTGCGATAGGTCACATCATAGAAGCGCGGCACGTAGACTCCGGGGATGCGGGCCAGCGCTTTGAGAACGTTTTCACGTTGAAACGTTGGCACGTCTCCAGGTTGAAGCGACGTGTTAACACTTGAACGTTTAAACCTGCCAACGACATCAATAATCTCCCCCATGACTTCCTCGCCCTCCCCGATCACGAAGGCATCGATGAAGGCGTGCATCGGCTCCGGGTTGAAGCAGGCGTGGCCCCCGGCGATCACCAGCGGGTGCGTGAGATCGCGCTCCGAGGCGCGCAGCGGGAGGCCGGACAGGTCGAGAATATTCAGAACATTAGTATAAAGTGTCTCGTAAGGCAGGGAGAAGCCGAGGATGTCAAAATCAGCCAGGGCGTGTTTTGTCTCCAGCGAGTAGAGCGGGATGGCATTGGTGCGCAGCTGCTCTTCCATGTCCACCCAAGGGGCATAGGCGCGTTCCGCCAGTGCATCCGGGCGCTGGTTGACCAGGTCATACAGGATTTGCATGCCCAGGTTGGAGATGCCGATATCGTAAATGTCGGGAAAAACGAATGCCACTTTGGTTTCGGTTTTTTCCCAATCTTTAACCAGGCTGTTCAATTCCCCGCCCACATAACGTCCGGGTTTTTGTACTTTCAGGAGGATCCGCTCGAGGCGGGATTCGATCTGTTGGGGGGATAGCATGGGCGGAATTATACCTGAACTGGTCTGATTAAATATGCCATAGCAAAAGACCGGGAGCGGTTGTCCACTCCCGGTCTTTATTATGTTTCGAACTTTTCGATCAGCCCGTGCGGAGAGCTTCCAGGTTGACCCTGGCCGGAGGAACCATCTGGAAAAAGGCCGTAAGCTGCTCACAGGCATAATCGGGGCAGGCCGAACAGTTCTCAAAGCCGCGCTCGATGGCGCACAGGCGAATTTTGCACTCGCTGCAATGACCCACCTTGCGTCCGGCGGTCATGCAGCCGTCGCATTGAACATTATCAACCGTCAGGCCGGAAGCATTGTATTCTTTGCTCCACTTTTCAACAATCGCCTCCAGCATCAACAGGTCGTTGGATTGGGTGGCCAGGTAGGATTCGCACTGAGCACAGTCCAGTCCGCAAGCGGCAATCAGGGTTGCCATGGTGTCACCTCCTCAGAAGATTAGTTTGGTCCCAACGATAGGATAAGGCGATAATAGTACAAGTGTTCTGTTTAAGCAAGGGTTGCGTGTAAAATTGGATGAGGTGACTTTCTGCAAAAATTGATTCTGATATAATAAAATAGCCATTCTATAGGGTTGTCCACACCTGGCCAAATTCACTTTCCGGAGGAACAGAATGAACTACCTTTCAAAAATATCCGGGCTCCTGGTGGCCCTTGGCCTGCTGGCCCTGTCGGCTTGCGGCGGAGGTGCAACGGCCAAACCGACCGTTGACGCGGCCCCGATCTATACTCAGATCGCCTCGACTGCGATGGCCTTGCAAACGCAGACCGTTCAGGCCCAGCCGCCAGCAACCAACACCCCCCAGTCCTCCCCCACTCCGGAAGTAACCAATACTCCGCTGCTCACGGATACGCCTCTGGCTGGCACACCTGCGTCTGGCACGGCCTCAGTTACACCTAAAACACAGACCACACCGAAAGGCACTTCGAAAGCAAGCTGCGACAACATGCAATACGTTGCCGATGTGACTTATCCGGATGGTGAGGTAGTCTACCCCGGTATTAACATGATCAAAACCTGGTCGGTCAAGAACACCGGCCCATGTGCATGGAACAAGAATTATGGGCTGGTTTTTGGGTGGGGTGGTGTTGGTACAAATTGGGATCATGTTGGATTCGTAAACCTCACGAAAGATGTCAAGGTGGGTGAGACCATCGATATCTCGGTCAGTTTGATAGCCCCCAAAGACAAAGGGACTTATGGCGCCTATTTTGTTATGCAGAATGACAAGGGAGCCAATTTTCCATCGGCGCCGTTGACTATTTTCATCACGGTGCAATAGCCATCTCCACCTCAACCAGCCAGGCGATCAAAAACGAAGCCCGCCGCCTGGGATTTATACTGGTGGGCATCACCACTCCTGAAACCCCGCCCCATGTGTCGGCCTATGAAAACTGGCTGAGCCTGGGGCGGCATGGTTCAATGGATTATCTGGCGAATGAACGGGCCCGAATACGCCGGCGCGACCCAGGCTTGATCCTACCTGAATGCCGGGCCATCCTGATGCTGGGTGTACGCTATGCGGACCCCGGGACCCTCCAGCCTGACGACGGAACCGGTCCAAGTGGACGCGTTGCTGCATACGCCTGGGGCCGGGATTACCACCTGGTTTTACCGGAACGGTTACAAGAATTGGCGAGGTTTATCGAGAGACTGGCAGGATCGGCGGTACCCCAGCGTTGGTACACCGATACAGGTCCCATCCTGGAACGCGACCTGGCCCAACGCGCTGGTTTGGGCTGGATCGGTAAAAACACCTGCCTGATCAATCCAAAACAGGGTTCGTATTTCCTGCTGGCTGAAATCCTGGTCGGCATTGAGCTGGAGCCTGACCTGCCCTTTACAGCTGACCGCTGTGGAACCTGCACACGCTGCATCCAGGCTTGTCCCACCGGCTGCATATTACCCAACCGGACGCTGGATGCCCGGCGCTGCATTTCGTACCTGACTATCGAGAATAAAGGCGAAATCCCGCCCGAACTGCGTGTGCAGATGGGTAATTGGGCCTTCGGATGCGATATATGCCAGATGGTCTGTCCCTGGAATCGATTCTCGGCAAAAGAGTACGATCAAGCTCTGGCAGCCTACCCGGGCCAGCCGAACCCGGATTTGAGAGCCGAATTGATGCTCACACCGCAGGACTTCAACCGGAAGTTCAAGGAAAGCCCGATCCAGCGCGCCCGGCGGCGTGGCTATCTACGCAACGTGGCTGTGGCATTGGGGAATTCCGGGAATCCGGCAGGGGAGCCCGCCCTTGAAAGGGCATTACAAGATAATGAGGCGCTCGTCCGCAGTCATGCTGATTGGGCGCTGATACAAATCCGTAAAAGATAACGAATAATTACAGGACGAAAATGCACAGGTTGCTGCTCGCCACCAACAACAAAGGGAAGGTTGCCGAGATCAAAGCCCTGCTGGACGGAGCTGGTCTCACCCTGCTCACACCGGCCGAGATTGGGCTGACACTTGAGATACAGGAAGATGGGCTGACGTACGCCGAAAACGCATCCAAAAAAGCCGTAGCGTTTTCACAGGCCAGTGGAATGGTGGCCATGAGTGATGATTCAGGCCTGGAAGTGGATGCGCTGGAAGGCTTACCCGGACTGCATTCGCATCGCTTCAGCCCCAAGCCGGAGGCCACCGACGCGGATCGACGAAAGTATTTGCTTGAAAAGCTGCAAGGTATGCGGCGTCCTTGGACGGCCCATTTTCAAGCTACCGTGGCCGTGGCATTGCCCTCAGGTGAGGTAAAGCTGGCGACCGGTCAGTGCGTTGGGGAGATCATTCCCGAAGAATTCGGCACGAACGGGTTTGGATACG
Source organism: Anaerolineales bacterium (assembly GCA_017882145.1). Classification (GTDB taxonomy): domain Bacteria; phylum Chloroflexota; class Anaerolineae; order Anaerolineales; family Villigracilaceae; genus UBA877. Next base: position 6,870 of record JADGQB010000041.1, read on the forward strand.
ATCCGATCTTTTTTATCCCGGAACTTGGCCTGACAATGGCCGAATTGGAAATGGATGAAAAAAACCGCCTGAGCCACCGGGCGGGGGCGGTTAAGAATGCTTTGCCAATCCTGAAAGAAATATTCGAAAAATAGTCCCTGCTACAGGACGAACTCCAGGGTTTACATACCCGGCGTGTATGGGATGGTCGACAAGAAGATGCTGATCAATTTCGCCACGCGTTGAGGCTGCTCAACAATGAGCATATGACCTGCTCCTTCAACTGTCTGCAAGGCAGCACCAGGGATCTGATTGGAGAGCACTTTGGAAAATCCGACAGGAGTCAATTTATCTTCCAAACCACAAACAACCAGGACCGGGGTCCGAACGGCTTTAAGACAACCGGTCAGGTTGAACCGGTCGCAGGCGAGCAAATCATCCAGCAGGAGAGTCTGCCTGGTTTCGCTCAGACGTTTGAAAAGGCTCTCTTTTAGGTTTTGCGGGGTCTGGGAACCGACCGACATTTCTTGCAAACACATAATGGCCTTTGGGAGCGTTGATTGATTGGCCGCATTCTCGATAACCGAAGATGGAATAGGCAAAATCGGACCAGTCGAGATCAATCCAATCCCAGCAACGCGATCAGGGTGATCGATGGCAAGGGTCAAAGCGATCGCGCCACCCATGGCATGCCCAACGAACACGGCCCGGGAAAGGCCAATAAAATCGATGAAATCTGCAACATCCCGGGCATAATCCTGGACGGATTGGCGGCCGGGTCCGGCGGTTTTGCCGTGACCGGGCAAATCAAGGGCAATAACGCGATAGGCTGGCAGACGGCGCATTTCCGCTGGCCAGGATAAATGGTCTCCACCGGCGTCGTGAATGAGCACCAGAGTCGGTTTTAGTACGCTGCCCCCTTCATGTAAAAAGTAATGAACACCGGCAGCAATTGGCATATGGTCGGATCAGGGGTTACGATTCCCGGAGGAGCGGTGCAACCGGTCGGCAGCTTCGTCCGTCAAAGGAATAAAGACCTGTATCCGGGTTCCTTTAGCGGGAGCAGATTGGATATTCAGCACGCCATTAACCAGTTCAGCCCGTTCACGGAGATTAACCATACCGAGGCTCCCACGCTTATCATAGGAGCGATTAACAGATGCAACATCGAAGCCAACGCCATCGTCCTGAATCTCGAGCAAAACCATCTCTTTTTCGAACGGGCGTAAAGTCACCCAGATATGCTTGGCCTGGGCGTGTTTGCGGGCATTGTTGATGGCCTCTTCCACAATGAAAAATACTACGCCCTGCTTGCCAACTTCAAGATCTTGCAGGATGTTTTCTTCCACGTTAATGATCACATTCTGCGCATAAGTCTCTTTCACCTTATCGGCCATTAATTGTAGCGCAACCACGAGCCCTTGCGATTCCAAGACCAGCGGCCGCAAAGTGAAGAGCATGTGGCGGATTTCCTTGGTAGTTCGGCGAGCCAGATCCTCGATCCGGCCCAATTCCTCTCCGGCTGCTTTTGGGTCTTTTAGCAAGATGCGTTGAGCCATGTTCACTCGCATGGCAATGGCTGAGACAGATTGAGTGGGCCCATCGTGCAGGTCACGGGCCAATTTTTTGCGGGCTTCTTCCTGAGCCTCGATCATGTGCTGGCGTTCGTCGACAACATCCTGGTAAAGGCGTGCATTCTGAATGGCGATAACTGCCTGGCTGCCAAGGATATCGAGGATTTCTCGCCGATCTTTGGTAAAGAAGCCAGCCAGTGGATGAGCGAAGAGCAGAATCCCATAGGCACTAAAACCACTGCGCAGAGGAAAACAATAGATCTCGTTACAGGTGTGGAAGGCAACAAAACGCCTTAATTCCGGATCGTTTTTGACATCGGTGAGCAGGACCGGCTTATTTTGTTCAATTGTTTGAGCGATGGCCCCTTCCCTACCGTGCAAGACGACACGCATATCGGCGGTAGTCAGGCGGCGCGCCGACCCAACTTCGAGGCTCTCGTTTTTGGAAAATAAGAGCACCGCACATATCAAGCGTTCGTCAGCTATGGCTTCAGATTCCGTGTTGAGTGCACTCAGGCTTAAATCCAGGACTGATTCGAGAACACGCTGATAATTCAGGGTGGCCAACAACGTGGAGGTTAAACTGTATACGGCACGCAGGCGTTCATTCTCCATCCCCAGTTTTTTTTGTTGAGCACCTAATTGAGCTTCCTGCTGGGCCAGACGGTTTTTGCGGTTCGTACGGATCAGTTGAACATTGAGGTATCCGAACAAACCAGCAACAGCACAAGTTAACACGCATGAAACGACCAGGAAAATCAGTGCAACGGGATCCCGGGTTTGAAAAAGCGTTACTCCAACTTGAACGGCAGTCATCACGATAGCAGAAATTATCGCGCCGGTTATTTCGAAATAGAGCGTTGAGGTCATCAACGGCAGGAACACGATCCAGAAAGCAGGACTGCCAAAACCGCCAGCCAGTGTGAAGTATGCGGCTGCAAACACCAAATCTACTGTGAGACTGATTTCACGGTGGGCCACCAGGCGCCGATTAAGACCGGTCACTAGGGTCAAACCAATATTCCAACAAACCAACCCAATCAGCAGAATATTAACCGGAGCAAGTAAATGCCCGCCCAAGGATAAAGAGGTAACCAGCCCCAATAGAAATAACCAACGGATAGAAACTGCGAACCAGTCAGTAACGTATGGAGAATCAGTTTTCCGCATGCTTATATAATATCTCACAATTCGTTCCGGGACTCAAATCTTTTCGGTTGAATTGCTCATTTGCGCGATGGCGAGGCTGAGGTTTCCAAGCGAAACTCATCGCCATTCAAAGGATAAAATTAAATTATGGTTGATGTTTCCAGATTAGTATCGGAACTGGATTTGGAGCCTGCCAAAGGTAGACCGATTCCACTATCGAATTCTCCTGATCAACGCTTCGCAGTGCAATAAAGGCATGTTCTCCGCTGGTCAGTTCCATCTTCAACTTCGGGGGTCTGGCCAGCGTATATTTCTCAGACCCGGTAGGCGTAAGTAAATCGAATGTAACAACAAGGTTATCATAATACGGATAAAGAATTTCTCCGTAGATGACACTCACGCCCGGGTTCTCATTGGCAGAAATACTTTCCCTGACCGCTTCCATATCTGCCCGGTTTCTGGCTGAGGCGGTAACTGCAGGGAGAACGAAATTCGCGATCGGGATCAAGCTGGCCAGTAAAATGATCCCAGCCAGCGAAAATCCCAGTTTTCGCCGGTCGGAGATCAATGACGTACCACCCGAGTCCAAGCTGGCAGGCTGGCTTTGATAATTTCCTGTCAGACCTTTGTAGGCGAATTTAATGATCGCAACAAGAGCCAACCCATAATAGAAGTAGATGACCCAATCAATCGGGGTGAGATACCGTCCGCCCGAATTCATTGCAGCGCCAAGTGACACGGAATAGGCGATGAAAATGAACATAGGGATCATGCCTGCCCAGCGATGGCGGGTCCAACTGTAACCCAAGCCAAGTGCGAGAAGGATAAGATTCAGGAAAACCAGCCCAGTTTGAATGACTGGCAGGTCACCCTGCCATCCCCCCAGGTCAATGTAGTAAACACGCTGGCTCAGGTGGTTCAAATCATCATAAACCAACGAATCCGGCATGGACAGGACAGAGGTGGAGAAGTTATGGAAAAAGTGATAGAAGAAGCGATAAACGATTTCGCCTGAATCAGTAACCACCTTCACAAATGAGTTAGGAGTATTCGGCGAAAGTATGCCCCCGGCATAATCTCGGGCCGCCCAATCCTGGAAGGTGAGAACTGTGTTCCCTTCCAATTTAATTGCAGCCATTCCCATTTCAGACAGGCCAGCATCCGTATACCTCTGGATGGAGGAATCGATACTCCCGTAACGTTGTTTTAAGATAGCACGTAATTTGGTCACCATCCATGGCGTTCCCTGCGAGTTAACACTGCTCATAATCCAGGGAATTAGAAGAATGAAGAAAGCCAGGGTATAGACCGATAGGTGACTTAATAAAAATTTCTTACCTGACCTCCAAAACACAAGCACAACCAGGCAGGCTAATGCTGGAAACAGGATAAGGGAATTGAATCGGATAAGCGAAGCGGCACCGACGCATCCTCCGCAAAGTAAAGCCAGCCAGATTTTCCGATCCCGCATCCACATGAAAACCAGGTAGGCAAACAGGACGACTCCCAGCAGGGCCAATTCTTCAGACATGAAAAGCTTTGGATTTATAGAGGAAACCTTGAGTGACAATACAATGGCATTCCTCTGGCGGATGATCATAACAAGTGAAAGGAAGATACCAAAAGCAGTGCTGTGGAATTTTGATCCCAGGAGAAAAAGGATGACTGGAATAAAAGCAAGAATGAGAATTTGCAACCAAGTCAGGACCGTATAATTGGAGCCGGCAAAAATATGCAGGATCGCAAGAAAAACCATATAGAGAGGCTTATCGTAATTTTTATGGAAATAAATCCCAAAGCCTCGAAGGATGGAAATCCCTCCCAGGTCATGGAAGCGGGCATCTGATAATGGGAAAGGTTGATAGCTGGGTGGCGCCGGCGCCAGGGAGAAAAAATGCCCCGGCAGGGGAGTGAGAGCCCATACCAAGACGGCCGACAGGAAAATAAGGATGGGGATCAGGTATCTTTTTGTGATCTTTAATAAGGACTGTTCCTGTTCAGGTACAACTGCGATCCACAAACCAACCACGAGAAGTATGAAAAACAATTGAAGGCCAGACAAAGGGATTCCAGGAACATTCGTATAAATAAGGTTCGCAAGCAGGCCAAATTTTGTGGAAGCCATGAAAATCCCCAGCCCAACCAATAAAACTGCAAAAAGGAAAGTTGACCGGTAATATTTTCGAATAGCAGACTGGCCGAGGATTCGAAAACCAAGCCGGCCCTGAGCAAACAAATAGAAAAGCCAGGATTGGGCCAGGACAGCTCCGAGAGCGATTGAAAAGGGCTGCAGGCGTTCGAAGATGAATACCAGTTTGCCGAACAGGTAGCCAGGGCAAAAAAGCGATAACCATCCCCAAGCGATCAAGGCAAAAGAAATGGCGTAGACAGGAAGCCGAAGAATTCTTCTTTTGTTTACCAGCCAGGCGGAATCCAGCGAAATTTTGTTCTTGCGTGCCATAACGCCGGCTGCAAGCACGATGATCGCCAGGATCCAGATCCCGGCAACCAGCAGCAGCCTTTGGGCAGAAAAACCGAATATCAGGGCATTCTTAGGGTCGGGGGAAATCAACAGCGTGACCATCCCCGAAAAAGCCAATTCAAGAAATGCAAAAAAGGATAGCAGAAACAGGAATTGCGGCGCTTTGGTTAACGCGATCTTGGAATTCATGAATTGTCTTTTAGTCCTAGTGTTTGACCAGCATGGTTCTTATGGGTAAATGGGCTGGAATTTGATGCGATCTTTAGCGCTGAAGATTGCCGATCCATGGAAGTCTGATTTTGGTTGAGTAGAATTGCCAGGTGGATGTCTCAAGATTGACGACCTTGGCCAGCCATACCAATTAATATGCCTAATGGAAGCCAGATAGTCGGCATAGCCAGGGATTCCTGAGTGAAGCCAAGCATGACAATCGAAAGCCATGCAAGAAGGCTTGCCGTCGCCAAAAAAGCCAGCTCCTTCCGTTTTGAACGAAGCAGGCTCAAAATTTTACCAAGCAAAAGCAAGTACACCGAAATAAAAGACCAAAATCCGAGTATACCCGTTTCCGATAAGAGGCGAATATACAGATTGTTGGCATTCGGAAAAACCCGATTATCTGGCGAAAGAAGCTGTGCGATTTCAGAAATATTAAAGTGCGCCCAGTCAGGCAGGGCCTTGATAAGATAAAAACCCGCGGCGCCCAAGCCTACTCCAGTCCAAGGGTGCTGCTCAAATACGGTCCATCCAGCCCAGGAGTAAGCGAGACGAGGCCCGGCATAGATATCCACAAAGTAATTTACCAGGTTGGTTTGTCTTGATTGCCAAATCTTCGCAAAATATTGATTCCTAGACAAAATATAAATCCCACCTGACAAACCAGCCAGAACTGCTACAATGACAATAATCCTCAGGCCAACATCCAGCAACCTGCCCGGGAAAAATCTTTTTAATCGCAAGGGTGAAACAAACCATCTCCAGGCAGGCAGAATTCGATCCCAGCCCGCAACAAAAAAGGTAATGACTATCGTTGCGAAAGCAATCAGGATCCCGGCACGAGAAAAAGTAAAGATCAAAAGGTATGCACAAGCCACTAAAATGATTCCCACCGACCAACGACGGCCGCCCCACTTATAGCCCTTCACCAAGCCGGCAAAGGCCCATGGCAAATAGATGGTTATTACTTGAGCCGCCAACCAGGAGGGTTCCAAAGCCAACCCGGAAATGCGACCATTGGGGGGCAAACCTGCCATCATCACAGTTCTTTGGATCACATCCAGAAGAGGGAAATGAATTATATAGATCTGGAAAGACTGAACAAGGGACCAGGCCACTTCAAAAATTAGTCCCACATATACCCACTTAATGGTGAATTTTAAATCCTGTTCATCTCGATTCATGCTCATCGAAGTAATCAGGAAAACCAAACCAACTCCGAGGGAGAGCCAAGCCCGTAAGACACGGCTTGAATAAGTGTAGGAATATAGATTTACAGGTGCAAAAAGAAAACCAACAGAGCTGGATGCGACCGCAACCAGGATAAATACCAACAATGGCTGGAAATACCCGCTCCACAAGATCAAGCGGCGTTCGCGTATGCTACGTAGTATCAGCGCGACCAGGAGCAGAACAGCTGGAATGAGCGAAAGCGGTCGAACTTGAGTATCAGACCCCATAAAAGGTAAATATCGGAAGCTGGTTACCGGCAATGCCACTAACACAGTCGCCCAAAGAAAACGCTCGATCCGATGAAGTCGCTCCCGGGTGACTAATTCCATATCAGGCGTTCTTCCGGTCAAAGAAAAGCAGGCCAAGTGCTAACAAGGTAATTCCCAACAGCGCCCCGCAGAATACATAAATTCCTAGTGACACGCTCCTTGTGATCGGTAAATCCTGCTGCTGGGTAAAATTGATTTCCAGCAGCGCACTGATACCAGCCGGCTTGGATTGTAGCTCATCTACAAAGGCCCCCGCCCAAGCTGAAGCGAGTGCAGAGGCGGCAGCAGGGCTCGATGCGTCGGCCAGAAAGTGCCAGCCTCCGTCACTTGGCTGGCTCAATTGCAGGCGACCATCCCGCAATTGAGCCAGCGGTAAACCAGTTTTAACCGTAACGCGTGAGAGAGTCTGGTCCGCCCAGGCAATTACAACCAGTATATCTGTCTCCCGCTGAAGATAATTGAACTTACGCAAATCCGTAGCTTCAACGGGAATCACCTGTTCAACATTCTGATCCACAAGGACCGTAGCCTGAGCGCGATAGGGAGGCGGAGCGACCAGGTACACGATGCTCGCGATGGCTGCCCCCAGAACTGCGCCACCGATCCATACCCTCCAAGCAGCCAGGAGGTGCAAAAGATCATCATAAACAGGTGGTTTCAACATCAACTTCTTCATTTACTTTCCTTCCGAAGGCACATCCGCTTGCGCAGAAGCAAGAAAGGGCCTACGGCTTGCCGAATTTTTTATAGCGTTAATCACATCGAGGAGTTTTCCGCTCAATAAAACCAAGCAATATCATTTGCGACCAGCAGGGAAAGAAAATGTTCGTTCAAAAAAATGAAATTAACATGATATCCTTCTCAATTACGCTCATTAATACAGGCTTGATAAAGAGCGAAAGTTTGAGAAATAACCAATTCAACCGAGAACTCTTTTTCGGCAATAGCCCGGCTGTGGATACCCATTTCGCTGCGGAGGGTCGGGTTCTTCAGCAGGTCAAACAGTGCTTCTGCCAAGGCCCCTGAATCCCGAACTGGGACAAGCAGACCATTTTCCCCATGCCGGACGACCTCCCGACAACCCGGAACGTCACTCGTTACAATCGGACGACCGCAGGCAGCCGCTTCAATCAACGTTTTTGGCAGTCCCTCCCGGTAAGAAGGTAGACAGACTATGGATGACTGCGCATAAACTTCATCCATGTTGTCTTTCCAACCCCACCATTCTATCACAGCCTCTTTTTCCCATGCTTGCAGTTGAGATGGGTGCACCGAGGCAGGATTCTGATCGTCGCTATCGCCCACCAGGGCGAAGCGGGCTCGTACCCCGCGCGTTTGCAAGGAACGGGCAGCTGCAACAAACTCCCCGACGCCTTTATCCCATAACAAACGCGCCGGCAAGATGACCAGAGGCAGCCCTTCCGGTTCAGGCCGGGGGAAAAAGCGCTGGATATCCACACCTGAGCCGCGAATTAATGCCGATCGTCCCGGAACCGCCAGGCGACTCTTCAAAAAAACAGCCCGGTCATCCGGATTTTGAAAAATGACCCAGGTATGCCGTAGTAACAATCGATAGGAGAACTCGATCAAGCCTCGCAACCAACGCCGCGCGCCTCCCTCTGCCATAAAAACATAACCCAGGCCTGTCACGGAATTAACGATAGAACGAATGCCCAGGAGATGGGAGGCAAGTGAACCATATAAGACACATTTGACAGTGAAATGATGAACCAGATCGGGCTTTTCTTGCCGGTACAATCTCAACAGACGAAAAACCGTCTGGATCCCAGCCAAAGGATTCAGGCTGCGCCGGGCGAGTGGAAATGGCAGCCAACGGAAACCCAACGCGCACATACGAGGGCCATAAGAACCATCCGGGGAAAGCAAGACGAGTTCATCGCCGCGTTCACACAGTGCCCGGGCCTGTGCCAGTCGAAAATTATAGAGGTACCAATCGGTATTGGCAAACATCAAAATTTTCACATAAACTCACTTATTGACCTGTAGCCAAGCCTGGAACATGAGAATATCCCATAAATGGTATTGCCAGTTATGCTTTCCGGTCAGGTGCTCCTGCCACTTTTGAAGAATGGGTTCAGGGTAAAAAAAGCCTTCATCCTTCAAGCGTTGTTTATCCAGTAACGCCTCGGCCCAAGCGCGCAGAGGGCCTTTCAACCAGGCATCGATTGGTACCCCAAATCCCTGTTTCGGCCGCTCGAGCATCCTCTCGGGCACATATTGATAAAGCACCTGTCGCAATAGCCATTTCCCTTTTCCGTCACGTATCTTCATTTTCATTGGGAGCCGCCAGGCAAACTCCACCACCCGGTGGTCATCCAAATAGGGAACACGCGCTTCCAGGCTGTTGCCCATGCTGGCCCGGTCAACCTTGACTAGAATATCATCCGGCAAGTAAGTGACCAGGTCCGTATACATCATCCAGGAAGCGAGATCCGGAAATCGCGCCCTGGCATCCTGACAGGTTAGCAGGGTCGGAGGTTCAAGCGCGCCTCGGACTACCGCAGAGGGATCTTTCCAATGGGAGATCAGGTCCAGGTAGACGGCTTCCGGGTTACCGGCTGATAAGATCTCTGACACTTTGCGGATTTTCTCGCCTGGCTCGGAAAAGCGCCAGCGAGACGGAATAAGCCGATTCGAAAGGAGGCCATCCCAGGCGGCTGGAGGCAGCCGGTCCAAGGTGGCTGACCCAAAAGATCGGAGGGGAGCGGGCAACCAACCCATCGCGTTCCAGATCTTTTGCACCCAGGTATAGCGGTTATAACCGCCAAAGAGTTCATCGCCGCCGTCCCCAGAGAGGCTGACGGTAACGTGCCTGCGGGCAAGTTCAGAAATCAAGAATGTGGGGATTTGCGAAGAATCCGAGAATGGTTCATCAAACAGGGCCGGCAAATGCGGGATGACTGCCTGCGCCTCCTGCGGGGTAACGTACAGCTCCGTATGATCAGTACCCAGATGACGAGCAATGCCTCTGGCATATCCGGCTTCATCGTAACCACTTTCATTGAAACCAATGGTGAATGTCTGGATTGGGCGGCGGCTTTGAACCTGCATCAACGCTACTACGGTGGATGAGTCAATTCCTCCTGACAGAAATGCCCCCAGCGGAACATCGGCAATCATGCGATCGCGGATTGATTCTCGTAATAAGGAATCAAGTTCCCCAACTGCAGCCTGGTCTGAGCCTTCAAATGGATGCGCAACCCCAGATTCGGCCATCTGCCGGGCAGACCAGTACAGTTCAGGTTCGGGCAGCTCTCCCGGTTTATTCCCGGTCAGGGTAAGCAGGGTGCCGGGCATAAGTTTGCGAAAGCCCGAGTAGATCGTGTAAGGAGCGGGAATATAGTTGTAGCGCAAGTAAAGGGCCAGCGCGCCCCGATCGATCTCAGCAGGGAAAGCCGGATGCGCTTTCAAGGCTTTAAGTTCTGACCCAAACAGGAAAACACTGCCAGCCCAGCCATAATAGAGGGGTTTAATCCCAAGCCGGTCACGTACCAGGGTCAGACGGTGCTCGCGGCGATCCCACAATGCGAAGGCAAACATTCCATTGCAGCGTCGCACAGTCTCCAGAATACCCCACTGACAAATCGATGCCAGAACAATCTCAGTATCAGAATGACCCCGGAAGGAATGCCCCAAACCGGCAAGCTCAGATCGAAGTTGATTAAAATTATAGATTTCGCCATTAAAAACGATAACATAGCGGTCATCCGCAGAAAACATGGGCTGGTGACCGGTGGGTGAGAGATCCAGAATAGAGAGGCGGCGGAATCCCAAGGTGACCCCGCTTTGAGGATCCAGCCATTCGCCCTCATCATCCGGACCGCGATGCCGGATTGTTCCCATCATGCGGGCAATGGTTGCCTGAAAGGAGGCTTGATCTGTATTTTCCGAGGTATCCAAGAAGCCGGTGATTCCACACATAATATCTGATGAATCTTACCACTTTCTATTGGGCGATAGGATTTACAAGAAGGGGGAGAGTGTCTAATTTTATGGGTAAAAAAGGGTTCTGAGACTTATTCTGTGGAAACAGATAACGCAGAATTGCGTCATTACTTGGCTCGCGTAGCAAGACCATAACGATGTTTCTCTCGCTGCCCATATACA
>JADGQB010000214.1 GCA_017882145.1 Anaerolineales bacterium
TCGCGTATTCTCACCATCTGTGTTCTGATAACGAGCCCGAATTCATGGCCACTCGGCCATGCACCAGCTTTACGATAACAACTGGTGCAATCATTGGGGGCAGGTCACTCATGAACGTGTTTTGATCAATAATGTCAGTTGCATTAACTTTCAGCAGGCGATCACCGAAACGAGCACCAGGTATGCCCCTTGATACATTGTGCCTGCCAACCGTAAGTGGTACCGCGATCTGGTGATTTCAACCCTTTTAGTGCGTGCTCTTGAGAATCTGAAAAATGAAATATCCCCAGCCACTTGAAAACCTGGATAGTCTGGTTGTGGAACAATTAAAAAATTTTTCTTGATACCGTTAAAGACGCACAATCCCCACTTATTTTATCTGGGGTAAATAATCTGTAGCGTGGGGGCATTGCTTCTATGACAACTTTTCGCTATACTATATTTAGTTGCCATCCAAAGTCACCGAGTCGTTCACTTTTCCTGCTGCATTATCACCATGAGAAATGCATGGCAATTTATTGTTACCTAAAGCACTGTTGGTAAGATGTGCCAAGTTATTTAGAGTAGGAGGCCGGCATGTCGAAAAAAAATCCCACGATAATAGCAGTCGGCTGGTCAAGGGGAAAAAAGACAAGCGCGCCTCACCGGATTCACATACTTCACCACCTCCATCTGGAGAAATGAACTACGAGAAGGAATTAGCGAGACTCCAGGTCGAGTTGGTCAAACTTCAGGAATGGATCAAGTACAAAGGTCTTAAAGTTGTCGTGCTCTTCGAAGGCCGGGACGCGGCTGGCAAGGGAGGCGCCATCAAACGCATCACCCAGAGCTTAAATCCGCGCGTTTGCCGGGTAGTGGCATTAGGTACTCCTACGGAGCGCCAGAAGACTCAGTGGTATTTCCAGCGCTATGTCGCGGAGCTTCCAGCAGCGGGCGAGATGGTTCTTTTCGATCGGAGTTGGTACAACCGGGCTGGTGTGGAGCGTGTGATGGGTTTTTGCACCGAGGATGAGTATCAGGAGTTCCTACGCTCGTGCCCGGAATTCGAGCGCATGCTTATCCGTTCGAGCATCATCCTGATCAAGTACTGGTTCTCGGTGAGTGACGAGGAACAGGAACGCCGCTTCCAGAGCCGTATTAACGACCCGACCAAACACTGGAAACTCAGCCCGATGGATCTTGAGTCACGCACACGCTGGGTTGATTATTCAAAAGCCAAGGATGAAATGTTCGCACACACGGATATTAAACAGGCGCCGTGGTATGTCGTGAATGCTGATGATAAGGCTCGCGCCCGGCTGAATTGCATTCATCATCTGCTGGGCATGATCCCCTATGAAGATCTGACCCCGGAACCGATCAAATTGCCACCGCGTCAGAAGGACTCAGGCTACGTTCGCCCACCCATAACCGATCAGACCTTTGTGCCAGAAGTGTACTAGTAGTATGGATATGCAAATCAGCTAATCCCATTTCTAGATAATTCTGATTCTTCTACTTTTTCCGAATTGTTAATCAAAGAATAACAAATCCTTTAACGAGGCTTAACCGATCAGAACCAGACGTATGAGATAATTGTATAGTTAAGTGAATAAGTAGGTCCCTTGCAAACAATTGCTTCCATTGACGTTGGTTCGAACGCGATCCGCTTGCTGATTGGCAAAGTCGAAGAAAATGGCCAATCTGAAACATTGGAAAATCTGCGTGTTCCAGTTCGATTGGGCAAAGATACATTTTCGAGTGGGGTCATCAGCGAACCCAACATGCAAGAAACGGTGAACGCTTTCTCCATGTTTCAAAAGGTAATCCATGATTATGGCGTCAGCCAGTTCCGGGCTGTCGCCACCAGCGGAATGCGTGAGGCAGTCAACCAGGAAATTCTTGTCAACCGCATTTTACAGGCTACCGGCATCCAGGTGGATGTGATTAGCGGGCAAGAAGAAGCCCGCCTGATTCACCTGGCTGTTTCAAAAGCTATTGACCTGCAAAAACATGTCGCCTTATTGGTGGATATTGGGGGAGGCAGCCTGGAGGCAACTCTATCCGTGAACGGCAAAATCCTTTTTGCAGAGACTTACAAGATCGGGGTTGTGCGCATACTTACTCAATTGAACCAGCCGGATAAACCCGGTATCCCAATTGAGGACTTTGTGAAAGAATTCATTGAGTCACCACGCCGAAAGATTCAAAAAGTCCTCCAAAATCAGCAAGTTTCTCTGCTGGTTGGAACGGGAGGTAATGTCGAAGAACTCGGGGAACTTTCGCACGAACTATTGAGCCATAGGACCAATCGGATAATCCGCATCGAAGATCTCGATACGTTGATTGGACTCATGGGAAAACTTTCATTTGAAGAACGCATCCAGAAACTCGGCTTGCGACCGGATCGGGCAGATGTTATTGTGCCGGCTGCCATTTTACTCAAAGCGATCGCCAAGGATGCCAACCGGCTCGAAATTGCTATCCCGCACACCGGCCTTAAGGAAGGGGTGCTATTGGATCTGGCTGAAGTAGTCACCAATGGTGCTCATCCTTCACGTTCCGAGCAAGTTAGGATATCCATCCAGCGTCTGGGCAGCAAGTATGGGACGGATGAAGCCCATGCCAGGCATGTCGTCGAGTTATCTGCTTACATTTTTGATCAAACCAGCTCCCTGCACAAATTGGAGCCGGAATACCGACTTATTTTGGAAGCCGCTGCATATCTCCATGATATAGGCCATTTCATCAGCACCATAGATCATGATCAACATGGCTATTACATTCTAACTGCCAATCCTATTATTGGCCTGACCGATGCTCAACAAGCTATCGTTGCCAACCTGGTGCGTTTCCATCGCCGCCAATTGCCCAGCCCTGAAGATACTGCGTTTCACATCCTTCCTCAGAAGGATCGCTCGGTAGTATTCAAATTGCTTTCGATATTACGCATCGCGGATGGATTGGATACCACTCGCTCTGGACGAGTTAAAAGAGTTAATATAAAGAACGATTTGTCAGCTTGGGAACTGGATCTTATGGGCGATGATGATCTTTTAGTCGAAAAATGGGCGGCTGGAAAGCGCAAGAACCTGTTCTGTGAATTATTTGGCGTTAGCCTGGAAATAAAGAAATCGAGCGATTGACGAGGTGTGAAATGCCGAGTGGAATGCCTGGAAAATTGATTGTTGTGGAAGGGCTGGATGGTTCAGGTAAATCCACCCAGGCCCACCTTCTCCGCCATTGGTTGGAAATGGGCGGCTACCGTGTATATTTCACCGAGTGGAACTCATCTCCACTGGTAAAAAATGTGACCAAGCGTGGGAAAAAAGAACAACTGCTTACCCCAACCACCTTTTCGATCATTCATGCCACTGACTTTGCCGACCGCTTTGAACGGCAGATCCTGCCTATGCTCCATGCAGGCTATATCGTATTGGCAGATCGCTATATTTTCACTGCCTTCGCCCGGGATGCCGTTCGAGGCGTCGATCGGGATTGGGTACGTAATCTCTACAACTTCGCTTCCAAACCGGATTTGGTTTTTTTCTTAAACGTTCCGCTTGAGATTGCCCTGGGACGTCTCCTGGATGGCCGTCCAAAACTCAAGTATTACGAAGCTGGCATGGATATGGGCTACGATACCGACATTTACCAATCTTTTCGCATCTTCCAGGGACACGTATACGAAGAATATATTAAAATGGCCAAAGAATTTGGTTTCACCGTCGTGGATGCGAGTGACAGCCCCGAAAAAGAGCAAAAGGTAGTCCGTGCCATTATTCAAAAACGTTTTGATTTATCTAAGTACAAATACGAATGGAATGTACCATGATCAAGCAATTTTATGGAAAAGGAATCCCCCACCTGGATGCAACACGTTTGAAGGGGAAACTTATAGTGATCGAGGGCTCAGACGGCTCTGGTCGCAGCACACAAATCAGCATGCTGCGCAACTGGCTGGAACAGCAGGGATATGCCACAGTTGAGATCGGCATCAAGCGTTCCCGGCTTGTTGCCGTCGAGTTGGAGATAGCCAGGCAGAGCACAACTTTGTCTCCTATGACGATGACGCTGTACTATGCTTGCGATTTCGCCGACCAATTGGAACATGTCATTATTCCCTCCTTGCGCGCAAATTTTATCGTCTTGGCGGATCGATACATTTATACTCTCATCGCGCGGGCGATTACTCGTCATCTAAATAAACAATGGATCAGCCGGATTTTTGATATTGCCCTTATACCGGACGCTGTCTTTTACCTTTCTGTAGAACCTGAAGTGTTGGCAGAACGTACATTCCGCAAGAACGATACTTTGAACTATTGGGAATCCGGTATGGATGTCCGCCGTGAGGTGGATATGTATCGTAGTTTCATTACTTATCAACGGAAGCTCCAACGCGTTTTTAAGGACCTCCAGCTGGATTATGAATTTGTTATGATAGATGGTAACCGTACGCCCCAAATCGTGCATGAGGAACTGGTCAATCGCATCCAACCTATCATCGAACAATCAGCTCCGGCTGAGTAACGAACTCCAGAATCCACCTCCCACTCGTGAAAGATGACCAAGCCAAAAGCTATTTCTTCTCAAACTCTTTCACCTGCTGCCCGGCTCCTTCTAAGAGGGTTGGATAACCGTTGGGAAAGATATGAGAATTGTTTCCAAATTTGCTGCCAGGAATTTTCCAAGGAGGCTGTCCATGATCTACGTGTGACCAATCGTCGCTTGCTCAATATTATCGAGATATTTGAAAGATCATTCCTGGGAATGAAAGGACGCAAATTGCGCCGGGACCTGAAGGGACAGCTCGATAACCTGGATCTGCTTATGGACATACAAGTTCAGATAGCCTTCGTTACAGATGAAATGGCAGAAGTGGAGGGTATTTCCGTCTTTCAAAAGTACCTGTCCCGCCGGGAAGCGAAACTACTCAAGGATGTGGAAAAACTTGTCCAATCTCTGTCGATTGCCCATCAGAAGCGCCGGCTCAACAATTTTCGCAGCAATGCTGAGGCCAGACTCCAGGTACCGCACGTTCGGGCCCGCTTGATCGCTGCAGTAGACAATTCCTATGCTTATGTTCTTCAACGATATTCCAGGATTGACCCCCAAAAAACGGAGACCATACATCGCACCCGGATTGCCTTCAAATCCTTCCGATACGCAGTAGAAGTGATCTATCCCCTGATTGCGCACTATCCTATGGAGTTACTCAAGGAAATGAATGGATACCAGGGGTATATGGGGGACATACAGGATATTGAGGTTCTGCAGGGATTGCTCAAAGCGTTTGGGAAAAAACACTCTACCATCGATATATCCTCTCCTCAAGCATTCGTGGATGAAAGGCACCGGCTTCTGTTGGAAACGTTCCTTTCACATATGGATGCGTTGTATGATTTCTGGCGGTATAGCCCTCGCCAATCCTATCCGTGGAATAAAGCCAGGACATGATCTATGCCTTCGAAAGGGCAAGGATGAATCTGTATTTTTTGCGTCATGCAATCGCCGTAGTCCCAGGCAGCCCGGCATATGAAGACGACAGCCAGCGTCCTCTCACAGTAAAAGGCGCCGCGAAAATGAAGCAAATTGCTGCCGGGCTTCGGCATATGGAGACTGAATTCGATTTAATCCTTTCAAGTCCTCATATTCGCGCCCGGCAGACAGCCGAGATTCTGGCAAAATCCTATCGTATTCCAGATAAGTTGATATTAACACCTGCGCTGCTGCCCGAAGCACCAGCCAGTCAAATTATCATTGAAATTAATGAAAAATTTCCAACCTGCAAGAACCTGGTTCTCGTCGGGCATGAACCATCGCTGTCCAGTCTTATCTCGATGCTTATCTCCGGGGATCCAACTTTGAATATCAACCTGAAAAAAGGGGGCTTTTGTTGGCTTAGCGTTGAGCATTTACAATACGACCGCTGTGCCACTTTTGAATGGTTACTATATCCTTTTCAAATGGCAAGCCTGGCAGGCTTGGATTGAAATGGCTGTACGGTTTTTATGAGCCTTCGGAATAGTAAGTCAAACTTGGGTTGCGAACATTCTGGACCACCAGTGTATTCATTAACATGCGGTCTACTAACAAGTAGTAAAATTATTTCAAATAATGTAGCCTTTGGAGTATTAGGAGAGATGAAATGGAGACAGAATCTACCGTAAAACCCGAATCCAAACCTGCACCGCGCGCTAAGCGACCCGTGAAAAGCAAAGTGAAATTAACCATCCCCGAAAAACTGTTTATCCTGACGATCGATGATCAGGGAATCATTTCCAAATCTGTGAAAACCGCCTTGCAGCGTGGACTTGCCGCTGCAAGGCTAGCCGAACTGGCGCTGGCGAATAAAATTAAACTGGATAACGATCGTTTGGCGTTCTCTGACGCTACTCCAACCGGTGATCCATTGTTTGATGAAATCCTTGTAATGCTAACAACCGAGAAAAAACCCCACAAGTTGAGCTTCTGGGTGCAGGCCATCGAAGAGAAAGGGAGCGTCAAACAGATGGCCAGTCGCCTGGTAGAGCGAAAAGTGATTGTTCTAGAAAAGAAACGCTATGGTTGGGTCAGTCCCTATGAGGGTTTTCCACGGGTGAATGCGTCGGCCAAATATTCGATCAAGCAGCATTTGCGAGGTATTTTATTGGCAGGTGAAAAAGCAGAGGCACCTGATATTGCCCTACTTACGCTTCTCAAAGCTGGCCGCCTTCTCCGCCTGGTCCTTACCCGGGATGAGCGGAAATCGGCCAACAAGAAAGTGGCCGCGTTGTTGAA
>JADGQB010000215.1 GCA_017882145.1 Anaerolineales bacterium
CCGAATGCGTTCGAGCCAATCCAGCCTACAGGTCCGACGATGTCAGGACCAGCGCCAGCGGCGATTTCGGTGGAGATGGTATCGCGGGCGGAGGCGTTCGGGATGACTTCGATGATCAGGTGGATCTTATCCTGGGCTTTATTGAAGTCAGCGGCCACTTCGTTTTCGATGGTGACCTGGGCCGGGTCAGCGCCGGTACCAACACCAATGCTCCAGCGGATCAGGACTGGGCCGGTGGCGGCGGGAGCTGCGGTCGCGACGGGAGCCGTAGTGGCCGGGGCCGCAGTTCCGCAGGCTGTCAGGACCATGGTAGCGGCTACAAGCAGGGCTACCAGAACGTACAGTTGCTTTTTCATTTAATTCTTCTCCTCAAATTGTGTGTATTTGGTTAGTAGAAGGGTTGATAATATACAGGGTGTAACAATTGGGCATATGTGAATTTCTTCGAACCAGTCACCTCCTTTCTATATTAATTCAGCATAATCACCCTTGCTCTTAATTATATCTTAATCTTTCGAAGGGCAAAGGTACTCTAAACAATTCTTATTGGCAGCACCCGCAGGATTGGCGGATAACGACCTCGGTTGGCAATACTGTCATGCAATCAAACGGTTGGCCGCGTAGTACATTGAGCATTTGTTGTCCAGCCACCCGCCCCACCTCTTCGGTCGGGGCATGCACGGTGGTTAGCGCTGGCACAAACAGTCTGGCAAAGCGCTGATCGTCAAATCCAACCACAGCCATATCTTCAGGTACCCTCAACCCGGCATTTTGAAGTGCACTGATTACGCTCACCGCCAGATCATCATCCCCGGCAAAGACTGCGTCGAAACTGGGCGGATTATTCGCAAGGAATTCCTCCATGGCCTGGCGTCCGGCACCCTGGTCGTAGTTGCCGCCGATGATCAGGTTGGGATCAAAAACGATTGAATGGGCCTTCAATGCAGCTTTGTATGCCAGTTCACGCGAGTGTGCATCCTCCTGGTAACCCGAAGGGCGCATAAAAATGATCTGCTTCTTCCCATGCTCTTCAATCAAGTGTTCGACTAATTTAAAGGATGCGGTCTTATTCTCAACATTCACGCAAGGGATTGGCAGGGAATGCGGTGCTGTTCGGTGAACAAGAACGATTGGGAATTGCATCCCATACCATTCCGCCAGTCGCTCTTCACTCAAAGTATTTGAAAAAACCACCACCCCGTCCGCATTATGCGGCCCAATGGGTGGTGCAATTTCATCATTATGATCAGGCGGGTAGGTGGCAACCAGCAAATTGTATCCGTTCTCTTTCAGCGTTTTCTCAAGGCCGGTCACCAGGGGGCCAAAAAAACCGTACTCGACCGTAAACGACAGCAAGCCGATAATTCCGGTCTTGCGCGAGGCCAGATTGCGGGCAGCCACCAGCGGTACATAATTTAACTCCTGCATGACTGGTCGAATACGATTGACAATTTCATCTGAGACGGTTTCTCTATGGTTAATGTAACGACTGACGGTTGCCACAGATACCCTCGCTTGTTTGGCAACATCACGAATTGTGATGGAATGAGACCGTCTGGTCATCTGGTATTGTTTGGTTTCTTGAATAAGTGAACCGGTTACAGTAACCGGTTACATTATTGCACGATAATTCACAATAGTCAAGTAGACAAACCTTAAAATATTCTGAATTCACCCTCATTGCCTCCCTGCTGTGGACTCCCCTGTGGGAATACCACTGCAATGTAATCTCCCACCTCCGGTTGAGCTCCCTGAAAAAGATAAGCTCAGATGCCTTCGGCTTCCATTTCGACCAACGCCTGTTCAACTTTTTCCGCGCTGACCTCAATCAGCGGCGGGCGAACAGGCCAGAGCGGGAATCCATGCAGCCGGGCTAGCAAGGCCTTCAGGATCGGCGGGAAGGGTGCATATTTCTCCAGGATGTGCCGGATGGCGGTTATGTGCTCCTGGGAACGGCTGGCATCGACTCCCGCCTGGCAATCGTCCCATACACGGCGCAAATTGGGAGAGATCAGGTTCGCCGGTGCTGTGATGCAGCCGATGGCGTGTGATTCTAAAGCCAGCTGCAAAAACGAGTCTGTGCCGGTCAACACTGCCAGATCCTCCCCGAAACTATCCCCCATTTGCCGGGCAAAGTCCTCCTGATGCGAGGAATCCTTCAGGCCAACAAACTGGCGCGGAAAAGCTTCCTTTAAGCGCTTCAACAAGCTAAGCGGGAGCGTCACGCCCGTCAGAGAAGGGATGTGATAGATAAAAAGCCGGCCGTCTTCCGGGAAGGCGCGGCGGATGAGCTCGGAAAAGTAAGCAAACAGTCCATCCTCGGTTACGTTGCGGAAATAGTATGGCGGCAAGACTACCACGGCCTCATACCCCAGGTCGAAGGCAGTGCGGGTCAGGCCTATGGTTTCGGTCAGGCTGGGCGTTCCGGTCCCGGCCAGCAGGCGAAAAGCTGGGTGCTCTGTGCGGACATCCAGGGCAGCGCGTAAAATCTGGAGGCGTTCATCCGGCGAAAAGGATGGGCCTTCTCCGGTTGTCCCCAACATCAATGCCCCATGACAGCCTCGCCCGGCAAAAAAATCCAACAAAGGCGGGATGGCTTCCAGATCAGGAGAAAAATCTGCCTTCAACGGGGTAACCGCAGCCGCATAAACACCTGCGAGTGAGTGCATCATTCGCCTCCTATACGGTATTCTTCTATGCTTATTTAGCGAGGATCCGGGCTAAAGCTGAAACCAATAGATCAATGTTTTCCTGGCGCGAAGAATAACCCATCAATCCGATCCGCCAGACTTTTCCCTTTAACATACCGAAACCGCTTGCGATCTCAATATTATATTCGTTCAACAAACGCTTGCGAACATCCGCTTCATCAACGCCTTCCGGGATCGTGACTACTGTTAATGTAGGCAAACGATGCTGGAGCGGCACAAACATCTTTAACCCAATATCTTCCAATCCCTTCCAGAGGGAATTGGCATTTTGTTGATGCCGTTTATATCGATTTTCGAGGCCTTCGTCCTGAACAAGACGTAACGCCTCCCGCAGTGCGAAATTCATGCTGATCGGCGCGGTGTGGTGGTACGCATGTTCCTCACCCCAATACCGTTCGATCATGCTCAGGTCAAGATAAAAATTCGGGACCTTGGTTTTTCTTTTATGAAGCGCCTCGCGCGCCCGTGCCCCCACAGTCAATGGCCCCAGGCCGGGTGGACAGCTCAGGCACTTCTGGGAACAGCTGTAGGCAATATCGATATCCCATTCATCGATCTTCAAAGGGATACCCCCCAGAGACGTGACACAATCGACCAGGAGTAAGGCACCGTGTTTGTGAGCGATTTCTGCCATGCCGTCAACCGGAGTCAGCGCGCCGGTTGAGGTCTCGGCATGCACGAGCGCTAGGATCTTTGCTGGCTGTTTCCGTAGGGCATCTTCGATTTCTTGCGGATCGAAAGCTTCCCCCCAAGGCTTATCCAAACGTTGAACAACAGCCCCATAGCGACTCGCCATGTCGCACAGCCTCTCGCCAAAGTAACCGTTGACTCCAATCAGGATGCGGTCACCCGGCTCGATGAAATTGGCGATGCAGGCTTCCATGGCCGCACTGCCGGTTCCGGAAATGGGCAAAGTCAGGGGATTTTTTGTCTGGAAAACATAACGCAGTAAATCCTGAACTTCATTCATTACGGTCAGGAATTGTGGATCAAGATGCCCCATAACCGGATGTGCCATCGCCCTCAGGACCTGGGGCGGTACCATGCTTGGACCGGGTCCTAACAAGATCCTCTCAGGAGTGTTTAGATCAGAGTAGCTTCCCAAATAAATTCTCCTATATCATGAAATTGGTTCCGGCAGGATGATCATTAATTGTCTGCGTTGCCAATGTCTCCAGGCATTGGATTATATCAAATAGGCTCCTTTGTCCAGGGCAACCAACCTCAGCGCGGATCCAGCCCAGCCCTCACCCCGGTTGCGACCAATGCTCCCCAAAAAACAGCTGCAATTATGGTGTAAGGTATCAACAAAGCCACCTTGAAACCATAGACCAGCATCAGCCCCTGCAGCAGGGCCTCGAGCAGGAAGGCTGTCATTACCCAGGCAGCGCTGCGGAAGACCGCCGGGTTTTGCTGCCGTTTGTCCAAAACCTGAATAATTAGCGTGACGATCAGCACAAGGCCAAGCACGGATAAGGCCAGGCGAAGAATATTCCAAATCCCGTGCGCGTCCAGTTGAACCAGCTGCGGACTGTAGACCGGCCAGCCCAGGCAGGCGCTGATGGAATTCTTGCCAGCTACCAACACGCCGCTTACCAGCACCATATATACAACTGCAATTGTGTACAGCGCGAGCCTCGCCAAAGGACTACGGAATGTGATCCTATCGGACCAGCCCGGATGCGATTTGAGCGCCTGTGCGTACACGGCCGCAGTCACCATCAGCGCCACCACCAGCAGCGCCGACCCCAGGTCAACCGCCGCCCATCCGGGAGTAATGCCGCCCAGCACCACCCTGGCTCCGAAATAGCTGACTTCCACCACCAGGACACAGGCTGCCAGCGGGGGCACCAGGATCCATCCCAGTTTCCGCGCCCGCGCCAGCCCCGCGATCGCCGAAGCCAGGATCAGTAAACCGGTGCTGGCTGCCAGCACACGATGGCTGAATTCCAGGATGGGGCTGGTCTCCAGCGGAGGAAACAGCTTGCCGAAGCAGCCCGGCCAATCCGGGCAGCTGCGGATGGATTGGGTGACGCACAACACGCCCCCCATCGCAATCAGCAGGATGCCCAGGATGGCCGCCGCGGCCAACAAGTTGCGGTGCCAGGCTGCCAGTTGGACTTTGGGATTGTCAAAATGTTCAGTCAAGTTTTGTGTCATAGGCTTCCCCTTCCCGGGAGAATTATGGCAGCGTGCCAATCATAAGCAGGAGCATGGCAGCCAGCATATAAAAAGAACTGAATTTATACAGAACACGCACAGTCTGGCGTGCAGAGCGTCTCCAGATATACAGCGCCAGTCCCACCAATCCGAGGCCGCTGGTGCCTGAAATCGCCAATAATGCCAGGGAAAGATGCAGCCAGCCAAACGCGGCCGCCATCAGGGTAACGGTCAGCAGGCTGGAAAGCGCCATGATGGCCAGCGCGGTGGCGAGGCCATATACGTTCAGAAAGGTGGGGAGGCCGGCATTAAGGTAGTCATCCGAATAGAGTATGCTCAAGGTCAGGTTGTGGCTGGGGATCCAGCACACAATGGCAAACGCCAGGAGCAATCCTCCCAGCTCCAGCCGGCCGGTAACCAGGCTGCAGCCGGCCAGGATCGGGATCCCGCCCGAGAGTCCCCCCCAGAAGATGGACCAGGCTGTCCGACGCTTGAGCCACAGGGTATAGACCAGTACATCCAGGCCGACGCCTGCCAGGGCCAGGATAAAGTACAACCAGGAGAGTTTGAGTGACCACAGCAGGCCCAGGGCAATCAAACCGCCTCCCAGGGTTGAGGCAGCTCCCACGTTGACCTGCCCCGCAGCCATCGGGCGGCGATTGGTGCGCGTCATCTTGCAGTCGATATCGCGGTCGAAAACCATATTGAGCACGGTGCAGCCGCCGATCGTGAACAGCATGCTGCCCACCAGCCCGGCCAAACGCGGCCAATCCATCGGAACCGGCCGCTGGCAGAGATAACCGGCAATACCAGTTAAAGTCAGCAGGAAAGTCTGGCGGCTTTTTATCAGCGGCCAGAATAGATCTTTCAGGCGATTAGCGCTCAACACCCGGCTGCTCATATCCAGTGTTTCATCCTCGAATGACCAATCACGAATAAATGTTCCTTCTACATTCTGACTTCATACATTCTTCATTTGCCTATCACATACAGCGAAACCGACTGCGCCGGCAGATCCAGAACGCCATCCGCCGGAATGATTTGCTTGCCCAGATCGGCGGCATTGTGCGTGGCATCCAGTCGCCACAACTGCGCCTGCCTGGGGGTCAGCCCCTTGACCTGCAGCGCCACGCGCTGACCGCCATCCGCCAGGTTGATCACCAGGATGGTCAGGCTGCCATCCGTCCGCCTGGCCGCGTATATGCTGACCTCCGCCGTGCCCGAGTTGGCGTAGATCAACTTATCTCCAAAGTGGGCGTACATCTGAAAAACATAATACATCGGCCGGATTTCGCTGTTATAGATCAGGCCCAGGCCACCGTTGCGGTTGGCCAGGAGGAACTGGTTGACCATGAACACATTTTGCTGGATAAGCCGTCCAAGCACATCCGCATACCAGATGGCATTGTAGAACGAATCGGGGGTTGCTTCCCCCTTTAGGACCGGGCTGGGATTGGAATTGACTTCCGTGAAAGCGATCGGAATCTCTCGGCCGGTGGTGGTCTTGACCAAGCCGCTCAGGTATTTCGCCATGTCGGTCCATTCCAGGGTATCTTTTCGCAGGTCAGCCACCGTGAATGCCTGGCCGGTCGAGCTGTAAAGCGGGTAGCGGTGCACCGTGACAATATCCACCAGGTCGCCGTTGGCCTTCAGGAACTCGGTCATCCAATCCCGGCCGGAGGAATCCTTTAGGGTCGTTGCCAGGCTGGTGCCCCACTGGTGCAGTTCCGGCCCCATCAACTTGATCGTGGGGTCGACCGCCTTCATGGCCACTGCAATTGCCCGCCATTCCCGGTTGAAGCGCACGGTGTCATAGGTCTGCTTGATTTGGGCTTCGAAAAGCGTGGGCTCGTTGCCGATACTCCAGTATTGGATGCCGTATTTCATCTC
>JADGQB010000216.1 GCA_017882145.1 Anaerolineales bacterium
GATCCCATATCTTTACTTTGATTACCTGAGAAGCCGGGATGCGCGCCCGCTGAAAGGCGTGTTCTACCACAATGCCATGGATGTGGTAGCGATGGCCGCGCTGCTGACGCATGTCTCAGACATCCTGGCCGACCCGTTCAGCGAAATGGTTGAGCATGGTCTGGATGTGGTGGCGCTGGCGAAATTGTATGAAGATATGGGCCAATGGGAAACAGCCGCACGGTTGTTCGAACGCGGCCTTGAAATGGAAATGCCTGAAGCTGATTTTTGGCTGGCTGTGGAACGCCTGTCGCGCCTGCAAAAGAGGCGCGGCGATATGGAAACTGCCGTTGGACTGTGGGAACGCGCAGCGAGCCAGGGACATGTTTATGCTCATGTGGAACTGGCAAAGTATCACGAACACCAGCGGCGCGATTACCCGGAAGCAATGAAATGGACACGCAGCGCCGTGGGTCTGGTCAACACGCTAGACATCCCGCGCTATATCTATAACCACTGGTTGGAAGATTTGAACCATCGTCTGGAGAGACTCACTGAAAAAATCCAGAAGCAACCTGGAAATCACTAGAAGGAGTTGATCAAAATGCAATCCGGTCCTCGAAAGATCCTTTCCGCGTTCGCATTGATTATTCTTTTCGTTAGCGTGTTGGCTTGTGGGAGCACTCCGACTGCACTACCAGCGACCAATACACCTAATGTTCCACCCATGGAAGCATTCACCCCGACCTTTACCCCGATTCCACTTTACCAAGTTGTCAACCTGGTTTCGAACCCAACCAACGACGCCGGGACCTCCCCCGTCTATACCGTCCAGGCTGAGACACCTTTTTTACAGCGGAGCGAGGATCAGCGGGTGATCAATTTCAATAACGAAATGGCCCTGCTTACACAGGAAGAGATTGCCAAGTTCAAGGACAATGTGGCGCAGACCCAGCCCATCCCCGGTCTGGCTGGCAGCGCATATGTCCAGAAATATCAGCTTTTATCACCACCGGGCAACCTGATCAGCATAAAATTCAGCATCAACATCTATATCGAAGGCGCGGCTCATCCCGGTACACACAGCCGAACGGTGACTTATGACCTGGAAGCTGGCGCAGACTTGAGCCTTGCTCAACTATTTAAGCCCGGTTCCAATTACCTCGAGCAAATTGCCAATTACTGCATCGCTCAGTTAAAAACGAGGAATATCGGTTTTGAAGCCTTTACCAGCGGCGCCCAACCCCTCCCGGAAAACTACGGGAATTGGAACATCACGCCGGATGGACTTTTGATCACTTTTGATGAATACCAGGTGGCTGCTTATGCAGCCGGAGCGCAGGAAGTTGTCGTTCCGTATGCCGAACTGCAATCCATCATCGCGCCGAATGGCCCCCTGGCAGGATTTTTACATTAGGAACCAATAAGCACCTGGCAATTCCACCCAGTCGAGATTATTTTAAATAATATTTCGAGAACAGTGCGTCTTTTACATAGATCAGCGCAAAAGAATCACGGTAAACCATGTGGTAGCCGGTGATCGTTTCGTTGTCGGCATCCCGGTAAAATTGTTGATTGGAGGCAAATAACGCCGGATCTATGCCGACTGCATTCGGATTAAGATAATCTTTGATTCGTTGTTCGAGAAGCAAGAGCACATCGAATTTATTGTCGTTGATGTAGCCGTACTCGAGAAGATCGAAATTCGTATCGGTTTTCCAACCGGGATTCCCGGGCACATACATGCGATAATCATAATAGACATGCAGGTTATTATCCGGCAATGGTTGGAGGGTTGCCAGTATTTGTACATAGAATTTGATGCTGGTACTGGTCTCGGCCCGGTTGAGACGCGAGTTGTAGGTTTGAACGTTGGCGCGTACGAACAGGGCGGATTGGGCCAGTATTACCAATAACAGTACCAGCCTGGTGAAAAGCGCCAGGTGCCCGGATCTGTCTTTATTCCATTTTTCCGGCAGGAGAATCACCAGGCAGGAGATGAGCGGGAGTGCGACCGGCAGCCAATATTGGAATTTAAAATGCGTCAGATAGAAGACCGTCACGGTAAGCGGAATAAACCAGGCCAGGATCAAGGCATGCAGCAGGCGCTGCGGTCCGCGCCAGGCTCCCCAGATTGCGGCGCCCAATGCGATCAGCAGGAAAGGTGCAGCTCCGAAAGATGATCGTACGAGCGGCCAGGATTCCAGCAAGCCTTTGGCATAAAAAACGCCGTAGCCATCCGCGAGCAGCCCGCCCTGTTTGTTCAGGATATATTGGTATGCGGTGCGAGCCCAGTGGGATAGTAAAAATGGATTGGCAGCCACGTAAGCCAGACCCATTGTGAAGAAGAAGGCAAAAGCCATCCCGACCAACTTCTTCCAGGAAGCTTTCTTGAGCACCAAACCTATTACCAGAGTCATCCCCACTGCCAGGAAGAAATAAACCCCAACCAGTTTCGTTGCGGTCGCAATCCCGCACATGACAGCCGCCAAAACGAAATTCCATCCGAAGCGCAAATTGTCGCGCATAAGGAAGAAGATCGTCAGTACCACCAGAAGAAAAGTGATCCCGTCCGGATGGTACCAGGAATTATTCTGCAGTACCGCCGGCACAATGAGCAGCAGGGCAAACAAAACCGGCGATCGGTAGCTGCGGAAGCCATCCTGCATATAGACGAGCAATAACAAAGCGGCAAGCATTGGCAGCACGCTGATAAACTGGCGCAGGACCAGCATAACCAGCGGCATGTCGCCCAAGCGGCCGAGCCATTGCAGGGGCAGCAGGAGCAAGCCGGATGCTGCAAAGAACGGGAACCCATAATAGTAATACTCGTAGAAAATGAAATGCCGGAGGGCCAGATTTAGGGTTGGAGCGGGGGCGATCATTTGGAAGATATAAGGCAGAGGCGCGGCTTCATCCGGCTGGAAAATTTGCACCATGGACAGGTTTTGGGAAGCTACCGCGTTGGGCAAAGCAAACAGGACGAAGGCAACGGCTGCCATGACCAGCAGCAGAGCGAATATCCGTCTCTGGATGAGAGTCATACAGCTATTATATCCAATGCAAGACCGGTATAAATGCGATCAGGGAAAGAATGGCAATCGTCCAGATGCTTCCGACGGCTAAGAACTTGTTCTTCATGGATTTCATATCGAAGACCCAAAATGCAACAATGAAGAAGGTCAGGTAACCGAACAGGAAAATCAGCCAGGGTGCGCCGCGTCCCCACCAGGCATAGTCCCAGGTAAGCGCACCAGCGGAATTAAGCAGATATTCGACAAAAACACAGAAAGCCGCTCCGACGACCGCGATGAAAGCCCGGTTGGGGATACCCAAAATGCGGGTTTTCTGATTTGGGAGCAGCATTTTGGTCCAAATGATGCCCGAGACCGCAAACATGAAACAAATTTCGATATTGAGCCCTATGAGAATAAGGAAAGCGGTTTTACCAGGCGCGCCCCAGATGGGAGCGTAGTTGGTGAAGTGGTAGACCAAGCCGTTGATGATCTCGTTGAGCCAGTCCATGCCCCAGAAGGCCAGGCCGGCCAGGACCAGGTTCCAGTTACGTTTTTCGGCTTCCACGGTGTAAACGTAGAAGACAAAGGCCATCAACGGGATGACATACCAGACAAAGGTCTGGCTGCCTTGACGCAGGATGGCAAGGGCTTGTTGGGCGGATGTAGTCGGCATACTTTCTCCTTCTCGTCTTGAAATATGTTTACTGCCCAGGTGGGACGCTAATGGAATCTCTGGATTGCTTTGAAAACGGCATTGACCCCGAAATCCAAAGCAGCCACCGGGATGCGCTCATCGGCAGAGTGAATGGTGCTGGTCAGTTCCAACCCTTCTGTAAATTGGAGCGGGGTATAACCGTAGGTCTGAATGCCCAGTTTGGAGAAAAAACGTGCATCGGTGACTGCGAAGTTGACGAAAGGGATGGGGATGCCGAGCGGGTCTAGTTCGCGCAAGGGTGCTGCCAGAGTTTCGAACAAGCCCATATCGGTTGAGGACAGTCCCGGAAATGGCAGGAAGGCCTCGATAGTGCAATCCTGTCCCAGAAGACTGTGCAACTCCTTTTCCAGTTCGGCGGCGGTGAAGCCCGGCAGGAGACGTCCATCCAGTTCCAGCGTGACTTCAGAAGGGATAACATTTCGCTTTTCGCTGGCCCTGAGCATGGTGGGACTGACGGAATTATGCAGGAGGGGCGAGAAGGTGGAAGCACTGGAACCGAGTGTCTTGAGAAGGAGATTCGTGAGCAAAGGATTAAGCAATTGGCGCATAACCAGTCCGGTGATCCCGCCCATGCCGGCTGCAAGGGCTTCAACCATCTGGCGGGTTTGGGAAGTGACGTGCACCGGAAGGGCATGCCGGTCGAGGAGGGTGAGGGCAGCGGCGAGTTTGGACATGGCGCCGGCACGAACGGGCACCGCTCCATGGCCACCGGTTCCGTGAAAAGTGATACGGACAGGACATATCTGTTTTT
Organism: Anaerolineales bacterium; assembly: GCA_017882145.1. Taxonomy (GTDB): domain Bacteria; phylum Chloroflexota; class Anaerolineae; order Anaerolineales; family Villigracilaceae; genus UBA877. The sequence goes on from JADGQB010000216.1 coordinate 4,463, forward strand.
CAGAGGTCTGGATGGGATAGAAGCGTTTGCCGCCCAGCGTTATACTGGTGCCGCCAAATTCGCTCAAGGCATAATGAACGCCGTCGAATAGACCGGCGTGTTCTTCTACAAGAAACTTCGCGCCATCTTCACAATCGGCTTCCTCGTCCACTGTGGCTAAAAAAATGATGTCGCCGGGGAGCTGTGTACCCTCCGCTTTGGCTTTCAGTATGGCAGCCAGATACATTGCAATGCCGTGCTTCATATCCAAAGCACCGCGACCCCAGATGTAGCCATCCACAAGCCGCGCTTCGAACGGCGGGTAAGTCCATTTTTGGTTCTGGGTGGTGACGACATCCACATGGCCGTAAAGCATCAGCGGTGGGGCCTGACCTGTGCCTTTCAGACGAGCTATCAGGTTGGGACGCCCGGGTGTGCGTGCCACCAGACGGGTTTCGATCCCGGCATCCTTAAGTAGTCCATCAATATACTGGATGCAGGCAAGTTCATTGCCGGGTGGGTTGGTGGTGTCGAAGCGGATCAGGTTTTGTAAAAGCTCTGCGGGTCGGTCATAGATCAGGCTGGGCTGGTTCGGCATTACGAGGCTCCGTAGCTGGGCGGAAAATAAAAACGCCGCATGGGATATGCTCATGATATAGCATAAACCACGCGGCGTCAAAGGAAATGGCCTTCCAACAGGGATTATCCGGCATCGATCTTACTGGCCTGGGGCACCCTACGGAAGCGGACAAACAACTTGCGGCGGGTACCACTGACCCACCTGCGGACCTGAGGCAGGCGAAAGGCCAGCAGAAAAATAGTTAATAGGAGCCACAGAAATGGCCGGAGAATATTGCCCCGCAGGGTGAACAAGTCGCCTTTTTGGGCCAGGCCATAATGGAGGATCGAGACCACTACAGCCGGATACACGAGCCAATGGAGACGCTTCCAATTCTTGCCCATTTTCCGGATGAAGTAGTCGAAAGAGGTGACTGCCAGGGGGATGAGCAGGAGCACAGCCACAACTCCCACCAAGAGGTAAACCTTGCCAGTTATCAGGCTCCAGATCTGGGCGAGGTTGAAGGCATAATCCAGCCCGAAGAAAACCAGCAAGTGCAAGCAGGTATACATAAACGCGTACAGTCCGACAGCACGACGGCGGTTCGGCAGGTCGCGAATACCGGTCAGGGTATAGAGCGGAGTGACTGCCAGTGTGGCAACCATCCAATAGATGGCGATCCTCCCAAAGATCTGTTCGAGATCCTGGACCGGATTGATCGTCAGCCGGTTGGTGTAGAAGGCATAGATATAGTATGGCAAGGGAAGCAAGCCCAGAACATGGACGGCGATCCGCAGCCAGGGGAATTGGGTCTTTTTCTGCACTTTAATAATTCGCTCTCAGATTCATGCCGGTGTACAGGGATGCAACCTCATCATAATAACCATTAAACATCAGGGTTGGGATCCGGTTGAGTTCGCCGATGCGGCGCTCGGTAGCCTGCGACCAGCGCGGGTGGTCGACGTTCGGATTGACATTGGAGTAAAAGCCGTATTCATTGGAAGAAATCGTGTTCCAGAAAGTCGCCGGCTGCTTGTCGGTCAGTTCGATCTTTACGATGGCCTTAATATTCTTAAAACCATACTTCCAAGGCACGACCAGGCGGATGGGGGCGCCGTCCACATTAGGTAACGGTTTCCCATACATACCAGTGGCCAGGATAGTCAGCCGCTGCATGGCCTCATCCAGACGCAGCCCTTCGGTATAAGGCCAGGGGTAAAGCGAACTGGCCTCATTCGGAAATTGTTTTGTATCCATGAGCGTGGTGAAGGCTACATATTTGGCGCTGGTCATAGGTTGAACCTCTTTTAAAAGATCGCCCAACTCAAAGCCAGTCCAGGGGATGACCATACTCCAGGCCTCCACACAGCGCAGGCGGTAGATGCGTTCCTTCTGTTGGAACTTAAGCAAGTCTTCAATTGTGTAGGTTTTTGGGTTCTGCACCATCCCACCGACCTGCACCGACCAGGGAGAGGGTTTAAAGCTCTGGGACATGGCTGCAGGCGCCTGCTTGTCCTCGGAAAACTCATAGTAATTATTGTAGTTGGTGATGTCGCCAAAGAGATTTAGTTTATTGCCGAGTTCATCGGCGGTCTGTCCCTGGGCGTTGTCGGGGACGGGAGCGCTGGGTGTGGGCGTAAGGGCGCTCCAGCCGGGTACGGAGGTGGGTGCACCCGGAACAGCGGACTGCCCGTTAGCGGCAACTCCGCAGGCAGCCAGGAAAGCCGTTGCGCTTGCGATCCCGGCAGC
>JADGQB010000217.1 GCA_017882145.1 Anaerolineales bacterium
ACGATCTTCGAGATGGAAGCGTTATTCGAGTCGGCATACTGGTTGAGCCAGTTGACTGCGTAGGCGGAGGAACCGGCGACGAAATTATCACGGACAGCGTTTTCATCGGAGCTGATCGAGCTGGGGTTGGTCAGGCCATCATCGATGGTCTGCTTCATCCAGGTCAGGACCTGAACGCCTTTTTCGTTATTGAAAGCGGGCTTGCCGCTGGCATCCAGGAACGAGCCGCCGTTGCCGTACAGCAGGACGGTGAAATCGCAAACTACGCCTTCCTTCTGGTTCCAGGACCAGATGATCGGGAATTCGGCCAGGCCTTTTGACTTGATCACCTTGGCCTGATCGATCAGTTCCTCCCAGGTCTTGGGGGCAGCGCTGAAACCGGCCTGGGTCAGCATATCCTGGTTGTACATGAAGTACTTGGTATCCATCAACCAGGGCATGCCATAGACTTTTCCGTTGCGGGTGACGCCGTTCCAGGCGGATGGGAAGATGCCGGATTTCATTTCAGAAGTAACCCGGCTGGTGACATCCAGGAGGTATCCGGCCTTGATGAATTCATCCGGCCAGATGACATCGATCATGGAGGCATCGTAGGCGGGCGGTGTAGCAGCCATGCCGGTGGTGATCTTGTCATGAATGGCATCGTAGCCGACATATTCCATGACAATTTTGATGTTGGGGTTCTGGGCCTCGAAATCGCGGGCAATCTGGTCGATCTCGGCGGGTTTCATGCCAGCCTGGTCCTGGGTCAGGATGTGGATGGTGACGGGGCCGCTGGTCTTGGCTCCGCAACCGACGACACTCAAAATCAGGATGGCTGAGATCATCCCCATCAATAGCTTATTCATTGTACGCATAATCTTCTCCTTCGAATGATTTGAATGGTTGGTAGGAACAAATTTCAAATGAGCCTATTTTTTCCAGAACCACCTCCTTCTACAAATTGTATCTTTTGGATTTTTGATGTAAATTCGGGCCAGATCACACCTGGCGCTGCTTATGACAGCTTATGGACAACGTAGAAATTCGATGTGTTGTGCAGAACGTTGGTGATGGCGCCCATGACCGTGGCCTGCAAGCCCAGGTCTGAGACAACCAGTTTGGGCGGATTGGGGATGGCCCCATCGATGCGGGCCAGGATGGGTTTGATCAGCAAATCTGCCGAGCGGGAAACGCCCCCGCCCAACACAACCAGTTCGGGGTCGAAGAATGCCACCAGGTTGGCGATGGCAATCGCCAGGTAATCCACGGTTTCGTTAATTACAGTCCAGGCCCAGGGCTCGCCCCTGCGTCCGGCGTCGAAGACATCTTCGGCCGTCAGGTCGAGCAGTTCCGCCGGGCTGCGTTGGGAATCAAGCAGCTCGCGCCCCCGGGCAGCGATGCCGGTGCCGGAGGCGGCGCTCTCCAATGCGCCAAAATCCCGGTAGTTCTTCCCCAGGAACTCCCGGCCGGGGACCAGGTTGCCGATCTCGCCGGAGGCTTCTTTCGAACCGCGGTAGAGCGCACCGTCGATGATCACGCCTGCGCCGATGCCGGTGCCGATGGCGATCAGGACCATATCCTGGACGTTCTGACCGGCCCCGAACCACAGCTCGCCCAGTGCCGCCAGGTTGACATCATTGTCGACCGTGATGGGCAGGTCGTAACGCTCTGCCAGCCTGGCCTTGAGCGGGAACATATCCCAGTGCAGGGTGTAAGCCCAGGTGACGATACCTTCCTTGTGAAACGTGACCCCGGGCGCCCCCACCCCGATGCCGCGCACGTGCCTCCCTTCCACTTTGGGGCTGGCCAGTAATTTGTCGATCAAAGTGGTCAGGTAATTGAAACTGTCCTCCCCGGAAGTGCCGTGACGGCTGATATTGACTTCATCCAGGATGTGGCCGCCCAGGTCGGAAATTGCCCCGTACATTTTGGTGCCGCCCATGTCCACCCCCAGCACCACAAAACCATCCGAATTGAACTCGAGCAGCGGGCGGCGCCGTCCGCCGCTCCATTCGCTGGTCCCTTGCAGCCGGACAAAGCCTTCTGCGACCAGGCCATCCACTATGCGCATGACCGTCGGCAGGCTGACATCCAATCCTTCGGCGATGGCGGTGCGGGAGATCGGGCCTTCCCGGCGGATGATCTCCAGGATGGCCGAACGGTTGATATCGCGCATGGCGGAAGCGGTGATCGTAAGCGGGTAAGCCATAAAACTCCAAGTTTAATGGGGTTGTTACTTACACCATGTTATTATTACTTACATGATGTAAGTATTGTAGCAAAATCAAGAATGAATGTCAATACCCAATTTTGAGGGAAGCAGTACTTTTAGGGCACGGATTTTCCATTAATCTTAAAGTCTGATTGCCGCAAACCAATCCTCGGGAGGCGGCGACTTGCTCTTGCGCGTGATCGCCTCGGTAGTCATTGGCGGGACCAGCCTTTTTGGAGGCCGCGGCAGTGTCTGGTCGGCCCTGTTGGGAGCCCTGGTCATCCAATCGATATCCAATGGGATGGATCTGTTGGCTTTGCCTTCACCGATCAAGTTCATGATCACCGGGGGTGTCCTGGCAGCCGCGGTCACCATCGAGGCTGTTTCACGCCAGAGACGTGAAGCCGCCGGCCGCTGAGTAAGGGTATTTTCAAAAGATTTATCCATTCTTCATTTAGATTTGAATACCTTTATCTTAAAATCAGGATCATCTCCAGCTAGAAGTTCAGCGATTATTGGCAATACCCTTTTCAACAGAACTCCTCTTTCAAGCGTACCTGTTTCAAATAATCCTTTTGGCAATTCCTTAACCTTGAATACAGACTTTATTGGTTCAAGCACAAATGAAATGGCTTCTTCAGACATTCCTGCATTGATTGCATCGCTTTTCAGTTTAATCGCATTTCTAACAACTTCGATCCCTAAATTTGCGTTTTCTAGTTCTCTCGTTCTGTTCTCGTGGATGTATTTTTCTTTATCAATGTGCCAATATTGAAATTTCTCTATAAGTATCTTCAGTATTTCTGCAACGCCAAAATCTATCCTTGCTTGTAACTCTCCAGGTGATCCAAAATTTATCGAATCCAATATTGGACGAGCCAATTTGGTTTTTGTCCCCATCGGTGCATCCAGCGAGTAAATTAGCTCGTTAAGTGTGGTTAACAAAAGATTTGTTTGACCAATCATTCTATTTAGCTGTTCCCAACCTATTTTTCCCACTTGCGACCGCGTAATATTCAAAACTCCTGTTAATCTTTTCACAATTTCTTCTTCTTCAAGTTGATATTTGGCAATAAATTCAAAAGCTCTTATCCCTAATTGTGTAACATTTTTATCAATTTTTTTCCAAACCAGCGTGCCAGGAATATCTTTATAGCCATCTTTACGGATCCATATTCTTTCTGATTTGTTTATATCAAATGATTGTTCTAATAAAATACCGAATCCTACAAGAGATTGATTTATTACTGTTCCATTTTGCCATTTAACACGATCAACAGAAACCTGAATAATTAGCTCAGAATTTTCTCGTCCATATCTTCTTCTATCGGCCGCCATTTGCAATCTGCCGAGAGTTTGATATACGTCAAATTGGTTAACTGGGATATAGTTCCTAAATCCCTCTCTTAACAATTTAATATAATGTCCATAAGTCCTTGCACTTATCGATTTACGGCCTTGATTCTTTAAATGCATATTTACTTGATCGATAGTTAATTTTCCCCTCTCTTTCAAGTAATATTCATAACCTTGTAGTGCATCTACAAATTCAGCAGTCATAAGTATCCCCTTTCTAGAAAGTGATTATTTGTTTTTTTATGCTTATAAGTATAGGACATACGCATGAAAAAAACAATAACCTTAAATATTTCTTCAGAAATGCAACCACAGTCACAGATGGCAAAGTAATGCTCAAATATACTTATCCTACTTCCGGTTATGACTTCAAGCCCTTACTCACCTGGAGCTTTCCTTTCCCACCTATTTTAGGACTTAAAGGGGGAGGCAAATCCCCCATCCGCCGGTACGCAGAAATTAGAAAATAAGTATAATCATCCGGTAAGACTTAACCGGTAGCGAGTGCAGTTCATTTCAGGTAGACCTATGAACACGAACCAAAAGCAGGGCATTAATACGGGGGATATCGTAGAGGCCGGCCTGAACCGCGCCCAGGAATATACCCTTGAAGACCAGGAAATCAGCTTCAGCGACGATCAGCATGCGATTTGGGAGGATCTTTTCGCGGGCATCCAGCAGCCTTATTTGCTGGAGCATCTGTGCCAATCCTATATAGATGGAATAGCCTTGCTGCAGCTCGATCCGCAGCGCATCCCGAGCGTGGCTTATCTCAACGAGCGCATCCAGCCGCGCACCGGCTGGCGCATCCAGCGCACCGCGGTGCGCTACACCCTGGCGGATGACTGGTATAAGAAATTTGCGCAGCGCATCTTCCTGATCACGGATTACCTGCGCTCCCGGCGGGAGATGGAGTTTACGCCGGAACCGGATATGTTCCACGATATCGTCGGCCATTTGCCTTACCTGACCCAGGCCTTCTATGCCCGCATCGAGGACCGCTTCGCGCCGGCTTACTTTAAGGGAACAGCCGCAGAGAGGGAAGTCATTAAACGCCTGGCGTGGTACACGACCGAGTTTGGAATAGTGGTGGAAGACGGTCGCTTCAAGATCTTCGGAGCCGGGACGATCTCCGGCCGCAGCGAGCTATCGAATACGATCATGGAGTTTTACCGGCTGGGACGTGACAATGTGATCGATTACCGCGCGGATATCTTCGCACAACTCCAGGAGCAATACCTGGCGCATAGGACCGATCTCGAGCGGATCATCGCCGGGGTGAACCAGCTGCACCAGCACGGGCAGATGTCCTCCCAGGAGCACGGCTGGAACGTTGTCCAGGGGCTGTATCATGAGCTGGGGATCGACCGCAAGGATTACCTGGGCGGCGAGGTGATCCTGGCGCCGTTCGACCTGGAAATGATCGCCCAGCTCCCCAAGACGGTGTATGCGTTCAATCCGATTTTCTTCGTATGCGAGTCGTTGGAAAAGATGGATGCCGCGCTGGATGGCTATTTGAGCCCGATTGCACGGAGGAATGTGTAGCCAGGCGGAGCGTTTACGTGTAAAACCTTACCATCGCTGAAGGAGCTTTATGATGAACGAACCTAAAAAACTCTATCGCTCGCGTGATAACCGGATGGTGAGCGGTTTGTGCGCCGGAATAGGAAAATACATTGATATTGACCCCACGGTTGTACGTGTGGTCTACATCGTTGCGAGCATCCTATCGGGGGGACTGCCGATCATCATTTACCTGGTGTTGATTATGGTGGTTCCAGAAGAGCCAATCAGTGGGCCCGGTTTGGGTGGAGACGGCGTTATTTAGTAAAATAAAATATTCCATGCGTTGCGCTTTATAGTACAACTTTTGCCAGGGCGGACAGGCCTTCCATATCATCCAGGTCCATCCACTGCAGCATGATGCGCTGCAGACCGGCCTGCTCGAGGGCAGCCAGTTGCGGTTTAATCTGGTCCCCCACCCCTATAATAAATCCGCGTCCCTGCAACTCTTCCACAGAACGCCCGGCCTGTTTGCGTTCCAAACCGGCGCGGGTCTGCGCAAAACGCAGCCCGGTCATCATCGAGCGCCGGACGGATCCGGGTGCGCGCCCTTCTACTTTAAGGTATTCGTCCAACCGGGCCGACAGGCGGGCGAAGCCCACCGGGGATTGGAAGGTGGCGTTCCACTCATCCGCATAGCGCGCAACCAACCGCAGGGTGCGCTGCTGGCCGTTGCCGCCGATCAGAATGCGGGGACCGGCGGGGCGCTGCGGGCGCGGCAATAAAGTCGCCTCGCGCAGTTGGAAATAGCGGCCCTCGAAGCTGACCGGCTGGTCGCTTTTCAGCAGGCGGGTGATGACTTCCAGGCCTTCTTCCAGGCGGTCAAAACGGGATTTCAAGTCCAGCAGCTCGAAGCCGAATAAATGGTGCTCGCGTTCCTGCCAGCCGGCGCCGAGACCCAGGGTCAGCCGTCCGCCGGAGAGGTCGTCCACGGCGGCCGCCATGCGCGCCAATAGCGCCGGGGGACGGAAGGCAGGCGGAGAGACCAGCGGTCCGAACTCGATCTGCTGCGTGTGGCTGGCGAGCCAGGTCAGGGAGGTCCAACACTCGAGCGAATCTTTATCCGGGGCATCCGCGTTGGTGAAATGGTCCGAACGGTAGAGACCGGCGAAACCCAGGTCTTCCACCAGGGCGGCGATCTTCTGCCAGCGCGGCCAGGTCAGACCGTCCTGGCCTTCGATCATGATGGCAATTTCCATAGAGACCTCGCATTACATAAGGAGGGGCGACCCGGGGGGGCGCCCCTCCGGAACGACTTCCAATTGAACAGTTTGAACATCGACAGAACTGGCGCCCAGCATAAGCTCGAACATGCCGGGCTCAACCACGCGCTGCATGTTTTCATTATAAAACGAGAGCTGCTCGGGGCCAACGCTGAATTCAACAACCTGGTGCTCGCCGGGCTGGAGGCTGATGCGCTGGAAGGCTTTCAATTCCTTGACCGGGCGGGTGACACACTCGCTCAAAACATCATGGGTATACAGCTGCACGACTTCGTCGCCAGGGCGCGTCCCGGTGTTGACTACTTCCACTCGGACCAGGGCCTGCCCGTCCGGCTTGATCTGCGCCGGGCTGACTTGCAAATCCCGGTATTCGAAGGTGGTGTAACTTAAGCCGTGTCCGAAAGGGAAGAGC
>JADGQB010000218.1 GCA_017882145.1 Anaerolineales bacterium
ACAAACAGAAAAACAGCGATAACTGTAGGCGTGTTGTTCCTTCTTGGGTTTGCAGGCGGATTCGGCCCTGTTTTTGTGAAACCCATCCTGGATGATCCAAATTATCTTATCAAAATATTCGAGAATAAAAACCTGGTGATGGGGGGAGCACTCGCTCAATTAATTATGGCTTTGGCATGTGCAGGCATTGCAATTGGATTGTATCCAATCTTAAAAAAGCATAATGAATCTCTGGCTCTTGGAGCTGTTGGTTTTCGGATCATCGAGAACGTATTCCAGATTGTTGCTGCCCTCGCTCTACTATCATTGTTGACATTAAGCCAGGAATCTGTAAAAGCAGACGCTCTTGCTGCTCCCGCTTTTCAAGCCGCAGGCGCTTCCCTGCACGCAGTTCATTTTTGGTCCGCCCTGGTGTTGGGACACTTCGGTTTTTGCATTGGTGCTCTGATGTACTATTATATATTTTATCGATCCAACCTCATTCCAAGGTGGCTGTCGGGTTGGGGCATCGTTGCGATCCTATTGCATTTGACTGGAGCCCTCATTACGATGTTCACCCAAATTGATCCCTTTTCAACGTCAACCTCCTTATTGAGCATTCCAATCGGCTTGAATGAATTGACTCTGGCAGGTTGGCTGATCGTCAAAGGATTCAATCCGTCTGCAGTCACTTCTCTGCCTGCGAAAACCGCGTCGAACGAGCTTTTGAGCGCTGCATAGAATTGCACTATAGAAGATATGGAGGGCTGAAGGCCCTCCCTAAACTCGCCCCGTTCAGCTACATGGTAATGCTCATGGAATAGACCTTACTGCTCATGGCAAAAATAACTGAACCGAAGCAGCCAATAGACGGCTAAACCAGACAATTTGGGCTCAAATATTTTTGCAGTACTTTGTAAAAAGCGGACACAATAGGATGGCGATCACTGTTTCATCCAAGTCCAATTCAATGAAACTCATCCATATCGTTCAAGAAAAAAAGGAGATAAAAAATGAATAACTACAGAAAGACCGCAATAAGTGTGGGAGTAATATTTATCATTGCAACGGTTCTGAACATGCTGGGAAATATTCCTTTAAACCCCATTCTGGATACCCCGGATTATCTTATCAGTATTTCTGCAAATGAAAACCAGGTGATTACAGGAAGCCTCTTGGTTTTACTCTCGGCTTTTGCATCTGCTGGTATTGCAATCGGGCTGTATCCAGTTTTAAGAAAACATAATGAAGCTTTAGCCCTGGGTTCGGTTGGGTTCAGAGTTATGGAAGGTATGCTCTATATTGTTGCTGTGGTTGGCTTGCTATCACTACTCACATTGAGTCACGAATATGTAAAGGCAGGAGCCACGAATGCTTCCTTATTTCAAGTGTCAGGCACTCTATTACTGGCGATAAAAACATGGGCAGGCCAGTTGGGGGTGATCGCTTTTACCCTGGGTGCTCTGATGTATTACTATGTATTTTATCAATCAAAACTCATCCCTCGATGGCTATCTGGCTGGGGACTCATAGCAGCCGCATCATCGCTTGCAGCCGCCTTGTTAGTGATAGGTGGCCAGCTGGTTCCTTTTTCGACGGTTTTTCTTCTATTACAGTTTCCAATATTCTTGCAAGAAATGGTTCTTGCGGTATGGCTGATCATTAAAGGATTCAATCCATCTGTAATCGCTTCCAGGTCTTGGAAAACGGAAACGAACGAGCTGTTGATCGCGGCATAGATTTGCTTTATAGGCGAGAGGGTGGGCTGAAGGCCCTCCCTCTCGCCGCTCCGTACCATGTAAATGCTTGTGGAATAGACTTTAAAAAGCGGACTCAACATATCATAAAGAGATAGCAAAATGTTAAAAAAAGGTTCAATTGTTCTTTCAATATGGTGCGTCATCAACTTCATACTCGCCTTTATCATATTGTCCTATGTCATCGTTCTCAAAAAGGACTCGCCAATTTTGCAAGTGGCTTCTTTTTCAGAGGCTGAAATTGCCAGCCTAGGTGCCAGGACCATTGCAGCGCTCAATAGTTTCACCATTCTGTACAATTCTTGCTCGCTGGTTATCTCGGTGCTGACGTGGCCGCTCATCCGCAAAAACCTGATCGCCGGTCAAAAATCAGCTTTCTGGATGTTGGTGTTTGTGATCGGCTTTGTGGAAGTGATGGCGTTTTTCGCTTCCTCATATATTGGGCATGGTCGCTGGCAGGTGAATGTTGTTCAGAGCGTTTTATACCTTGTGGGCATCGGCCTGTCGGGCTGGTCCCTGTTCAAAAAAGGAGACAAAAAATGAATAAGAACAAAAAGACCGCAAGAATCGCAGGGTTCCTGTATCTAATTTACCTCGTGGTTTCCATCTTCGCAGATGTGCTTGGTCGTTCCAAGCTGATTGTATTGGGAGATGCTGCGACAACCGCCGGGAATATCATGGCATCTGCATGGCAATTCCGCATCGGCTTTGTGCTCGATCTGGTTGCGGCTGTGCTTTTTCTCTTGACGGCCTGGGCTTTGTACGTGTTGCTGAAACCCGTAAATAAGAACCTCGCTTTGCTTTTCCTGTTATTGAACCTGGGCGGTGTCGCTGTATCGTGTTTTAGTGATCTTTTTCTAATTGCCAGCCAGCTCCTTTTAAGCGGCGCTGATTACTTGAAAGTATTCCAGACCGGTCAACTGCAAGCCCTGGCGATGTTATCTCTGTATATTTACAAATATGGGTTCCTGGGGATCGCCCAGTTATTCTTTGGTGCCTGGCTTTTTCCTTTGGGTTATTTGGTTTTCAAGTCCGGCTTCCTTCCCAAGATTTTGGGCGTAATCCTGATGGTTCACTGTGTGGTCTGGCTGATGAGTGCTCTTCAGTTCTTTCTTTTCCCAGGCTTCATTGGAATACGCTTCGTTGGAATAACCTATATCAGTTATCCGCTCGGATTTATTTCAGAATTTGGACTTACTTTGTGGCTTCTGATTATGGGTGCAAAGGATCAAAAATAAATTACACAGTACTGCGTAAAAAACCGGATCAAAACTTGTTATTTTCGAACCCATAGATCAAGGAAAATTCAGTTATTTACGCAAGAAGCAGTAGGTCTAAAAAAGGAGAAAAATAAAATGACCCGATCAAAAGTAATCTGGAGAAATGTGTTAATCCTGGCTTTCGCGGGAGGCTTGGCCTTCTGGTTGGCAAACTTCACGATTTCCCTGACTCCCATCGCAGCGGAGTATAGAGCTGCTCTTTCAATTTCATATTTTCCAATGCTGCTTGAGGCATTGCTTGGCGGTCTGGTGATCGGATTCTGCGTCAGCTATTTCCTGCTTCGTTTCTTTGATAAGATTCCAACACAGGATCCGATTTCAAAAACCGTACTGCTAACCTTCATTGTCCTGATCATTGTCACGATCTCGATCGGAGGTCCCTCAAGTTTTCTCGCGACAGGTAATGTCTTGCGTTACTTCCTCATCGGCACAATATTTAACGTCATACGGATTCTCGCTCTTGGAATAGGTATTGGCTATCTATACAGATGGCTCAATGGGAGTGTGAGAAAATGAAAGCAATTGTCTGTCCAAAATACGGTTCACCGGATGTTCTTCAGCTCCAGGAGCTGGCGAAACCTGCTCCGAAGGATGATGAAGTACTGATCAAAATTCATGCGGCATCCATAAATTCCCGCGACTGGCGTATGATGCGAGCCAAACCGTTCTTTATCCGCCTGATGCCGGGCGGCTTTCTGCGACCCAAGAACAAGATACTCGGGGCGGATCTAGCTGGGCGGGTTGAGGCGGTCGGCAGTACCGTCAAGCAGTTTAAGCCAGGCGATGAGGTCTTTGGGTACTTGCCCAGTGCAACCGGTCGTGGCACTTTTGCCGAGTATGTATGTGCCAAAGAAAATGCAATCACGCTGAAACCCTCCAACCTGACGTTTGAGCAGGCCGCGGCTGTTCCTGTCGCGGCGATGACCGCCTTGCAGGCAATCCGTGCCAATGGAAACCTTCAACCAGGGCAAAAAGTCTTGATTAATGGCGCCTCTGGCGGTGTCGGAACGTTTTCCGTGCAGATTGCCAAAGCGTTTGGGGCTGAAGTCACTGCGGTGTGCAGCACACGCAACCTGGACCTGCTGCGTTCCCTTGAAGCAGATCATGTCATCGATTATAAGAAGGAAGACTTCACCCAAAACGGGCAGCAGTACGACCTGATCCTGGCTGTGAACGGATATCATCCGATTTCAGATTATTTGCGTGCTTTAAAACCGGAAGGAACCTACGTGGTTGCGGGTGGCTCGCTGGCTCAACTCTTCCAGGCAGCCAGCAATAAAAAAAGAAATGCCAATACCGGGGGGCAGAAAACAACTATCGCTTCGCTGGTGCAGAGTCAAGAAGACCTGACCTTTATTAAAGAACTGCTTGAATCTGGGAAGATCATGCCGGTTGTCGATGGGTGTTATCCGTTAAATAAAACTTCCGAAGCTTTCTGGTATTATGAAAAAGAACACGCTCGAGGAAAAGTCGTCATCACTGTCGAGCCTAATGGACAGCCAGCCCACCCGCTTAAGGTAGGTATATAAGTAACGGGAGGAAGAACTATGGACCTAAAAATAATAATTCCAATGATCTATTAAATTCTACCTGCCGGCAGGACGCGCTTCCGAAGGGAGTGAAGCAGGGGGATTGGCTGGAGGTAGTGTTCGATGGAGAACGCCTGATGAGCGCCAGGCTGGATGCGGACGAGACAACTCGAATGAAGGCGAGCATCGCGGAGAAGCTGGCACGCTTGAGAGCCGGGAGGCTGTAGATGAAACTCGAAGGGCTGGATTTGCATCGCGATGGATCAAGCGCTGGCGCTATTTTATAACTTGGGGAAGATATAGCAAATACACACCGGGTTCGGTTACGTTATAAGCAGAGCCAGTGCTGACGATAACGATGGTTCCCTGCTGATCGGTCCGCCAGACACGCGCACCTGCGGCTAGCAGCCGGCTGATGGTATCCGGGGAGGGGTGGCCATAGGTATTCGTCCCCACGGAGATGACGGCTTCAAGCGGGTTGACTGCGGAAAGAAAGGAAGCGCTGGAACTGTAGGCGCTGCCGTGGTGGGCGACTTTGAGGACCTGGGCCGCCACCGGGGTGCCATGGGCTACGACTGCAGCTTCCACGCTGCTGCTGATATCGCCTGGGAATAAAAACCTGACGTCGCCGTGGCTGAGCAGTACCACCACCGAGGCGTCGTTGGTTTCGGGACTGATGAGCCCTGAAACTGGGTTGAGAATTTGAGCCGTGCTGCTGCCCCAGGTATATTCGACCGGGTATTGGGCGGTGGTTAGAGTCAGTCCCTCGTTGGTCACGGCGGTTGTAAAATTTGTCCAGGTGGCGGTGTCGCCGGGATAGCCGCTGTAAAGCACCTGCTCAACGGGGATATCGGCGGCATTCAGGACATTGATCAGGCCGCCGATGTGATCGCTGTCCGGGTGGGTAGCGACCATTACATCGATATCGTCGATAAGATGGGCACGCAGATAGGCCAGGACGGTTGGGCCGGCTGCCGGCTTTCCGCCGTCGATGAGGATGTCGAAGTTGTCCGAGTCATGGATCCAGATGGAGTCGCCCTGGCCAACGTCGATGAAGGAGACGGTCAGTGTGGTGGTTACAGTGGATGAAGGGCTGGATCCACGGGCGGGGATGCTGTAGAGAAAGCAAATTGCTATCAGAGCTGAGCAAACGAAAATGGCGATTCCCCGGCGCAGGAAGAAACGATTGACTTTGAACATAATACGCTCCCGACCCTATAACCAGCATAAAGCCCTCGCCGGAGCGAGAGCCTTATTATCTTTAAAGCATGCTTCCCTCATTGGACCATGATCATCACTTGCTGCCCGGGCTTATCCTGTGAAGAAATGATACTGATCTGCACCATGCGGGTGTCCCCCTTTGAAAAGGCATACGAAAGCATGTCATTTCCGGAGGTGCTGTTCAGGAAAGTCCAGCCGTTTTGCGTCATCCCGTTCTTGTAAAAATCTTCGACCTGCTGGAGCGACAGCTGCGTGGTGAACATATAAATCGTGTATGCAGAATTGTCGGCCGCCGAACCGGTGGTGGTGGTCATCAGGTCGCCATTGTTGTCCGTTAGAATGGGAATATCCTCAGGAAAATTCTTGATGCTGAGGAACGGGGTCACTTGCGTGGCTGCTTTCGTAGCGGCTGCGGTGCCGGATTGAAGCACGGCCCCGGTTGCCTGCGCGGTCCTTTCGGCAGGCAGGCCTGGCTGCGTGACAACCGCCGAGGTTGGATTATCTGAAGGCGGCTTTGCCAGCGATCTGCTGCGTATAAAGAGGAATGCAGCTACCACCAGCACCAGGAATAAACCCACCAGGGCAAATCCGCTTAGCCCGATCAGCCCGATCTTCCAGCCTGCGACTTTTTTAGGCGCGGGCGCAGCCTCACGAGTGGCAACCGCCACAGCTGGATGAGCTGCTGACGGGTTCACCACTGTAGCCTGGGAGGCGCCGGCCGGCAGGGGCACGTGCAGTACCGTGGGCATTTCGTTGCGGGCGAGCGTTTCGAGCAGGCCGGCGAACACCCCCATATTGGGAAAGCGGTTCTCCGGCTCCTTGGCCAACGCTTTGAACAGCACCTGTTCGACCGATTCTGGCAGTCCGGGCACAAAAAGACCGGGTCGGGGCAGTGGATCCTGGATTTGCTTCATCAAAACCGCAGCCGGGGTATCCGCGCTGAATGG
>JADGQB010000219.1 GCA_017882145.1 Anaerolineales bacterium
ATCCATGACCACATCCATGACGGGATCGTCTTGTATACGACCGTCGAACCGTGTGTCATGTGCCTGGGGGCGGTGGTAATGAGCGATGTGGATCATATCGTTTTCGGCCTGTATGATGTGAACATCCACCCGCAGCAGATGCTGGCGATGCCTTATGTCCGCCGTCACATCCGGGATTACCTGGGCGGTATCCTGGTGGAAGAGTCGTTGGAACTCTTTAAGCGCTTCCGGCAGCAGGATGTCCCCTTTTTCAGCCTGAGCAGCGCGCCTTGATTTTCCACCGTTCCTGGTGGTAAAGCTCAATCCATAAGGGAACCTTTTGGGAATTATCTGGGTCTTTCGATCAAGAGATAGGAGGATGCTGTGAAAAAATTGACTCTCTTGCTCATCCCGGTTCTGTTGGTTGGCGCCTGCCGGTTGACCCCGGCCGGAGGCGGAGCGACCCCGATCGGCGCATCGGTCTCCGGCTGCCAGGCAATGGTTAACAATATGTCTGGCTTAACCCGGGATTTGAAGATTCCGAAATATTTCCAGGCGGAGAATCCTGCCAAACAGGGCGGCGAATTCGATGTGACCCAATACTTCGGCGTACTCGACCAGCTCTCCATGCAGCCGGGCTACGCATTGGACTATGTTTATCACTTCGATGGCATGGGGGGCTACCCGGTTCTGTATGCCTATCCCGCCAGCCAATCTCCTTATGCCACTGAAGCGGACATGAGCGCCGCCGGCAAAACACCCAATTACCTGGACTACGTCCAGACCGACGACACTCCCGAAGGCTATTTCCAATTCGTTCTGCTTGCACTCATGGGGAACCAGTTTTACCTGGATTGGCATGCCAATTACAATGATATGCAGCTTGTTTGCGACAAAGCCGCCGTCCTGGCTGCCGTTGCCAGCACCGACCATATAACCGGAAGCCCCATGCCCCTGGTGGACCGCTTGAAGGCGCGTTCTCTGCCGCAGGTTGAACCACACGTCCTTATCGGGGATCAGACCGTCGAGGTCCGGATCGTAACATTCACCAAATGGGGCGGGTTCTACCGCCAGACCTACACCCTCCAGCGCCTCTCTCCGCATGCCATCCTGGATGTGCAAAAGGTAAATATCCTGCACTACGATTGCGGAGTGATGTTCTAAAAAAACCTCTCCACCATCGTATCCCTGCCTCTCCGGCTCACTGAGCCCCCGGAAGTCTGTGCTATACTTACGCAGATTTTCTAAAAAAAGAGGAGCCATGTATGGATTTTCACGCCACCGACGACGCTGTCACCCGCCGTATAAATTTTTTCACCGATCGCGTAATGAAACTGCGCGAAAACGATCTGTATTTCTACAACCAACCGGTCGAAGAGATCAAAGGTGGGGCGCGCGTCATCGTTAATGGTCGTGAAATGGGGATGTACGCCTCTTATGGCTATCTGGGCTTGCTTGGCCATCCGCGCATCAACGCCGCTGCCAAGGCCGCCATCGATAAGTTCGGCACCGGTACAAATGGAGTCCGTACCCTGGCCGGTTCGTTGACCATTCACACCGAGCTCGAAGAAACCATCTCCGCTTTCAAGCATACTGAAGCGGCCATTACCTACACTTCCGGCTATTCCACCAACCTGTCCGTCATCTCCACCCTGATGGGCCGCGGCGACTATGTCATTTCCGACAAACTCAACCACGCCTCCATCGTGGACGGCTGCCTCATGTCTGGTGCGGAGTTCCGCCGTTTTAAGCATAATGATATGGGCGAACTGGAACGGCGCCTCCAGCAGTTGCCGGGCGATGTAGCCAAACTGGTCGTTGCGGATGCAGTCTTCAGCATGGACGGCGACGTGCTCGACCTGCCGAAAACGGTTGAATTGTGCCGGAAGTACGGCGCCTGGTTGATGATCGATGAGGCCCATTCAGTGGGGCTGCTCGGCAAGACCGGTCGCGGTATCGAGGAGCACTTCGGCCTGGATGACGTGATCGATATCAAAATGGGCACCCTCAGCAAGACCATCCCGTCTGTGGGTGGGTACGTGGCTGGCAAGAAAGAACTTGTCGAGTACCTGCGGCATGCCAGCCGTGCGTACATCTTCTCCGCGGCTCTACCCCCGGCCCAGACCGCCGCGGCCAACGCGGCCTTCAAGGTCATCCTTGATGAACCCTGGCGCATCGAAAAGGTTTGTGACAATGGCAGGCATTTCATCGATGGTTTGAAAAAGGCCGGATTTGACACCATGCTTACCACCACTGCCATCGTCCCGGTATTGTGCGGGACCGACGAGCGTGCCTTTGCTCTAACCCAGGCCTGCCAGCACAAAGACCTGTTCGTTCTGCCAGTGGTTTCCCCGGCGGTGCCGGAGGGCCAATCCCGTCTGCGCGCCACCGTCACAGCTGCGCACGAGCCGGCTGAGATCGACTACGCCCTGGGCGTGATCGAAAAGGCCGGGCACGACCTCGGAATCCTTCAATAAATGTCCCAAATGCACCACATCCCCAAAAGCACCAAAGACGAAGAGGCTTTGGTGCTTTTGGTTCCTTTGGTTCTTTTGGCGCTTTCATCATGATCCCATGTGGTAAGATTCTTCCATGCCCACTCTCACCCTTAAACCCGGTCGCGAGAAATCCCTCCTGCGCCGCCACCCGTGGATCTTCTCCGGCGCGGTCGACCGCCTGGACGGCGATCCCGGTTCCGGTACGACCTTGGATCTGCTGTCCGCAGACGGTCAGTTCCTCGCCCGCGCCGCCTACAGCCCGAGTTCACAGATCCGGGCGCGGGTCTGGACCTTCGACCCATCCGAGCCAGTGGATGCCGATTTCTTTCGAAAACGTATCAGGAATGCAATCTCTGCGCGTGACACCTGGCACGTGGCGCAGGCCACAGATGCCCTGCGTCTGATCCACGCCGAATCGGATGGCATCCCTGGTCTGATTGTTGACCGTTACGCTGATACGCTCGTCCTGCAATCCCTTACGGCCGGTTCGGAATATTGGAAGGAAACACTTGCCAGCCTCCTGCTTGAGCTGACCGGTCTGCAGGACATTTACGAACGCTCGGATGCGGATGTGCGCGAGTTGGAAGGATTGCCTCTTTGTACAGGCCCTCTGCGTGGTTCGATTAACCATTCCCCACTCACGATCACCGAAAACAACCTGAAGTTCACGGTCAACTTTACAACCGGCCATAAGACCGGCTTTTACCTCGACCAGCGCCAGAACCGCCGGCTTGTGCGCGGCATGTCGGATGGGCGCGATGTGCTGGATTGCTTCTGCTACACCGGCGGATTCAGCGTCAACGCCCTGGCAGGCGCGGCTAAGTCTGTCCTTTCAGTCGACTCCTCTGCCGATGCGCTGGCTCATTGCCGGGAGAATGTCGCTCTCAACTCGCTGCCGGTTTCCCGTCACACCACTCTGGAGGGAGATGTCTTCCAACTGCTGCGCAAATTCCGCGATGAAGCCCGCTCCTTCGACCTGATCATCCTTGACCCGCCCAAGTTTGCCCCAACCGCCGCACAGGCAGAAAAGGCGGCGCGTGGCTACAAGGATATCAACCTGCTGGCCTTCAAGTTGCTGCGTCCGGGCGGGATCCTGGTTACATTCTCCTGTTCGGGTGGCGTGGACGCGGCCTTGTTCCAGAAGATAGTCGCCTCGGCCGCGCTGGATGCAGGTGTGGGTGCCCGGATTCTTGAGCACCTGGAGCAGGCGCCAGACCATCCCGTTGCGCTGCAATTCCCGGAAGGCGCTTATCTAAAAGGCCTGGTTTGCCAGAAGAACTGAATTGCCCTTGCATTATTGGAGGTTCCTATGGAAGTATTTGAAGCCGCGCGCACCGTTTTGGCGGTACGCGCTTACCAGAATAAACCAGTCCCGCCGGAGACCGTCAGGCGCATCGTCGAATCAGCCTGGTTGACTGCCAGCAGCATAAACGGTCAGCCCTGGCATTTCATTGTTGTCGAGGAGCGCGCCGTGCTGGATAAGATTGCGGCCCTGGCGCGCACCGGGCGCTATATCGCCCAGGCGCCTTTGGTAGTTGTTGTCGGGATGGAAACCTCCCGGTATGCTATTTCGGATGCCAGCCGCGCCATCCAATCGATGGTCCTGACAGCCTGGTCCGAGGGAGTTGGATCGAACTGGGTCGGCTTTCAGGGCCTGGAGGCGGTCAACCCGCTGCTGGGGATCCCGCCCGAAATCTCAGTCCTGGCAGTTGTCCCCTTCGGCTATCCCGTCAAGCGGCTTGGAAAAGGCAGGAAGAACCGCAAGCCCTTGGGCCAGGTAGCCCATCTCGGCCGCTTCGGCATGCCATTTGCCTAGCTACTGGTAAAGACGCCTCTACTTTTCGCCCCAGGAAACCTGGTTCGAACGATTTAAAGAGCTGAAAAGCAAAGACGACCGGATCATTTACCGGCCGTCTTTTTCATTGAGTTCCAATTTCAAGCGTATGATTTGATCAGTCTTCGCCCAGCGACAAGATCGAGCGCAGCAGCCCGGCCAGCAACACCCCCAGTTGCACGCCCTTGCCGGGAGTGATCGACAGTTGCGTACCCTTCTGCTCGGCGCGCTTGCTCAGCAGGTAGGCCGCACCGACACCCACCAGCGCGCCCAGCACGCCCCCGATCAGCAATGTTTGGGTCTTCCAGGAAGTGTCCGGTTGGGTTTCCAATGAAATGATGCCATTTTCTTCCATAATGAATTGTCCTTCTTTCTTGTAGGGACGGACTGTGTCCGTCCTATGGTCCTTCACCCAATAGATAAATTACAATTTGAAGATTGATTTAAATATCGCTCCGGCCTGCTGGACCCAGACGACCGGTTTTGTGGCCCCGTCGGCAGCCTTATGGATCCCGGCTGCAGCTTGGGCCACATAAAACTGAGCCTTGGCAGTATATTTCGGCGTTACTTTCAGCAGCTTGGCGAACCCGTAGATCAGGAAACTCAACGCGGTGACCATGACCAGGGCTACCACCAGCATCGGGGCGATCATCCAGATGATCGATACGTCCGCCCACGGGCGGTTCGTATCGGCTGTGCCGGTGGCAACCAGCACAGCCACCGCCAGGATGAGGGCAGTTGCAACCAGGAACGGTACCAGGATTTGCCAGGCAAACTGGCGCTTGTGCGTTTGCACGGTTGGAGAGTCGATTCGTCTCGAAGCGTCCATATCGATATTCTAGCACAAAAAAGACCTGACAGGTCGGGAAAGACTGTGATCTATTGGTACTCCTGTCATAAAGGAAAACAAATAGGGTTGTCGGGCTGGAGAAGCCAGCCCAACAACCCCAATTTTCCCATTACTTTAATGAAGATTCTCAAAGAGCCAGAACCTGTCAGTTCTGGCCTGGGAAGCTGAGTTTTATTTGCGAGTCATGGCGTCCATGGCAGCCACAGCCGCTACTTGGACAATGGAATCCACTTCATCGCCGGTCTGCAGGACGTGGATGGGTGCATCCATCCCGAGCAGGATCGGGCCAATCGCCTTGGCATTACCCAACCGGGCCAGCAGTTTGTAGGCAATGTTGGCTGATTCAAGCGACGGGAAGACCAGCACGTTGGCACCCTTGACATCGCTGAAAGGATAACGGTCTTCCACGATCTCGGGTACGACGGCGGTATCTGCTTGCATCTCGCCGTCGACTGCCAGGTCGGGGCGCTTCGCCTTGGTCAAAGCCACTGCCTTGCTGATCTTCTGGGCCAGCGGGTGATCGGTTGAACCAAAGTTGGAGAAGGACAGGAATGCCACACGCGGGCTGAGTTCGATCTGTTTGGCAAAATCAGCCGCCAGGATGGCGATCTCGGATAGCTGTTCAGGGGTTGGGTCGATATTGACGGTTGCATCCGTGAACAGGTAAACGCGTTCTTCCACGATCATGATGTAAACGCCGATCACCAGGGCCGCTCCGGGGCGGGTGTGGTGGATCTGCAGAGCTGGGCGGATGACATCCGGGTATTCGGCTGTCAACCCTGAGACAAACGCATCCGCATCGCCCATCTTGACCATCAACGGGCCGATGATGTTCGGTTCGCGCACGCGTTTCATGGCCTTGGCCATGGTCATGCCCTTGCGGGCCCGCAGGTCGTAGAAGGCCTTTACATATTCGTCATACTTTTCAAATTGGTTCGGATCAATGATCGGGCAGTCGAGCTTGATGGACAGGTCGGAAACGGTCTTCTTGATCACTTCCGGGCGTCCGATCAGGATGGGGCTGGCAATGCCATCTTCCAGCACCTGGTGGGCGGCGCGGATGATCTTGGATTCTTCGCCTTCGGCAAAGACAATCCGTTTCTTGGGCGAGGCGGTCTTGGCCTTGTTGGTAAAGAATTGGCGCACGCGCGCACCCTTGCCTTGTCGCAGCGCCAGTTGTTGGCGGTATTCGTCGATATCGATCGGCTTGCGGGCAACACCGGTTTCCATGGCGGCTTTCGCCACGGCGGTGGATTCCCACAGCATAACGCGCAGGTCCAATGGCTTGGGAATGATGTATTCCCGGCCAAATTTCATGCTGTCCACACCGTAGGCGCGCAGCACATAATCGGGTACGTCCTCACGGGTCAGGCTGCATAGCGCCTTGGAGGCCGCAAATTTCATCTCATCGTTGATGGCCCTGGCGCGTACATCCAGCGCACCGCGGAAGATGAATGGGAACCCCAGCACGTTGTTGACCTGGTTTGGATAATCTGAACGGCCGGTCGCCACGATCACATCCGGGCGGGCT
>JADGQB010000220.1 GCA_017882145.1 Anaerolineales bacterium
TCGCAATCCCGCCAGCACGCTGCGAAAAGCCGCGATCGTCTTTTCCACTCCCGCATCATCGATCCAGTAATGGGTCACCAGCCGGAATTTCCGTTCGCCGGTCGCCCCGATCCGGATGCCGCTTGCTTCCAATTTATCGATAAATTCTTCCGTACTGCAATTTACAGCTTCTGTCAGGGATAGAAAAACCATGTTTGTTGGCGGCATACCCAGATCCAGGACGATTCCCGGAATCGATCTTAATTCGCCAGCCAATTTCTTTGCCCTGGCATGGTCCTCCACCAGTCTTCCGCTCATTTTCTCAAGTGCAACGATCCCGGCCGCCGCCAATATCCCGGCCTGCCGCATCCCGCCGCCCAGCATCTTGCGCAGTCGCTGTGCTTTGGCAATGAACGGCTTCGACCCGCACAGCACCGAACCAACCGGCGCGCACAATCCCTTGCTCAGGCAGAACGTGACCGAATCCGCCGGCCCGGTTAGTTCCCTGGCCGGCACTCCCAGGGCAGCCGCCGCGTTGAAAATGCGTGCCCCATCCAGGTGCACCGCTAACCCGCGCTCATGCGCAAACTCCGCCACCTGGCGCGTATACTTCGCAGTCTGGATTACCCCTCCGCAGCCGTTATGGGTATTCTCAAGGCAGACCAGCCTCGTGATCGGTTCGTGCGGATCGTCCGAACGTATGGCAGCGGCTACATCTTCCAGCGCTAACGACCCATCCGGCTGGTTGGGTAACTGGCATGAGTGGACACCGCCCAGTGCAGAAATCCCTCCGGCTTCATGCAGGTAAGTGTGGTTTCTTTTTCCGAGGATCACCTCATCCCCGCGCTGGCAATGCGATAGGATACCAATCAAATTGCCCATCGTCCCGGACGCCACAAAAAGCCCGGCTTCTTTGTCCATCTTTTCAGCGGCCATTTCCTGCAAGCGGTTGATCGTTGGGTCTTCCCCATATACATCGTCACCCACTTCGGCTCTTGCCATGGCTTCGCGCATTTCCGGGGTGGGCTGGGTAACAGTATCGGAACGCAGGTCAATATAATTCATATCTCAAATTTTCCTTCTTACTTCTACCAATGCTCTTTCCAACTCTACTGGCAGGCTGGCTTCAAATATTCTCGGCAATTTCTCCCCGGGAAGAATGATCTTCAACTTATAAGCATGCAAAAAATGCCTGTTCAATACAACCGAGGATTTTTTCTTTCCATATACTGTATCTCCCACCACCGGGCATCCCAGAAATGCCAGGTGTACCCGGATCTGGTGCGTCCGCCCGGTTAAGGGATGGATTTCGAGCAATGTATGGGTAGGGAAATTTTCCAGGGTGCGGTATTCGCTGACCGCTTCCCGGCCCTTCTCCAGCGGGACCACCGACATCAATTTCCGGTGAGTGGAATTCCGTCCGATCGGGGCTTCCACGCGTCCACTGGGCGTGGGGGGTTTTCCATCCACCAATGCCAGGTAGATTTTCTCGACTGTGCGGGTGCGGAACTGATCCTGCAGCCAGCGATGAGCTTGTTCGTTCTTGGCGATCACGATCAGGCCGGAGGTCTCTTTATCCAGCCGGTGAACGATTCCCGGTCGCTCCTCTCCGCCGATGCCTTCCATCTCCGGAGCATGACCTAGTGCTGCGTGCACCAGGGTGCCGCTGTCATGTCCGGGCGATGGATGCACTACCATCCCGGCTGGTTTGTTGACCACCATCAGATCGTCATTCTCGAAGACAATATCCAGCAGGATGTTCTCGGCAATTAAACCGCTCGGAACTCGTGGGGGAATATGGATTTCGACTCGCTCGCCTGGTTCCAGGTCCCGCCCGGTTTTTGTCACTGCTTCTCCATCCACAGTGACAAAACTGTCCCGGATCAACCCTTGGATACGTGAACGCGAAAATTCCGGCAGACACGCCGTCAGGAATACATCCAGCCTTTCCTTCTCTTCTTTCTCAAACTGAAAAACCTCCAGCCGGTCACTCACTCTTACCCTCATCTTCATTCGACACATGTACTTCTTCGTGGGAGGCTGCCGGGTCAGGTGCTGTAGCTGCGAGACGTCGTTTATCAGCCATTTCATTGATCCAGACACCCAATACCAGGACTGCAACTCCAACCGAAATGCTTGCATCTGCGATGTTAAAGATTGCAAAATTTCCAACCGAAATCCAATCAGTCACATGCCCAAATTGTAAGCGGTCGACCAGGTTTCCAACTGCGCCGCTGAATTGCAGCCCAAGCGCCAGGCGCAGCCACCAATCTTTGCGGGAAGTGCGCGGCAGAAAGTAAAGGATTGCACAGGCAACGATGATCGCCAGGATGGTGAAGACCAGGTTCCCGTTTTGGAAAATTCCGAAGGCCGCCCCCGAGTTATACCAGTAACGGATGCGGGCGTAGGGCATCAGCCAGGCTAGCCCTTTGGGCAGCCAGTCTCCGCCCAGTGGGACATTCGCCCTTACCAGCACTTTCGCCCACTGATCAGCTCCCACTATAACTGCGGCGATCAGGAACGTGATAAGGTAATCAGTCCAATAATTTTTGATAAAGTTGGCGATTGATTCCAGATTAAATTGACCTGTCTGCTTGGCAGGCTTGGGAGCATCCATTAGTTTTTATCCTCCGTAAAGTAGACTCGCGGTACACGTGTATTGATGTTTGTCAAAATTTCATATGGAATTGTACCAGCCCAATCCGCCAGGTCTTGGGCGGTGATGGCAGCCTCACCCGCCTCACCAATAAGGGTAACTTCATCGCCATTAAAACCCGAATCAGCCTCGATGTTGACCATCATCTGGTCCATGCACACCCGCCCCACCTGCGGATATTTTTGGTTCCGAATGATGACTTGCGCCCGGTTGGATAGGCTGCGGAAATATCCGTCACCGTATCCGACCGGCACGGTAACGATACGCACTGGATGGTCGGACTGCCAGGTAGACCCATAACTCACCGGATGTCCGGCTCTGACCACTTTGAAATAAACTACCCGCGATTTCCAGGCCAGCGCCGGCTGTATTTCCACCGTACGCAGCACTTGTGCAGCGGGATAAACACCATAAAGCATGATCCCCGGCCGCACCATGTCGAGATGACTTTCCGGCAGCTGCAGGATCGCAGCCGAGTTCGCCATATGCCGGATCGGCATCGGCAGGCTGTTCTTTTCGTAAAATCGCAGGACCTCTTTGAAACGTTCCAGCTGCAGGCGGGCATGCGTAAGGTCGCTCATGTCAGCGTTGGCAAAGTGCGAGTAAATTCCCTCCACTTCGACATTATTTAATTTGAGTGCAGCTTCCTGTAAGGTATGGGCGCTGTAATAATGAACCCCGATCCGTTCCATACCCGTATCGATTTTCAGGTGGACCCTCGCCTTGACCCCCATTTTTGCAGCCACGCCATCAATCTGCTCCAGGCGTTCCACCGAGGAGGCCGTCAGGGTTAGGTCATGCTTGAGGTACTGCGGGACCTGGTCGCCCCAGATTCCCCCCAGGACGATGATTGGAGCTTTTACCCCCAACTCACGCAGGAAAATTCCTTCCTCCAGCACTGCCACGCCAACATAATCTGCTTGCGGCCCAACTGTCTTCGCCACCTCTGCCAATCCGTGTCCGTAAGCATTCGCCTTGACAATGATCATCACCCTGGCAGGCGCGACATGCGCACGGATGGCTTGCAGGTTCCGGCTCAAGCGTGTCAGGTTGACTTCAGCCCAGGTGGCGCGTACACTGTCGCTGGAAGAAATGACTGGCTCGTTAATTTGCATGGGGGTGATTGTACTGCTTCTTGCACAAAATAGGATATAATTTCGCCGCTGTTCGGAGAGGTGCCAGAGCGGTTGAATGGGACGGTCTCGAAAACCGTTGTGGCCCTTCGGGCCACCGTGGGTTC
Source organism: Anaerolineales bacterium (assembly GCA_017882145.1). Classification (GTDB taxonomy): domain Bacteria; phylum Chloroflexota; class Anaerolineae; order Anaerolineales; family Villigracilaceae; genus UBA877. The sequence continues at coordinate 3,876 of JADGQB010000220.1, forward strand.
GAATCCCACCCTCTCCGCTCATCAAACCCTGTTTGAACACCACCTCCCAAGGATCGGATCCTTGGGAGGTGGTGTTCATTATTGGCTGCTGCCACAGCGTGACCTTGTCCAATCCGGCTAGGTCATTGGTTATCTGATATGTTTTCTTTCTCCGGAACCTGAGTTGGATTCTCCACGGGTTTGATGGTTTTTCTTTCCTCTTTAATCCGCGTCTTTTCAGCTTTCTTCTTTTTCTTATCCAACTCTTTTTGGCGCTTTTCGTATTGATAGTTAGTTTTTGGCAAGGGATTATCCTTCTAAAATGGTTTCTTGATAATGAAAAGGCTTATTGCATGCCAATCCACAATATTATAGCACCCTTGTGAGTGCATAATTTCCTCAGGGATCGGTAAACGTTGAGAGATAGCTTTTAACCAAACTGGTCAACTACCAGTCATCAAATTTTCTTGCATTTCCTGCTATAAATCACCTCAAAACAGCATAACTCAACCCCTTCTTGAGAGGATCAATTTCCAAATAGATACACCTAAAATCCTTTAATTCATGCCTATGCGAAGCACCGTCCACACGAAACCAAATACTAATACCTAAAACATGCAATAGATCAGTTTCTTTTCTTCCTATTCTCTATTCTCTGCTCTTTTCCCTCTTTATCACAATAATTGATCCTCATTGTTTGGGAATACCGATCCCTCGCAAACCGAAAATCCAGCTTTTCCACTTATTTGGAGTAAAATCATTCCGGCAGATACCAGCGTGATTGAAAAATTGGAGCCAAAATGGATGAAGAATCCAAGATCCGGGTCATGATTGTGGATGACCATGCCGTCGTCCGTTCGGGGCTGGGCGCTTTCCTGTCTGTAGTCCCGCGCTTTGTCCTGGTAGGCGAGGCTGAAAATGGTGAGCAGGCAGTGGTTCGCGCCAGATCGTTGCGGCCGGATGTGATCTTGATGGATCTAATGATGCCTGGCATGGACGGTGTGACTGCCACTCGCTTGATCAAGGGACAGACTCCCTCCATTCAGATCATCGCCCTGACCAGTTTTCAGGAAGATGATATGGTGCAAAATGCTATGAAAGCCGGGGCAATTGGTTACTTGATGAAAAACGTTTCAACTCACGAATTGGAGGCCGCCATTCTGGCTGCCAAAGACGGCAAAATGACACTCTCCCCTGAGGCAGCCCAGGCGCTGGTGCGCGCCATGCAGCATGCTACTGAGACAGAGTTGTTGACTGGTCGCGAAAAAGAGATATTGAAATTAATGGTCGAAGGCCTGAATAACGCCGAGATCGCTGAACGGATTGTGGTCAGCCTCTCGACTGTTAAATATCATGTCAGTAACATCCTGGCAAAATTGGGTGTTGATAATCGTGTAGCGGCCATCGCACAGGCAATACAGAAGAAGATGGTTTAGATCAGGAGGCAAGCATTATGACATCTAAAATTGGTATCGTTGGCCTGGGTGTGATGGGCCACAACCTGGCATTGAATATGGAACGGAATGGTTTTCCGGTGGCTGGTTATGACCTTGACTCAACCAAGGTCAAAGCTTTTCTGGATGGGCCGGCAGCCGGGAAAAAGATTATCGGCGTTGATACCCCAGCAGCCTTGATGGCTGCATTGGAAGAACCCCGGCGGATCCTATTGATGGTACCGGCCGGCTCTCCGGTGGATAGCGCCATTCAGAACCTCAAGCCGCATATGCAGCCCGGTGACATCCTGATGGACGGAGGCAACTCCTTCTTCCTGGATACGGAGCGCCGCAATAAAGCCCTGGAGGCAGAAGGGTTCAACTTCATCGGCACCGGTGTCTCAGGCGGCGAAGAGGGTGCACTGTGGGGTCCCAGCCTGATGCCCGGCGGGCAGCGCTCTGCCTGGGATGCCACTGCCCCAATGTTTCGCGCCATTGCAGCGAAAGCCGAAGATGGCCAACCCTGTGTTGATTATATGGGGCCGCGCGGCGCCGGCCATTATGTCAAGATGGTACATAACGGCATCGAGTATGGCGACATGCAGTTGATCGCAGAAATCTACGATCTGCTGTACCGTGGCCTGGGCCTTTCGGCTTCGGAGTTGCACGCCGTTTTCAGCGATTGGAATACGGGTGAACTAAAGTCCTACCTGATTGAGATCAGTGCCGATATCTTCACCAAAATGGATCCTGAGTCAGGTCTCCCCTTGGTGGACCTGATCCTGGATGAAGCCCAGCAGAAGGGTACCGGTAAGTGGGCCAGCCAGAATTCCCTGGATGTGGGCGCCCCCATCCCCACCATCAACGCGGCTGTGGAAAGCCGTATCCTCTCCAGCTTGAAGACGCAGCGCCTCGACGCCAGTAAATTGATCCGCGGGCCGCTCCCGGCATTTCAAGGCAACCGCCAGACCTTGATCAATGCCGCCCGGGATGCTTTGTATGCCAGCAAGATCCTCTCCTATGCCCAGGGGCTTGGGCTGCTCCAAATCGCATCCGATGAATACAAGTATGATCTGCAGATGGGCGCGATTGCCAGCATCTGGCGCGCCGGCTGTATTATTCGCGCCAGCCTGCTGGGCGATATTATGGCTGCCTATCACCGTAACCCGGCCCTGGTCAACCTGCTTCTGGATGATTCCTTCCGCACTGCCATCGAAAGCCGCCAGACGGCCTTGCGTTTGGTCGTCCAGACCGCCATCGGTCTGGGTATCCCGGTTCTTGCTCTGGGCGCCTCGTTGGCATACCTGGACGCTTACCGCTCCGCGCGTTTACCCGCCAACCTGACCCAGGCCCAGAGGGATTATTTCGGTGCGCATACGTACCGCCGGATTGACC
>JADGQB010000221.1 GCA_017882145.1 Anaerolineales bacterium
TTTTTAGTTGGCTTTTTATATCATAGGTTGGATCTGAAATGGGATTCTGGATGGCGTTCCGGAGTCCAAAATCTCCAGATTTTGGAGTGCAACGTTCGTGTTCTCCGATGTCGGAGACATCGGACTCCGCATAACAAAAAAACAGGATGTACCTGTAACCTGGGAGGTTGGCCCAGCGGTTAATTTGCGGTTATACTCGAAAGTGACTCAAAAATAAAAAAAAAGAATCGCAGAAAGGAATGATTTATGGCATTTAATCTCCGGAACCGCCACTTCCTGAAGGAATTGGATTTCACTCCGCAGGAAATGCAATTCCTGCTGAAGCTCTCGGCAGATTTGAAGGCCGCCAAGTATGCCGGCATCGAGGAACAGCGCCTGAAAGGCAGGAATATCGTCCTGATCTTCGAAAAAGCCTCCACCCGCACGCGCTGCGCCTTTGAAGTGGCTGCCTATGATCAGGGTGCGCATGTCACTTATCTCGAGCCCACCGGCTCTCAGATGGGCAGCAAAGAAAGCCTGAAGGATACAGCCCGGGTGCTGGGCAGGATGTACGATGGGATCGAGTACCGTGGTTTTGGTCAGGAGCGTGTGGAAACACTGGCAAAATACGCCGGCGTACCGGTCTGGAATGGCCTGACCAATGAATTCCACCCGACCCAGATCCTGGCAGACCTGCTGACGATGTCCGAGCATACCGACAAACCTTTCCGGGAGATGAAATTGGCCTATCTTGGGGATGCCCGCTACAACATGGGCAACAGCCTCCTGATCGGCGCGGCGAAAATGGGCATGGATTTCCGCGTGGTGGCGCCCAAATCGGTCCAACCGGCCGACTTCCTGGTGGAGAGTGCGCTTGAAATTGCCAAACAGACCGGCGCAAGGATCACCCTGACCGAAGACCTTCAAAGCGGAGTCAAGGATTGTGATTTCATCGAAACGGATGTATGGGTTTCGATGGGCGAACCGGCCAACGTCTGGGAGGAGCGCATCAAATTGCTGGCTCCTTACCAGGTCAACGCGGCGGTGATGGAAATGACCGGCAACCCGCAGGTAAAGTTCCTGCACTGCCTGCCTGCTTTCCATAACCGGGAGACCAAGGTTGGCGAAGAGATCTTTCAGAAATTTGGCCTGGAATCCATGGAAGTAGCGGAAGAAGTCTTCGAAGGTCCCGCCTCGCTGGTATTTGACGAAGCCGAGAACCGGGTACACACCATCAAAGCGGTCATGGTAGCCACGCTGGGTGCCTGACTTGTATGAATTAAAAAAAATTAAACGGAGGAACCATGAGTAAAAGGAAAGTGATCATCATCGGAGCAGCTGGCAGGGATTTCCACAACTTTAATACCTATTATCGCAACAATGAAGCCTATGAGGTGGTTGCATTTACCGCTGCCCAGATCCCGGATATTTCCGGGCGGTCCTATCCGGCCGAGCTGGCCGGTAAGGGTTATCCCAAAGGTATTCCGATTTTCGACGAGAAGGATCTGCCGAAGCTGATCAAGGATCTCAACGTTGATGAATGCGTTTTCTCCTACAGCGACGTCACTTATCAACGAGTGATGGCCACGGGTGCCATCGTGGAAGCTGCCGGGGCCAGTTTTGGCATGCTGGGTCCCAAAGATACCCAGATCAAGAGCACCAAGCCGGTTATATCCGTCTGCGCAGTGCGCACTGGCAGCGGCAAAAGCCAGACCTCCCGGCGGGTGATCGAGATCCTGATGGCCAAAGGTCTCAAGGTGGTCGCCATTCGCCACCCGATGCCATACGGCGACCTGCTGGAGCAGAAGGTCCAGCGCTATGCCGAGGTCTCCGACCTGGCCAAATACAAGTGCACCGTGGAGGAGATGGAAGAATATGAACCGCACGTGGTGCGCGGGAACGTCATCTACGCCGGCGTCGATTACGAGGCCATCCTGCGGGCGGCCGAGAAGGATCCGAAAGGCTGCGATGTGATCCTGTGGGACGGCGGCAACAACGACTTCTCCTTCTATAAGGCTGACCTGCAGATCACAGTTGTGGACCCTCACCGTCCGGGCCACGAGCTGATGTACTATCCGGGGGAGATTTCCCTGCGCATGGCGGATGTGGCGGTCATCAACAAGATGGACAGCGCCGACGCGGCCGGCATCCAGACCGTCCGCAAGAATATTGCCGCGATCAACCCCAAAGCCATCGTGGTGGATGCCGCTTCCACGCTGGATGTGGATGACCCATCGGTCATCAAGGGCAAGATGGTCCTGGCGATCGAAGACGGTCCCACCCTGACGCATGGCGAGATGAAGATTGGCGCAGCCGTGGTGGCCGCCCAGAAGTTCGGCGCAGCGGGCTTCGTTGACCCGCGCCCGTATACGGTCGGAAAACTCAGCGAGACCTTCAAAACCTACCCCAATATCGGCGTGCTCCTGCCGGCCATGGGGTACGGCGAACAGCAGTTGAAGGATCTGGAAGCCACCATTAACCGCACCGAATGCGACTCGGTCGTTATTGGCACCCCAATCGACCTGAGCCGGATCATCAAGATCAATAAACCGTACACCCGGGTCAACTACAACCTGCAGGAGATCGGCCGTCCCAACCTGGACGGAGTCCTGGAAGATTTCGTAAAGCAGCACAAACTGGGCTAAATCAATATAAGCTTTCCAAAATAAATAATCCCTCGTCCAGTTTGGGCGGGGGATTTGGTTGTTCAGGTGAGCCGGTCAGAAGCGGCGAGAGCCACAACGGATTTATTCTCCATTCAGGATGTCGGGAAACTCACCACAACGCATGCACGGAGGCGCGGATGTGGCGGTCATAGATCGCGCGGATCTGCTGCATGTCGGCATCTGAAAGCGCCGGCAGGTCGGCTGCCCGGATATTTTCCTCAAGCTGGCTCGGACGCTTGGCGCCCGGGATGGCACAGGTGACTGCCTCGGACATGAGGATCCAGCGCAGCGCCAGTTGCGCCATGGTTGCGGTGGGCGGGACCAGCGGACGCAGTTCTTCGACGGCTTTAAGCCCGGTGGCGAAATCCACGCCTGAAAAGGTCTCGCCGCGGTCGAATGCCTGGCCCTGCCGGTTGAAGGCGCGGTGGTCGTCGCGTGCGAAAGTGCTGGCGGGCGTCATCTTGCCGGTCAACATACCGGATGCCAGGGGTACGCGCACGATAATTCCCACACCCTTGCGTTGAGCTTTCGTGAAAAATTCATCCAGCGGTCGTTGGCGGAAGATGTTGAAGATGATCATCACCGATTGAACGTTGGGGAATTGGATGGCCTGCTCGGCCTCGGCGATACGCTCCACGCTGACGCCGTAATGGCGGATCTTGCCCTGTTTCACCAGGTCATCCAGGATGCCAAAGACTTCCGGGTTGTAAACCTGAATGGGCGGGCAGTGCAGCTGCATCAGGTCAATCGTCTCCACACCCAAATTATGCAAACTGCTCTCGACAAAAAAAGTCAGATTCCGGCGGGTATAGCCGTGCGGATCGGGGTTCACGCCCATGCCCATTTTTGTGGCAATATAGAACGGCTCGCGGCGCTGGCGGCGTAACTGCCCGAGCAGCGGCTCGCTGCCATAAGCATCGGCAGTGTCGAAAAAGTTGATACCCAGGTCCAGCGCCCGGTTGAGCGTGGCCAGGCTCTCGCGCTCATCCACCGCACCCCACAAGCTGCCCATTGCCCAGGTGCCAAGGCTGATGGCGGATATTTTCCAGCCGGTTCGTCCCAGTTCACGGTATTCCATATCTACTGTTGAGGGTCTTTCAATTCGACTACCAATGCATGCCCGTCTGTGTTCCCGATGTTCACTGCAGCATGCGGGCCGGCGTTCATATAAAAGGTCTGCCCGGCTTTGAGGGGGATTACCTGGCTGCTGCCATCCGGGAGTTTAAGGTCCAGGGTGTAGTCGGAAAGAACGTAAATGACGTGGTCGGGATGCCCATGCATTTCGGCTTTTTGACCAGGTTTGAACTGGACGTCGAAGACGCGCACACGCTCATTTTCCATTACCATTTTGTACACGTCCCCGGCGACCATAGCCGGGTCTGCCCACATGGTCTGTTTCATATCGGATAACATGAGTTTTTCTCCTTTGCAAGCATTGGCAGGGCTACAGGAAGCGGCTGCAACTCTGGCTTGGATCCAGGTGGAAGCGGTTCCTTCCTCTGATTTTGGCATTATACACTAATGAGATATAAATTATCGTATTTTGGAAGCTCTATAGGCCTCCCTCGCTAGTACTATTGGGTGCCTGGGTTTTTCTCTGTTCATTTCATAAACAATATGATAAATTAGTATAAATATAATCATATTTATCCGTATTCAAGAATGGCCTTTATCAGAGATGAATACGGAACAGATATCCCGCTCATTAGAAAATCGAACATTTGCAGGCGACCCCAGGGCTTGTTTGATGACTACTCCGGTTTGGCCCTGGAGGTGGTGAAAGCACAGATCAAGACAGCCGCGAACCGGCTTTCGCCCGTGGCGCTCCCCATGAGATTTACTCTGAAGAGGTAAGTTCAGTTTCAAATCCCTGAGATGAGCATCCCAGTCAGATCGCTGGTGCTTATGGAGTACTACCTATGAAAAGGAGCAGATCATGGTAAAAAAATATTCCCTGATCGGGTTTTTAGTGATAATTGGATTACTGGTAGTCCTGGCGATTGCCTTGACGTTTTATCAACCGCTAATTAACGGCAGGATCGGGTTCTTCAACTTCCTGTTTCCTCCTTCGCAGAGCGTCTCGGATACACATCCTGCGCCGGGCCAGGTAGTGGAATCATCCGGCCCGGCGTACCAGTCGATTCCTGTGACAGGAAGCACAGCCTCGAGCGTTATGGTTGTAAAAGACGAGCGGAATCGATCCGTTTCAGTGTCCGGGGATTTTCCCGGTCCGGGACGCTGACCAGGCGTCTGCCAGGGTTACCGGAGGTGGGGTAGACCTGGCGGGCAGCGGGATTTCTGCAGGGATAAGGTTGGGTTAGCGCCTCCTGAATCATTGATTCGGGAGGCGCTTGTTCAGCTCAGTGCCTTCCAAATGGAACTTTTTATCCCAAACAAGCGTCCAGGTTACAGTGTAAGTGGTATGATCTGGAGAAAAGAAATGAAATCCATTCTGATAATTCTTCTGTTCGCAGTCCTGCTTGTGGGTTGTTCGGCCAGCTCCACCCAGGAGGCGCTCCACAGCCTGTCACCGCAGGCACTGTCTCAACCGATTGCTACCTCACCGATGGTTGTTTCACAAGTGGACCCGACCGCAACCGTTATATTCCAGGTACCTGGAGCATCCATGACCCCAGCCCCTTTACCGTCCGTAGTGCCCATCCCTTCCGGGCTCGAAGCCCAGATCGAAAAGGCCAGGCAGGACCTGGCTCAGAAATTGGGGGTGGCTGTTGAAGATGTGACAGTTACAGCCGTCATCGGCCAGGAGTTTTCTGCCAATGCGTTCTATTGTCGTAAAACGACGGAGCGTATCGCCCGGGATGACAGCTCGATTTTGATATCGGGACAAAGTATCCTGCTCAATGCGTCCGGAGGCCGGTATGAATACCATGCCAGCGAGCAGACCGTGGTTTTTTGCAGGCCGCTGCAATAAGCAGCCCTGAACAGGCTGCCCGGCACCTGCGGTAGGCTGCGGGCGAGAGAATAACAAGAAAAAGCCATCGGGACCCAAAGTCCCGATGGCTTTTATTCAAGAGGCCTGACCCTTTCGACCAGATCCTTCAGGTCAATTGTTCATGACTTATTCGGATTGGCAGGCCGCGTACTTTGGAGACTCCTTAGTCATCATAATGATGGTGGTGGTGATTATCCTTCACGATAGTGGTGGAGGCAGAGGCTACGGCGCCGTTGGCATCATCCGACAGGGTGGCCTCGTTTTTGATCACGGTATCAAGCGGAGTGTCTCTATTGACCATCACCGAGAACTCGATCGTCTTGGATTCATTCGGTTTAAGCGTCCCTTTCCATTCGATGGTGTTCGTTGATTTGTGGTAGTAGTTGCCTCTCAAGAACTTGAGATTGGGGGGAAGCAGGTCGCTGACCGAGTAAGTCTGCGGGGCGGGACTGATGTTGCGTACCTTGAGCTGGTACTTCAGGGTATCCCCTGGAGAGGCCTTGTTCTGGTCGACCTTCATAGTAAGGTTGCCCAGGGAGGTGGCATTCCAGACCGTGATCTTGCCCCAACTGCCATCCCTGGCCTTATCTTGTACAGCGATATTCACGCCGTATTGGACCCCGGAATCGCGCGGGTTGCCTGAGCCGAGGATGGTGTCGCCAAGATCGTCCCCATAAAGATCCGTAGCTGGGGTCCTGTCCAGGTTGGTGATCTTGGTGGTGTAAACACCCTGCGCCGGCACAGTCAGGCTGGCTGCAGCATCCCAGAAGTACAAACTGTCGTTCGCAGGCCGGTAGCGCATTCCGGGATAGTAGCCCAGCGAGTCATGGAACTGCGACACAGCCGGGAGGGGCGTGAAGGTCTTGGTCTCCAGGATGTTGCCGGTTGCATCGGACAGCCTGGCGGTGAAGGGGGTGGTCTTCTGGAGGGTGAAGGTGGCATTGCCGGGCTGGCAGCGGGAGTTTAGCCGCAAGTGTGCTTCGGATGTACCAAGTCCGGCCCACTCCAGTGGCCAATAGTGGCTGTCGACCACAAGCAAGGCGTGCTTCGGGCCATAGCTGGGCGGGTCGTATAT
>JADGQB010000222.1 GCA_017882145.1 Anaerolineales bacterium
ATTATATCGTCCTCTCCTTTTCTGATTACCCCCTTTTCTTCCTATCAATTAGCAATCTTCCTACATGCTCCAGAGTTCGGCATGCATGTCGACTTCATCCGACCACCTGGCTTGCAGGGCTTTAATTTCCTGAACGATGGCTTCGGGTAGTGGCGTTGGGTGATCTTTTGCAGCCAGGAACTCGTTAAGGTTTGGAATTTTTGCAGTAGAACCCACTGTTGCCTTTACGAGCGGAAAACTGTGCGCAAACCGCACGCAAAATTCCGTCCAGCTCTTGATACCGGATCTCTCGAATATGGGTGCCACCTCGACTGCGCGTTTCTGCAGGTAGTCTTTCCATGCGAAGCCTGGTACATCCCGCAAACTATGGACAGGTCCTCCGGAGACTGTCCGCATGGCAATGATGGGTTGGTTCTTTTTGACAATTTCATCCCAGAGAACGTTGGAAGCAAAGCGCTGCAGGGGGTTCAGGTAAAAGATGAACCCATCGATGATGCCCTCCGTATAACCCGCGCGCAAGGCCTTTAAAGGCGGTTCGGAGGTCCAGGGGAAAGCCTCCACCACGTAGCCCTGTACGAGTCCTTCATCTTTCAACTCCTGGAAAACCCTGTAACACTGCCCGCCATTGGCAAAATCCTTTGCCAGTTCTCCGCCCAGGCATAGTTGCCCGAGTTGCATTCCATCCAGCCCGAGTGGCTTAAGGTTTTCTTCGGTCACGCTTCTGAGTTGGTTGACATTATCCCAGCCGATCTTTATGATCAACTTCGGCACTTTTGTCGGCTCTTCTTTAAAGACTTCAGCCAGTACTTCGAGAGCGTCTCCATACGTCCGGGAGGTGTGGAACCATACACCCGCCTGCATGGCGGCGCGTGCCACCTCAAGCCTCTGCTGGCGCGGGATCTTCTTATCACCCAGCCGGGTGGTGCCGTAAATGTAAGGGGTAATTCCGACTAAAGCCGATCCGTTATTTGACATGATGGGTACCTTTCATCAGTTTTTTATATTCAAAATTCTATCATTAACCATAACGCGCGCAGGAGTCTTATTCATCAACTAAGTGTCTCTTCCAAAAAATCGATGTTCGCCATTTGGTCTGTTCCCAGCCCAAGTGCAGCCGCGTTCTTTAACCATTCGGTTGCCCGCATGCGAGTCGGTTCAGTTGCGATTCCATTCGCTGCCTGAAGCTTATTCAACACCTGTAGGCCCAGCGCGTCATGTGCCACTGGATCAAAACTCATACATATGAAATCACTTTCAAACGCTGAATACCAGCTGTCTTGAACGATCTTGAGCGCATCTCCTATGATTAATCGGGTCCGTTCCTTGATGGGTGCCAGGGCGTTTAATGCTGGCAGGCCCTGCAGCAGCTTATCCCCATGAAAATTCTGAGGCTGATTAAAAGTGCCATAATGGTTCTTTAGTGCAAAGGACATTCCCGCTCCATCCATGGAGTGCGTTTTGAGTATCGGCATATCGATCAGCGCATCGCAACTGAGCAAAATATTGCTAAGGCCTATGCTGGTTTCCCCGATCTTCCAGCGGGTCTCATACTTAAGATCTGTGCCATAACAACGCACTCCTGCGCCATCTTTATTAATTGCAAACCCAGCTCCAGAGAGATCATTGGATGACCGGTCATAAACTATGATCTGCCCTGCTGGAACTCCGGCCGCCTGCAAGCGTTCTGCTACGGCCATTACCAACGGGACGTGCGTCCAGAAACTGCCATATTGAAGGGTATTGACCTTGATCGCAATCCGCTCGGTAGGTGCGAATAACGCCTGCCAGGCGCTTATGGCATCCGGTATTCCGGTGAGCTTGGTAATGGAAGCATCCAGCATTTTTTGTAATGCTGTCGGTTGTAGCGTATCTCTGTCCCAAACACCTCGATGATGCGTGTGAACGACTCGACTGGGGACCCTGGGGAAGAATTTTATGATATCCCGGCGTTGTAAGGGTACAGGGGTGGATGTGATCGTGGGTATACGGCTCGCTTCAGGCGTGGCTGCAGGAGTGACACTGGGTATGAGAATGGATGTCTGGGTTGTGGCAGGCAGCGAGGTCAAAGATTCACAGGCAGATAGAAATCGCCCACCCACAACTGCTCCGAGACCGATGGCAGCCAGGCGAAGGAAATCTTTTCGGGAAAGGGGGGTCATAAAAGATCTCCTTGTGACGTAACCCTATTTATAGTTATGAATACTTTCCTGCCACTTGCCTGGCGCAATGAAAGGCCAGCGTGCGGCATCCAGTGAAAACAGTAATAATATCATTTCGATCCTCAGGATGCTTGTTTATGGTCCGGTTTTGGGTTTCATGCAGTTAATGTCACTTTGTTTTTGCCTTACCCTCTTTCGTCAGGGCAAAGCTTTCACGCCGTTGCATGGTTTTAATGAACTCGACCCGTCGGAAGCGCAGCGCTGACCAGTCTTCATCGATTGCGACCTGGCGCACTCGTTCAAATCCCGCCTTCCCCATAACCTCCCAGCCGCTATCCCGGTTAAAATCGCATTTATATTTTTTCGATGTGCCTTTGGGATAAGCAAACCACACGACTGCATCCCCTTCTGCCTTCCCGGAAATGGCCTGAGATATCGCATCCACTTGCTCTTGCTTCATGACGAACGCCAGGGCAAAGGTAATTTTCCTGGCGTCATTCAGGTTGCGTAAAATACTAATTCCACTCAACGCCGCCAGTTCAGGCTCGAAACTGCCGGGAGGATTCAATACCAATATTTCTGTTTGATCTTTGAGGTTCAACTTGCTAAAGATAAGCGTCATATTTAGCCTTCTTTCCATCGTTTATAAACCATACCCTTTTTCCAGTTTTTTCACGAGGTCATCCACAAACCTTGCCGCCGGAACTCCATCGATAACGTCGTGGTCGATCAGCACGGTCAAATGCAGGATCTCTCTTTTTTGGATTTCTCCCTTATAAACACACGGCTGTTCATTCAATGTACCCAATGCCAGGCAGAGCGGGTGCATGCCAAAGGGGACGATCCAACCTTTCGTATGCCCAACCATTCCTGCGGTAGTGATCATCACGGTGCCCATCATTTTCTGCATTTGTTGAGGCTTGTTTAGAACAAATCCGCGCATCAGGACCAGGCGCAGCCATTGCGGCAAATTGACAAACAATCTCATCCCCAGCGGATTGGATTCCTTACCAAGCACGTAATTGCCTTCATCATCTACCACCTGGGATTTTGCCGATTCAATTTCAGTGTGAATTTCCAGCAGAGTCTTCTGCTCAGCCTTCCTGATCACGTAGGGAAGCGGAACGCGCGTGCCGTTCACATCTTTTTCGATAACGATCGAGATATCGACATTTTCGAACACCACCACCTTATTGTTCCCTGCCCGGTTGATCCCACTGACCGGCGGGTGCAGGGCCACACAGTCGGCGATCACTTTGATCAGCCAGGCAGTGAACGAGATTTTGGTGCCGGCCTGCCGGTTCTGCTTGATTTTCTGGCGTGCCTCGGTGACATCCACTTCGAGCAAGCCCTGGACATGATGCTTCCCCCGACCGATCTTTCCCACATCGAATGTCAACTGCCGGCTGGATGGATATTGGATCTCATAGGATTGATTATCAGTCATTGTTTGGATTGCCTTATACTTTAATTACCTGGCAGATTCTTTTACTACACAACTCAACGGGATTTTCCCCCCGGGTTCTTTAGACCCGTTCTCAACTTGTTCGATACTTCGCGTTTGACCCGTGCCGCAAGGATCTTATCATGTTCATCCAGGAATAGCTTTACGGCTTCAACATCGTGCACAACCAGCTCGCGCAATGCCCAGGATAGCGCTTTGGCGACCATATCTTCCTGATCACCCGCGAGCGCGCGGCATATTCGCAGTGTCCGCACCACATCCCCCTGGCCTCCTTGTGATCGTACATTCAAAGCCACCGTGCTGACTAGGGCCGCCCTTCGCCACCAAGTATCGTTGGAGCTGGCCCATTTGATTATAAGCTGGTCGGAGACCTGCCGCCGGAGCCATGCCGGCCCGGATAAGGTGCGTGCAAATGCATCCACTGTCCACCAACTATTGATACCCTGGCCTAACTCTTCAAGTTCTGTTGGCCCCAGGCGCTCGAAAGCCGCCTGATGTCCCAGGATCAACTCGTAAGCGATCCAACGGTAAGCTTCGATTTTGCAAAGGTCCCTCGCCAGCTGGAGAATAAATTCCGCCGGGGCCTCTTGAAGGATCCGCGAATACTTGCGACGCACGGCTCGCAAGGCTGAAGTGTTTCGCACCGGGAGTGCCTTGATCTCAGCATCGATTGCCGCCGCGAGCTCCATCCCCTGGCTTGCAAAGGCCGGTAATGTCATGGTCATTCAATCCCATTTCAGAGCTTCTTAACTACATCCCCCACCCGGATTATGCCACCCTCGACTACTTTTGCGTTCAGGCCGCGCAGTCGCAGGCTTTTCCCGAGCGGCGAGTTCACCCACTTCAGCGCCTCCGGCCCGAAACGCGCCGCAAACTTGTCGCAGCCTGTGTGCGGCTTGGCCGTAACCTCGATTATGGCTGAGCCGATTCCCAAACGCGTGCCGCTGGGCAGGTTTTCCAGGCTCAAATCCAGGTCGACCACCAATTGGTCACCGGCCAATTGCCAGCGTTCTTTTGCTTGTGCAACCAGGGCGATCAAGCGGGCGTTGATGAGGGTCAGCTGCGAGTCGGGATTTGGCAACCCGCTGTCAACCTGGGTTTTTGCACGCCTTCTCCAGCTATCTCCGGCCAGACCCTCTGCCTGGTTCAACTCTCCAACTACCAGGACTTCACGTTGGTCCACCGCTGGCCGGCGTACGATCAATTCCAGGCTGCCTTCATTCTTCGGGGACTGGCGGATTGTGTCCAACCCTTTTTCCAACTCAGATAGGGATAAATGGCTAATTTCGGTCATTCTTGCTCTCTGATTGAAGCTACCAACTTACTCGAACTTTTCCTTATAATCTGCCAGCGAGGCTGTCACCACCCGCAGTGCATGCTTCTGGCCATAAACACGTTCGATCGAGGCTTTGGCAGGCTGGCCCGGCACAAGCTTGTAGGTCAGGAAGTAATGCTCCAGCCGCTCGACCAGAACGTGCGGCAAGTCGGTCACGTCCCGGGCCTCTCCCCAAATCAGGTCGTTCTCCAGCACACCGATGATCTTGTCATCCGCTTCCCCGTTGTCCACCATCTGCAGCCCGCCCACCACGCGTGCATGTACGATCACTTCTGAATGATTGATCTCGCGTTCGCTCAAAACGCACATATCCAAGGGATCCCCATCCCCCCGGATCGATTTGGGCGATAACTTGTGAACCCGGTTCCCGCAATAGGTCTGCGGGACAAAGCCATATAATGCCGGCGGCTGGGAGGAACTGCGTTGTGGCCGGTCGACGTGCAGGTATCCTGAAACTTTGTCCACTTCGTATTTAACCAGGTCAAAGGGCGTGATCTCAATGAATACGTTCAGAATTTCGGGCGGCGCCGAGCCCACTTCCAGTCCGTGCCAGGGATGTGGGCGGAAATGATTGACAGTCGGATGATTGTCCGTTTTATCTGTGGAGTTTGAGCCTTTGGAAGCGACCATTTACGCCTTTCTTAAGGAAGCTCTTTATCCCCATTCTGCATGATTTTTAGGAAAGCCTCAACCACCCGCGGGTCATACATTTTCCCGGAATTTCGTTTCAGTTCGTCTATGATTTGATCACATTCATATGGTTCTTTATAAGGCCGTTTATCCCGCATGGCTGAATACGAGTCTACCACACTGATGATCCGGGCGCCGAGAGGAATATCATCCCCTTTTATTCCACTCGGATAGCCCAAACCATCATAACGTTCATGGCTGCTTTCAATCATTGGAGAAACACCGGCCAACCTTTTGATCGGAGAAATTAGCTCGGCGCCGAGTTTTGGATGCGTACGAACGATTTCCCATTCCGCTTCTTCCAGTTTGGTCGGTTTTTGCAGGATGGTATCCGGGATGCCTATTTTCCCGATATCGTGGAGCAATCCGCCTAAATGAATTTCATTTACCTCTTCCGGCGAGCACCCCAGGGCGCGCGCAGTTTTGGCCGCCAGGCTGGCGATTTGCTGGCTGTGAGTATTGGTGTAAGTATCACGAATATCGATTGCATTCGCCAGGGCAATCACAGTCTGGATGAAGGATCCCCTAAGCTCGTCATACAGACGGGCATTCTCGATCGCCACTGCGGTCTGGTTGGCGAGCGTCGAGAAGATCAGTTGTTCATCCTGGGTATAAGGTTGGAAGGAAAGTTTTTTGCCCAGAACAATGATACCGATCAGGTCTCCCTTTGTATTTAATGGCAGGAATAATTCTGCATTAAATTTTTCCAGTTCATCCTTCTCTTCCTTCCACATTGATTTGAATGCCGGCTTCATCGTCAGCTCGTTATGGTTGAGAAGTTGGTTTTTATTGGTCATCCATAAAACAATTGGGTGATCAGCACGGAACCCGGCAGGGAAATATTTCTCTTCTCCAATTTCTGAAATTACCTGGAAATGTCCGCTTTCAATATTCTTGATGAGAATTGCTCCGTGCTCGATATGCAGCGTTTCTGTGATTTCGGAGAGGATGACGCGTGTGATTTTCTTGATGTCCAGGAGCGATGCAGTCGTCTCGCTCAGCCTTTGCA
>JADGQB010000042.1 GCA_017882145.1 Anaerolineales bacterium
CCGAGGTGATCGAAATCGCCAGGATCTTTGACAAGATTGCAACCGACATGGATGCCCAAATTCGTCCAGAAACTGTTCTGCGTGCTCACCTGATCGGTGGCGACAATTGGCAGTGCCTACAGACATCCCGGCCAGACTCATGTTCAGGCTCTTGGCTCCAATATCGGAGCGGCCTCTGCGTCGGTTGCATCACGACTATAGCCCATTTTCATCATTGGCGGTGTACGCCATTCATGAGGACTCATGTCCATACCTCAGTTGTACCTAAAATGAATGATCGAATTCGATACCAATAATGTTATGCACTGAAATGAGATGCCTCTAGAGTTTGCAGGCGCACATGGTAGCAGTATAATAACCTTAATTGATGTTAGATTAAGGATAATGGGATGAGGAATCTAAAACGAATAACATCAACTGGGATGTCCATTCCAATCGAATCGGCCTTCAAGAAGTTCATTGGAAAACATTTTGAGTGGGTAACCAATAATATAAATTTTACTCAATCAATATTATCTTTGAGCTTAGCTCTCAGCCTATCATTTTCATGGATATCAGCCAGTTCTGCCCAAAGTAGTCCGGCATACATCCGGCGTGCGCGAACCTTGGAAACTGATAAAACCGGACTTCAATACCCGGCGGGTCTGGCTTTCTCGTCGAGAGCCAATGCGTTCTATGTGGTAAAGGCACCAGGGCAGGTTCTGCCGGCTGCTACGGATGTTGTCAAGTTGACTCCTTTCGGTAAGCAGTTAGGCTCGACCCGGATCAGCGCTCAGATTGATAACCCGATTAACATCGGGTTCGATAATAAAATCCATCGATTACTGATTCTTCAATTCCCGGGGAATCAATTGTTGGATGTGCGTGAAAGTGTTGATGGCAATCTCGACCCAACATCTTTGATCCGTTATGATGTCAGTCGCTTTGGCTTGCAGGATCCGCAAGGTATTACTGTCGACCCGGCCAGTGGGTACCTGTTTATCCTGGACGCTGTCGGGCCTCGGATCATTCGTGTTGTTCCGGGATTTAACTCGAGCTTTGACGGGGCAAGTTTCTCCATAATCGATTTAAAGTCGAGCGGTTTGGTTGCTCCACGCGGCATCGCTTTGGACACCACTACGAGCCATTTCCATATCGTAAACCCGGCGGACCACAAGTTGTATGAATTGACACAGAGCGGCCTGGTGGTGGGCCATCGCGACCTGTCTGGATTCCGCCTTGGTACTTCCCAGGGATTGGTTTTTGCGCCGAGCGGCGATCAAACCGACGATCCGTCGCAATCGAGCCTGTACATGGCCGACAGCGGTCCGGGTACCGGTCAGATCCTGGAATTTTCCCTGACTGAACCAGTCGGTTTAATCGGGACCCAGGCGGATTCATTCCAGTCTTCATTGGTAAAGACCCTGGATACATCCAAGATCACTCCCCCCAGCCCTGACCCCGATGGACTGGTCTATCTACCCTTAAGCCAAACGTTATTAATGTCTGACTCGGAAGTCGAAGAAATAGTAAATGGCATCACGCACTTCGCGGGGGCTAACGTTTGGGAGCTGACATTTAACGGCAGCGTTGTTCGCACTGCCAATATTTCCCCAGTAGAGCCTACAGTGGTTCCCATGACAGACGAACCCACAGGAGTAACCTGGGATTCGGCCAATGGGCATTTCTTCTTCTCGGATGATAATGCTTATAAGATCTGGAACTTGGATCCAGGTGTAGATGGGCTGATTGGCACAGCGGATGATTCCTGGACAAATTTTGATACTCTGGCTGTGGGAGGCGGTGACCCGGAAGATATTACTTATGACGGGTGGCACAACCAGCTTTTTGTGGTGGATGGGACAAATGCGGAAATCTACAGATTTACAGTTACAGGCAGCCTGTTAAGTCACTTTGACGTTGAGACTTTTGGCGTGTTGGACCCGGAAGGGATTGTATTCAATCCTGACAGTGGCACATTATTTGTACTCAGTAGCAGCAGTAATCCAATAATTATCGAGACAACCATCAGTGGCTCCCTGCTTCAGACAATCGATGTTTCAGCCAACAATGCGCTAGCCCCGGCTGGACTTGCTTATGCTCCTGCCAGTGATGGTTCTGGAAAGGACCATTTTTATATTGTAGATAGAGGGATAGATAATAATGATGATCCTAAAATAATCGACGGTAAGATGTTTGAGATGAGTGCGCCAGACTCTGTTTTGCCGACTGTGACGAATTCGCCGACTATAACGGGAACCATAACGCCCACACTGACCAAGACCAACACCCCCACCGCGACAGCATCCCTGACTCCTTCCCCAACCAAAACCATTACTCCAACCTCGACAGCATCCCTGACGCCTTCCCTGACCAAAACAAACACTCCTACCGCGACAGTGTCCCTGACGCCTTCCCCGACCAGGACGAACACCCCCACGGTGACAGTGTCCCTGACGCCTTCCCCGACCAGGACCAACACCCTCACGGCGACAGCGTCCCTGACGCCTTCCCCGACCAGGACCAACACCCCCACGGCGACAGCATCCCTGACGCCTTCCCCGACCAGGACGAACACTCCGACGGCGACAGCGTCCCTGACGCCTTCCCCGACCAGGACCAACACCCCCACTGCGACAGCGTCCTTGACGCCTTCCCCGACAGAAACCAAAACCTCCACCGCTACGGCAACCTTGATACCCACCTACATGCTGACGATCATTTCCAATCACGGCACGGTGGCCAGGATTCCGGATAAGCCTATCTACACCTCCGGTGAGGTAGTTCAATTAATCGCCCAGGCAGACGCAGGCTGGGCTTTCGAAAGCTGGAGTGGGGACGCCACCGATACGACCCTTACTATCTCAGTGGCAATGGACGGCAATAAAACAATTACAGCTAATTACATTCAAAACCTTTATAAACTGTCACTTCCTTTGATCGCAAATGGATGCGGGTCTCTCTCGGCCCCTAACCAGGCTAGTAGCTTTGCTTCTTTGTTATTGACAAACAGGGGAAGAAAGTAAGTACGCCTGGTTTGTGGTCTTCTATGACGGACCGGCGGCTCGAATCCCGAACACAATGATTAAGGGCCGCTCTACGAACAATACATAGCCTTAACAGGTTTTTTTTGTCCATGTATTACACTAAGTGAGGTCTTGGCGATATCTATCACCAGCGGTGTGCTAGCGCGAATGGGACTAAGCCAGTCTGGATACCTTTGCTCGTTTCGTCAGCCTCATCCTGTTCCATTCTCCACAAAAATTTCTTATCCCTGTTAATAGACTATCTGCGGTGAGCTTAACATACCGTAGTCGTGCTCACGGATTCGCCCAAAGACCCTTCTTCTTTGCCATTTCTTACCACACAAATATCAGATCCTTGGTGGAAGGGAGGCTAAGAAGCGGTAGAATTGATTTGATGTATATTCCGCTCACCACGCACTCAGCATATTCTCTGCAAGAAGGGTTAGCCTTGCCAGCCGAACTGGTCCAGGCGGCGCAGGAAGACGGGTTGCCTGCCCTGGGTCTCACCGACCACCGCCTACTGACCGGGTCGGTGGAATTTGTGCAAGCCTGCCGTAAAGCCGGGATTCAGCCTATATTAGGTCTGGAAATCGACATAAAGGGCGGTTCCCTATTCCTCCTGGCGATGAGCCTGACGGGCTGGTCGAGCCTGTGCGCCCTGAGCAGTAGCCTGGCGTTGCGTCCCGATCCATCTGCCGCCTGCCCTTTGGATGTGCTGGCCGCCAACTCCAGGGATTTGATTGTTATCTCTGGCGCTCCAGGAGCTTCGACGGATAAAAGCATTCAATTGCTTATGGACATCTTTCCTGGCCGGCTGTATCTTTCTTTAACCGACCCGACCCTAGCGATGCCGCTCAATGATCTGGGTCGCAGGCTATCTTTGCCGTTAGTTGTCACCCATCCAGTCTACTATTTGACTCCTGAACAGGCTCCCTTGCAGCGCACACTCTCGGCTGTAGGCTTGAATCTGCAGGTTGAGCGTTTGCCAGCCGGGGCGGCTGCGCCTTCCGGAGCCCATTTCGTCGCGACGCGCGAGATCGAAAGGCGCTATCAGGGTGCGCGTGCAGCCCTGGCGGCCTGCGCGGAGATCGCGGAACGCTGCAAGTTCGATCTGCCTCTGGGTGTGGCGCACATGCCGACTGTCCCGCTGCCAGCCGGCTTGACCGCCGCACAAACTTTGCGTCAAAAGGCAGAAACTGGAGCACGCAACCTGTATGGCCTCATCAGCCCACCTGTGCAGGTTCGCCTCGACCACGAACTTGAGGTTATCGCCCGCATGGGATTTGAGCCGATCTTCCTGATTGTGGAAGAAATCCTTGAATACGCCCGCCGGACGAATGTGCCCTTCTCGTCGCGCGGCTCGGCGGCCTCCTCGCTTGTGGCTCATTGTCTGGGTATTACCAGTCCTGATCCTTTGCGACTGAACCTTTTCTTCGAACGATTCTTGAACCCCGCCCGTAAAACCCCACCCGATATTGATACCGATCTGTGCTCGCGTCGGCGGGATGCCATTATACAGCACGTATTTGATACTTATGGGGCGGATCGTGTAGCCATGGTTGGGACAATCAACCGCTTTCGTCCACGCTCGGCGCTGGGCGAGGTCGCCAAGGCGCACGGTCTGGCATCTGCCCAGGTGCGTGAGCTGGTGGGCCAGCTGCCATATGCTTTTTTTGCTCGCATGGAGGAGCAAACTGACGAAGAGACCGGTCTGCCAGTATCGTCCTTCGCTGAAATCCGGACCCGTTATCGTGGCACCTCATACCAGCAGATCTTCAATGAGGCTGAAGCCTTGCTTAAACTACCGCGCCACCTTTCGGTACATGCCGGCGGACTGATTGTGGCGCCCGGCCCCCTGACAGAGCTGGTGCCGGTGATGCGCTCTGGTAGCAAAGGCGTCACCATCACTCAATTTGACCTGGGCGCGGTGGAGGCACTCGGTCTGGTCAAGATCGATCTGCTGGGTATCCGCGGCCTGACCGTGCTGGGCGATGTGGCGGAGTTCATCCAGGTCAGCCAGCCTGAGCGCTACAGCGGGTCACTGGCAGTGCTCGAATCCACACCTTCCGAGGACTCTGAAACTTCCCAAAGACTTGAGAGCGGCGGGACAATCGGTTGCTTCCAGATCGAGAGTCCGGGGATGCGCGCAACTTTACGCGAGATTCGAGCCCGCAGCGAGGACGATTTGATGGCTGCGCTGGCGCTTTATCGTCCGGGACCTCTTTCGGGAGGCTTGAAGGACGCCTTTGTGCGCCGCTTCAAGGGTGAAGAGCCGGTGCAACACCTGCACCCAGCGTTGGCGCCTTTGCTGGGGGAAACTTTCGGAGTGATCTTATACCAGGAACAGGTGCTGCGGATTGCACACGAGCTGGCCGGTTTTAGCCTGGCGGAAGCTGATTTGCTGCGCCGGGCTATGAGCCATTTTGATCCTGGCAAACTCATGCAGGAGCTGGAACGGAAGTTTGTCGCTGAGGCCCAGGCCAGAAGCTCTGTCCCGATCGAGACCGGCGAACATATATGGGAAATGATGGCAGCTTTTGCCGGGTATGGTTTTCCCAAGGCGCACGCCGCCTCCTATGCAAAAGTGGCCTGGCGTTCAGCCTGGTGCAAGACACACTTCCCAGCCGAGTTCATGGCAGCCGTGCTGGCCAACTGGGGCGGCTACTACAGCCAGAGCGTCTACCTGGGCGAGGCGCGCCGCCTGGGCTTGACTGTTCGCCCACCGCATGTAAACCATTCAGACCGCAACTTTGCAGTTGCGAGGATGGCTGCAGGCCAAAAAATCCTCTTCATGGGGTTGGACCAGATTCGCGACCTGACCGGACGAACGATTGAGCGTATCCTGCGCGGCCGCCCGTACGCCTCATTGGAGGACTTTCTGACGCGTGTGGACCCGCGCCCTCAAGAGGCTGAAGACCTGGCACGCGTAGGGGCCTTTGAAGGCTTGGGCACGATCCCGCAGATTTTGCGGCGTTTGCAAGGAGAGGGCTGGCAGGCCGGGCAGCCGAGTCTGTTTGACCTGACCAATTTTGGCAGGTCGGAAAGCATGAAGGATTGGACACTGGCGCAGAAAGTGACTGCCCAACTGAAACTCCTGGGGATCAGTCTCGAAGCCCATCCGCTGGAGTTGGTGGCGGATAAAATTTCTGATGCCGGGGCAATTACGACCATTGAAGCTGTCGGCCGGGTTGGAGAGCGCGTGACGGTGGTCGGAGTTCGCCAGAGCGGGCATCGCAGCCGGACTGCCAAAGGCGATCTGATGATGTTCATGACCCTGGAAGATATGGCTGGGATGCTGGATGTAGTTATGTTTCCGGAAGTTTATCGCCAGGCGCGCAGCTTCGTTCATTCATCCGAACCTTTCCTGGTGACTGGCATGCTCAAACTCGATCCAGGTCGCACCGAACCGTTATTGGTGGCCGAAAAAGTCCGGCGCTTGGAATAGGAACAGGGCGGTTCAAATTTAAGTATTTCCGGATGACATTAATCTGTAAAAATAATGGGGGAATCATTTCGGCATTTGCAAAATTGCGGGTATAATAGTTGCTTCGCTCAACTATTCGCCCTTACAACTATATTGAGGCTACTATGTCAGAATCAACCTCCAACCCAGAACTGATCGAAAAATTTTGGGAAAGCGTTCCGCCTGCCTGGCGGCAAACCCGCAGCCATATCCACGCGATCGCGGTCGAGAAATTCAAAATGACCGAGGAGCAGTTCCAGGTTTTGCGGCGTATTCGGAAGGGGAGTACTTCGGTTAGCAGCCTGGCAAACGCCAGCCAGACCAGCCGCTCGGCGGTAAGCAAAGCGGTGGACAGCCTGGTTCACAAAGGCCTGGTTGTGCGCCAGCAGGATCCATCCGACCGGCGCAATATCCCACTTGCACTAACGGAAGAAGGCCAGCGCGTGTTGGATACTATTTTCAACGAAGCCGAAGCTTGGTTATCGACCAGGTTTGCCTGCCTGACTTCCGAGCAAACTGAATCCCTTCTTTTGGGCATGGAAAGTCTGCGCATAGCCTTTTCGAAGATTCAATTGCCAGAATTGCCATTTATCGCTATCTAATTTCTAAAAACATTCCCCACCTTATGAAATATCTCTATAAACTGCGAATCTATCTCAAACCCTATTTCTGGCAAATTATTCTCAATATATTCTTCCTATTGAGCATGACCGGACTGGCACTGGTGGTGCCACAGATCATCCAGGGGGTGATCGACCAGGGTTTGAAGGCGGGTGCATCTAAATTCCTAATCCGCTCCGCCCTGATCCTGGTTGGGCTTGGATCTGGAACAGCCATCTTAAACCTGGGGCAACGCTACTTGATCGAATGGATCGGAGCCCATGTGGGCTACGATCTGCGCAATGCAATGTACGACCGCATCCAGTACCTGCCCTTCACCTATCACGATCATAGTACCACTGGTCAATTGATCAACCGCTGCATCGAAGATGTACGTGCCGTCCAGACTTTTGCAGGGGACAGCCTGGTCCAGATTATTCAACTGGGTATGCTCTCGGTTGGCGTTGTGACCATTCTGTTATTTCGCAACCCCTGGCTGGCGCTGGTTGCCCTACTGCCGCTGGTCCCGATGGTGATGATGACGACAGACTTCGGCCAGCGCATCACCCGCCTCTTTTATGATGTGGACAACACACTCGGCGACCTTTCGGCCCACTTGCAGGAGAACGTCTCCGGAGCGCAGGTGGTGCGTGCTTTTGCCCGTGAGCCGCACGAAATTAACCGCTTCGACAAAATCAACCGCTCTTATTTCAAGGCACGCATGAAAGTGATGGTCGAATGGGCCAAGGTTATGCCCACCACCAACCTGCTAATCAGCATGGGCACTATCCTGATCCTGATGGTGGGCGGCCCGCTGGTATTTCAGGGTAAGATGACGGTGGGGGAGCTGGTGGCCTTCAATGCCTACTTGCTGATGCTTTCCGGACCGGTTCAGCAGTTGGCCTGGCTGGTGAATGCCATCGGCGAATCGGAGGCTGGGGCGCAACGCGTGCTGGAGATCCTGGAACACACGCCGGAGATCCAGTCCTCTGCGCAGGCTGACCGGCTCGGGACCCTGAGCGGCCGGGTGGAATTCCACCAGGTTTCTCTGCGCTACCAGGATGAGAAGTTGGACGCACTCTCCGATATTAACCTGAAGGTGGAACCCAACCAGCTGATTGCTTTGATCGGGCAGACCGGCTCCGGCAAAACCTCGCTGGTTAACTTGATCCCGCGTTTTTACGATGTAAGCGAGGGCTCAGTTTTGGTGGATGGGAAGGATGTGCGTCAGGCCGACCTGGAATACTTGCGAAAGCAGATCGGGATCGTGTTACAAACTTCGCTGCTATTCTCGGACAGCATCCGCGAGAATATCCGTTATGGGCGATCGGATGCCACTGACAAGGAGATTTGCGCCGCTGCCCAGGCTGCCCAGGCACATGAATTCATTATCAAGTTTACCGAAGGCTACGATACGATGGTAGGGGAGCGGGGTGTGACCCTTTCCGGCGGGCAGCGTCAACGTATTGCCATTGCACGCGCTTTGCTGATGAACCCGCGCATTCTTATCCTGGATGACTCGACCTCCAGCGTGGATACTCAGACCGAAAAATTGATACAGGAGGCGCTCGACCGGTTGATGGAAGGTCGCACCACCTTTGTGATCGCCCACCGCCTGGCTACCGTCCGGAGGGCGGACCTGATTGTGGTGATGGCAGATGGACGCATTGTTCAGCGCGGCCGCCACGACGAACTCCTGGCCCAGGGTGGGCTATACCGGGAAATCCATAACCTGCAGTTGAGTCAAACCGGCCGGTTCACTGATGAGAATGAAGCGGAAGTCGAATTGGGTGCGGAGTCCCGGTTATCTGAATTTGAACATGCCACCCTCGAAGATCCCGCCATCTCCGATTCACTCTGAGCGAATTATTAAATCTATGACAACCATTACTCCTCCTGCCTATATCACTCAGTCCGAAGAACTGTATGACAAGGGCATTAACCCTCAGAACGCCAAACGTCTGGTGGCATTCTCACGTCCTTACGCGGGACGACTGGCCGTATCTGCCGTCCTGATGCTGATTGCCTCGGCTGCCTCGGTTGCGGGCCCATACTTTGTCAAGGTAGCGATCGATAGCGGACTTAACTCCGGAAACCCCGCCCTCCTGCGCTACACCATCCTGGCCTACCTGGCCGTCTCAATCCTGCAATGGATCGGCACCTACTACCGGGTCAATATCATGGCCTGGGTCGGGCAGTCGGTCATCTATGACCTGCGCAAGAAAATCTTCGCCCACCTCCAGGACCTGTCGCTGGGTTTCTACAGCCGTTATTCCGTTGGACGGGTTATCACACGCGCTGTCAACGATGTGGAGACCTTGCGCGACTTCATGACCTGGGCATTGCTGGCCATCGCCCGGGATATTTTTACCCTGGCCCTGATCATTATTGTGATGTTGGATATGGATGTGCGCCTGGCGCTGCTCACCTTCAGCGTGCTGCCCATCATGATCCTGATTACCATCCTCTTCCGGCGGGCATCACGCGCCGCCTACCGAAAAGTGCGCGCCGCCATCTCATGGGTGAATTCGGTCCTTGCCGAGAATGTTAACGGAGTGCGGGTGGTGCAGGCCTTTTCCAGGCAGAAACAGAACTACGAGCACTTCCGGGGCTTTGTCAATCGTTACCACCTCGAAAGGGCGATCGCCACGGCGCGCATCTCGTCCGTATTCAGCCCCAGTGTGGATATCCTGGGGGCAATTGCCACCGGCCTGGTGGTCTGGCTGGGCGGAACGGCGGTCTTGGGTCAAACCATCAGCGCAGGCGTGCTGGTGGCCTTTATCCTTTATATTGACCGCTTCTTCGACCCCATCCGTGACCTGAGCCGCCGCTATGATGCCCTACAGTCCACGATGATCGGGTGGGAACGGATCCTGGGCCTTTTGGATACGCCGGTCGAGGTGCAGGATGCTCCGGGAGCTGCTGAGCTCCCAGTAATGCAAGGTAAGGTGACGTTCGAGCATGTTTCATTCCATTACTCGGATGATCCGGCGCCGATCCTGACTGACATTGACCTGCACATTAGCCCGGGTGAGACGGTAGCCCTGGTGGGCGAAACCGGGGCGGGCAAGACCACGCTTGTCAAGCTGCTCTCGCGCTTCCATGACCCAACCGGCGGCTGCATCCAGGTGGATGGTCACGACCTGCGCAGCGTGACCCAGGCCAGCCTGCGCCAGCAAATGGGCGTAGTGTTGCAGGACCCGTTCCTGTTCAATGGCTCGGTGGAGGAGAATATCCGTTTCGGTCGGCTGGATGCGACGTTGGCAGAAGTCCAGGCTGCGGCGCAGGCGGTCGGGGCGCATGAATTCATCGGGCATCTGCGCAAGGGTTACGCGACTTCAGTAGAGGAAGGCGGCGTGATGCTTTCGGTGGGACAGCGGCAGTTGTTATCGTTCGCGCGCGCCTTACTGGCCGACCCGCGTATTCTCATTCTGGATGAGGCCACTTCTTCTGTGGACACGCAAACCGAGCAGATCATCCAGAAGGCCTTGAGCCGGCTGCTGAAGGGCCGCACCTCGTTCGTGATCGCACATCGCCTGTCCACCATCATGAACGCGGACCGGATCGTGGTGATCCATGATGGCCGGATCATCGAGCAGGGCTCGCATGCGGAATTGCTTGCGAAGGAGGGCATGTATTACGAGCTTTACCGGACCGGGTTCCAGGAAGAGCAGAAAGAATAAAGATTTAACCTTGTAGTGGAACGTGGTGTACGAGAGAATAGATTTATTACTTTTCCTTATTGATCCTTTGTTGTAAGAATGTTCTTAATTTTGGTATTGACCGGAAAGAAATTTTATGGAATAATTCCCTCTGCTCCTGATTGGCTGCCCCCCTCAGCCAGCCAGGAGCATTTTCTTACGAGTTTTCGGGTAAGCCGGTCGGATAGAGCCAGGGAGTCAGCCGGATAGGCTGAGTGCAGAGTTTCCAGACAGGCTGCAGACAGATTTCAGCAGTGTGATAAGGTTTGAATGAGATCGACTAACACCGCCTGCGGGCCGGCGATCGACCGGATCGATTGAACATCTTTGACGCCCAGCGATGCCCCAAAAAAACTGCGCAGCACGCGAACCCAAATGTAGCGCTTCTGCAAGATTTAGCCGCATATCCGGCTTGATATTCGCCTGCCGCCTCAGTTCGGTCTTATGCATAAGATCAAGGGTTTTGTACGGAATTGCCTTTGTTTGAATGAAAGCCAGCCCAAGCACAATAGCCAGAACCCTAGATGCGGCGGGAAGAGTTACATTCATCCCACCGTATAATTAATCAAAATCAGTTCTTCGATAATTTTCGTATAGCTAATTTATCGCACGTTTATAAGCTTTTGAGTAGTGGATTATAATAACCCACGTGGTAATTTTGTTCGCCGCAAGCCAACAAAAAACTTCACGGCTAACAAATGTACTAACTCAAAATTGATCTTTCATCCTCCAATGTATGAACAACCGGGCAACCTAAGGCAGTCAGAACAGGTAATCCTTTTAGGATTTAGCTGCCCGGAGAAATGGCTCTGCTTACCATCCAGAAAGACATGAAGCGTGTGGCTGGCTTTACGAGAGATAGCATTCAATGGAATGGATGTCGGAAGGGCGGAGCCTGCCGGAACTGGCCCTGGTTTCTAACCGGATGAAAACCACGCTTTAGGATACCGTATAGTAGGAGAATGATTTTGGAACTAAAACCTTTATATGAGATAATTAATTGTAACGATTTGCCCCTTGCGTATATTATCCATCCCGACCCGCTGCCCGGTCAAACGGCATTTATTACGCCGCCGGAGTTTAAACAGCAAGTGGGATTGATTGTCTATCCAGCCGGAGGCGAGGTAAAAAGGCATTTACACCTGCCGCTTGAGAGACACCTGATCGGCACATCCGAAGTTTTGATCGTTCAGAAAGGTCATTGTCTGGCGGATGTATATAACGATGCCTGCGAGCTGGTAGCCACGCGTGAACTGAGGGCCGGTGATGTGATGCTGATGGTGGGCGGGGGCCACGGTTTCCGCATGCTGGAAGATACCGTGTTCTTAGAAGTCAAGCAGGGTCCCTTCCTGCCGGTGACCGAAAAGCAGCATTTCTAGTTGCTGGTTTGGGAAATGAAAGTCTGAAGGAGGAATTCCAAAATGGCGAATTATCTCGTGACCGGTGCGGCCGGGTTTATTGGCAGCCGCGTCTCTGAAATGCTGATCGAGCAGGGACACACTGTTAGCGGAGTAGACAACTTGAATGACGCCTACGACGTCCGTATGAAAGAGTATCGTCTGCAGAAATTACAGTCACTGCCTGGATTTACTTTTCAAAAACTAAATATTTCCGACTGCAAAGCGGTTGAAATATTGCCGGCCTTTGACGCGATCATTAATCTGGCAGCGCGCGCAGGCGTTCGGGCAAGTGTAGAGAATCCGTGGACGTTTTATGAGACCAATCTCAGCGGGACTCTGAACCTGCTCGAATTGTGCCGCCAAAAAGGGATCAGGAAGTTTATCCTGGCGTCCACCTCCAGCATCTATGGAGCAAATGCTCCACACCCAACGCCGGAAACTGCCGACAGCGAACACCCGCTGCAGCCGTATGCAGCCAGCAAAAAAGCGGCTGAGGTGTTGTGTTACGCATATCACTCACTCTATGATATTGATATCAGTGTGGTACGCTATTTTACAGTCTATGGGCCGGCAGGACGCCCGGATATGAGCATGTTCCGTTTTGCGAAATGGATCATGGAAGGGAGCCCGGTTCAATTATATGGCGATGGGGAACAGTCCCGCGGCTTTACGTATCTGGATGATATCGCCCGAGGCAGCATCGCAGCGCTCAAGCCGCTTGGTTACGAGGTCATCAACCTGGGTGGTCATGAGGTCATCACGATGAATAACCTGATTGCCATGCTCGAAAACCAAACCGGGAAAAAAGCCATTATTGAGCGTCATCCACCCAACCTGGCGGATATGTTGACCAACCAGGCGGATGTAACCAAGGCGCGTCAGCTGCTCGACTGGCAGCCGCTGGTCAGTTTACGGGAGGGACTGGAGCAGCTAGTGGGCTGGTATTTAAACGAATGGGAATGGGCTAAAAATATTTCAACAATCTAGCCATAATATTGCTTGAGGTGCACAAGGAGAATCGATGAAAGTAGTTGTCATTGGCACAGGTTATGTCGGTTTAACGACCGGAGTGGCGTTGGCGTACCTTGGGAACCAGGTGACCTGCCTGGACATAGCCCCTGAGAAGATCTCAAAATTGAAAAATGGTCAGGTTCCTTTCTATGAACCCAATCTGCCAGAATTGCTAGAAATTTCCAGGGCAAACCTGAATTTCACAACTTCCTACGACGAAGCCGGAATAGGATCCAGCGATGTGGTTTTTATTTCAGTTGGAACCCCATCGCTGCCGGATGGTAACGCAGATCTTACTTATGTTAAAGCGGCAGCAGAGGCTCTGGGTGAACGTCTGGATCATGCCTTTACTGTCGTAGTGAATAAGTCAACTGTGCCGATCGGATCCGGCAATTGGGTGGGTACGCTTCTGCGAGAAGCATACTCTCGCAGAAAAGGCTCTCGACCGGATGGGATGTATGGAGTTGCCTCCAATCCGGAATTCCTGCGCCAGGGCTCGGCCTTATTGGACACATTCTACCCTGATCGGGTGGTGATTGGCTCAGAAGAGTCACGCGCAATCGACACGCTCACCAACCTCTATCGACCCATCCTGAATCAGGATTTCCCCGCTCCGGTTCATCTGCCACGACCGGATGGGTTGAGCGCAATCCCAGTGGTGACTTGCGATTTAGCCTCGGCGGAGTTGATCAAGTATGCTGCCAATTCATTTCTGGCATTGAAGATCAGTTATATGAATGAGATTGGCCATTTGGCTGAAAAAGTGGGCGCAGATATTAAACAGATTGCACGCGGAATCGGATTAGACGTACGCATCGGACCGCGCTTTTTGCAAGCCGGAATCGGTTGGGGCGGCAGTTGTTTTGGAAAAGATACGGCGGCTCTGGTGGCGATTTCGAAAGAATATGGAATAAATATGCCTATTGTTCAGGCGGCACGTGATGTCAACTACCACCAGCGCACCTGGGTGGTGGATACCTTATTGCATGAATTGAAGATCTTGAAAGGGAAGACGGTCGCGCTGCTCGGTTTCGCGTTCAAGGCGAATACGGACGACTTGCGGGATGCACCCGCTCTTGACATTGCCAGGCAGCTTATTCAGCTCGGTGCCAGGGTGCGGGCAACTGATCCGGTAGCACTTGGAAATGCCCGCCTATTCCATCCGGACGCGGGCATCATCTATTGCGATACACCGATGGAAACCGTGCGCGGCGCTGACGCGGTAATATTGGTAACGGAATGGCCGGAATATCATGATATTGATTGGGTAGAAGTAAAAAAATCTATGGATAACCCGCTCTTACTGGATGGACGCAATTTTCTGGATCGTCATGAAATGGTTCGGCTGGGCTATCGGTATGTTGGAGTAGGAAGATAGGTATCTTTGGACGGGTTTGAGTCTGCAGGCAATCAATTTGGGAATGGAGGAAAAACTATGAAAAAAGCTTTGGTATGTGGAGCAGGTGGCTTTATCGGGGGGCACCTGGTCAAGAAACTTAAAAAAGAAGGATATTGGGTGCGGGGAGTGGATATCAAGCAGCACGAATTCGGACCCACCCAGGCTGATGAATTTCTGGTGCTTGACCTGCGGGAAGAACAGAACTGCCACATCGCCTTAGGCTTGCCGGACGGGCTTTTTGACGAGGTTTATCAGTTAGCTGCCGACATGGGTGGGATGGGCTTCATCCATTCTGCCGAGACAGAGATCATGCATAACAGTGCCCTAATCAATATCCATATGACGAATACCGCGGCTGCCATGGGCGTGCCCCGCTATTTCTTTTCCTCATCAGTTTGCGTGTACCGCGATATGAAGCCTGGCGAACCTGAAATGACCGAGGCTGGGGCAATCCCGGCCAACCCCGACAACGAATATGGCTGGGAAAAACTGTATTCAGAACGCATGGCTATGGCTTATGCCCGGCATTATGGAATGCGAGTCAGGATTGCCCGTTTCCAAAACTGTTATGGGCCAGAGGGAACCTGGCGGGGTGGTAGGGAAAAGGCCCCAGCCGCGATTTGCCGGAAGGTAGCCGAGGCTGAGGATGGAGGCACAATCGATGTGTGGGGAAATGGTTCTGCAATCCGTTCATATACATATGTATCCGATATGGTGGAAGGGATTTATCTGTTGATGCACTCTGATCTGGATGGACCGGCCAACATCGGATGTCCTCAGTATGTCAGCGTGGACGAATTGGTTCAAACTGTGATTAAGGTATCAGGAAAGACGATCAATATCCGACATATTGAAGGGCCAGTAGGCGTGCAATCACGAAACTTCAGCAATGCGCGGATTTATTCCATTGGCTGGCAGGCAAAGGTTTTCCTTGAGGATGGTATCACACAGACATATCGCTGGATTGAAGAACAAGTAAAAAAGGTTGAAATGGAAATACGGAATCCGTAAAAAGGCAATAATATTATCTACGGGATTGAAAGTTTTGAAGGGAAAGACAATTGCAGAAGTGAGTTACGATCTCAAGCCGAATAAATGTGGGTTATGGGAAAGAACAGTGCATGTTTAAATTATCCAGATAATGGACTTTCGGATAAGAACCCAATATTTCGTTCTGTTACGAATGGTTGAAACAAGGCAGAAATCCTTAATCAATGTTCGATACGCAATTCAGTCTGAGAAAATAAAAGAAATTTATGCGACCAAGAAATTTACGTAATTATTTCTACAAATTAGGGAAAAATATTTACTGGTCCATTCCTCCAAAATATCGTCATGATATTTTATTTTTTGCATTTAAAAACCTCGGTTTCTTATTTAAGGGTATGCCCAGATATGAAATTTGGCGGAATAGTCGATCGTCCGCACAAATCAATGCCAAATATCACCACAACCTTATCGACATCGATGCCATCAGCCCTGCGGATAAAGCAGGCGGGACCATTGCAATACACATTCATATTTTTTATAAAGACTTGATTAAAGAATTCGTCAATTATCTAAAGAATATGCCGTTTCCCTATGATCTGTATCTGTCTGTGCCAAATCAAACAGATCTGGAGATTTGCCAAAGGACATTTACAGGATTACCATTTTGTCGCAATGTCAAGATAAAACAGGTTGTTAACCGCGGAAGGGACATCGCACCGATATTCTGCGCATTTGGTCAGGAACTCAGTAAATATGATTATATCGCCCACCTGCATAGCAAGAAATCCGCGTATAACAAGGGTGCTACGGAAGGTTGGCGCGAGTATTTGTGCAACAACCTGCTTGGAAGTGAAAAACGCATCCGGCGGATTTTTGAGGTGATGCAAGGGGAGGAGTCCTATGGAATCGTTTATCCCCAAAATTATTTCTTGGTGCCTAGTTGGGCGAACACCTGGTTGGCTAACAGGAGACTCGGGATGGTTTGGTGCGCCCGTTTGGGCATAAATAATATCCCTACTGGCTATTTTGATTTCCCAGCCAGCTCAATGTTTTGGGCGCGCCGAAAAGCGCTTGCGCCTCTCTTCAACGCTGGCATCGAATTAGATGATTTTCCTGAAGAAACCGGACAAACCGACGGAACATTCACGCATTGTCTGGAACGCATGTTTGTTCTTTGCTCACAAAAGCAAGATATGCCCCCCGGTATTATCAAAGATTATGCGAACCCAAGTTGGTCAGCTTGGAGAATTGATCAGTTCTTAAATAGGCCTTACGAATCCATGGTTCGCCAATTTATCTCCCCAGATATCAAGTTGATTTGCTTCGATATCTTTGATACCTTATTGTGCCGTCCTTTTTTGAACCCAGAAACAATTAAACGGATTGTAGCAAGACGAATTAATCCTGAAGCCGGCCAGCTTTACCTGGAATATCGCTCGATTGCAGAAGAACAGGCACGCGAAGTTAAAGGCGTGGATGTGGGGCTCGATGAAATATATGCTTACCTCAGCAAACTTTGCGGGTTATCTGAAGCAATTATATTGGAATTAAAACAGCTCGAGGAAGAAGTAGAAAAAGCCAGTATTGAACCTCGCCAGAAGGCAGTGGGTTTATTCAGAGCTGCTCTTGCGACAGGAAAACCGGTCGCGTTGATCACGGATATGTTCTTGCCACGACCGATGATCGAAACTATTTTGCGTAAGAACAATGTCGATGGCTGGGATGCCTTATTTGTTTCAAATGAGATCGGGTCGCGCAAGGATGAAGGCAAATTATATGAGTTAGTTCTGGATCATTTCAAAATTAAACCATCGGAAATGTTGATGGTGGGGGATAATGAGCATTCGGATGTTCAAATTCCTAATGATATGGGGGCATCATTTCTTCACCTCCTCAAGCCAGTTGAGTTGGCACGCGGCTTGCCCAGGTTTGAACCTCTCGTTGCCAATCACGAACATACCAGGAATATCGATGCAGAAATCAGCTTCGGTCTGGTGGTGCGTAAGAATTTTTCACCGATCTGCTACCAGGA
>JADGQB010000223.1 GCA_017882145.1 Anaerolineales bacterium
TGGTAGTGTTCCTGCTGGTTGCCGCCAACACCCTCAATATTGGGGCGGATATCGAAGCGATGGCCGGGTCCATCCACCTGGTCTTACCGGTCGTACCTATCGCGCTGGCGGCGTTGCTTGTTGTAGCACTCACTCTCACTCTGCTGGTGTTCTTGTCGTACAAGACCTATTCGAAATACCTGAAATGGGTGACACTTGTGCTTTTCTCATACATGATTGTGGCGCTCCTTTCGCACGTGGATTGGGGCCTGGCGCTCAAGTCGTTAGTTGTGCCGGCATTCAAGCTGGACTCCGGCTACATCACGACGTTGGTCGCAATCCTGGGAACGACCATTTCCCCTTATATGTTCTTTTGGCAGGCCAACATGGAGGTGGAAGAAGAGCTAGCCTCCGGCTCGATCACCTCGCCAGACCCGCAGATGAAGCGCCCGCGCAAGTTGTTCCTGGGCAGGCGGGCTATGAACGACATGCACATAGACACAAATGTCGGCGTATTCTACTCTAATCTGATCATGTTCTTTATCATCGTATCAACAGCCTCGACCATCTACAAGGCAGGCGCAAAGGATGTAGGGCAACTCGACCTGGCCGGCATTGCCCAGGTTCTGCGTCCTCTCGCGGGCGATGCGGCATACCTCTTGTTCACCCTCGGCATCGTAGGAATAGGGCTCCTGGCGATCCCGGTGCTGGCTGGGAGCGCGGCATACGCGCTGTCAGAGGTGTTCGGGTGGGAAGAAGGTCTGGATAAGAAGTTCCATGAGGCCAAAGGCTTCTATATAGCGATAATACTGGCAGCCCTGGTCGGGCTGGGGCTGGTGTTCGTTGGGGTCAATCCTGTGGCGGCACTGTACTACTCAGCAGTCATCAACGGGGTTGTAGCCGTACCGCTGCTAGTGATTATCTTCCTGATCGGCAACAACAAGAAGATACTGGGTGAGCGGACAAGTGGCAAGCTTTCAAACACGCTTCTAATCATAACCGCCCTTCTCATGGGCGCTGCTGCAGCCGGCCTGTTCCTCCTATAGTCGAAGGGTGGCTTCCGGAAGGCATCCCCCATTATGTCCCAAGCGCCTATCTCTTTTTCGTATTCCAACCTTTTAACACCCGCTGCTCGGGAGTATCAGAGCCGAGGCTGAGACCCAGGACCCGGCTATATTTTCGCAGCATTTCCTGAGCCTCCTTCACGTCACGCCGGCCTTTGGCAGCCTCCAGGATCGCATGGGCCAGCCCCTGTAAGGCGTGCACTGCTCCCGGGGTTCCCAGGTCATTTTCCATCGACTCGCTGAACTCACTTACATATGCAGTCGGGCTAAAAGGATCGTTCTGCCCGCTTTCCACATGCGCAGCCCGGCTGAGACTGTCCGCCAGCTCCTGGAATTTTTGCAAATCCTTTTCAGCATAAGACCAGGCCTCACGATAATGATGCGAGGCCAGGTACAGGCGCAGCGTATCCGACGAAAAGCGCTCCATCAGGTCGGAAACCATTACCAGGTTCCCCAGGGATTTGCTCATTTTCTCGCCCTGGTAGCCAACCATGGCGGTATGCATCCAATAACGAACGTATGGATCGTGGTTCAGGAACGGTCTTGCCTGGGCGATTTCGCACTCGTGGTGGGGGAAACAAAGATCCAGCCCGCCTCCATGAATGTCGACCGTTTTTCCCAGGAATTTGGTTGCCATCGTCGAGCACTCGATGTGCCAGCCCGGCCGGCCGGGTCCCCAGGCGCTTACCCAGGCCGGCTCGCCGGGCGCCTGGGCCTGCCATAAAACGAAATCCAAAGGATCGCGCTTGTTCGGATCTTCCGGGTGGTTGCCGTGTTCATTGGTGACCGGCAGCATCTGGCTGTGCCGGAGGTGGCTGAGCTGTCCGAACTCCGGATCACGGTTCACTTCATAATACACATTACCGTTCTGCTCGTATGCAACCCCCACGCGGATTAATTCTTCGACAGAATGAATAATTTCCGGAATGACATCCGTAGCCCGCGGAAAATAATCCGGCGGGCGGACATTGAGCGCCAGCATATCATCGATAAAATGATTGGTCCAGCGGTTGCCCAGCTCGCGCCAGTCCTGACCGGTTTTTTTGGCTCGCTTCAAAATATCGTCGTCAATGTCGGTCACATTTTGAGCATAATGCACATGCATGCCTTTCAGCTCGAGGTAACGGATGAGCTGGTCATAACTGATATAGGTAAATGCATGCCCGAGGTGGGTTGTGTCGTAAGGGGTAATGCCGCAAACATACAAAGTTACTTCGTGATCCCGCAAGCTAAATTCTTCAATTGTTTGAGTTTTGGAGTTGTAAAGTTTCATTGTTTTTTCCAATCTATCCTGCCAATATCCCTACCCAGCCCGCGCACCACCGCATGCTGCACCCGCCGGACGATCTCGGCGATGATCATACCGGAGAGCGCCCCCGAGAGCACATCGCCGGGGTAATGGTCGCCCAGGTAGATGCGTGAGAAGCCGACCAGCGTGGCCAGCAGGAAAAAGAATGGACGCTGGCCAGGGTAATCGCGTGAGAGCAGCCAGGCGCCGGCGAAAGATGTAGCAGAGTGCCCAGAGGGAAAGGACCAGGAACCTGGCTTCTTGCCAATCACGATGGCTTGAATGAAATCAATGAACGGCCGGCTGCGGCGGAAGAAGGCCTTGATGGGGTACTCGACCAGGATTGAGGCGACGGATAATGGCAGGATCGTATGGCGCAGCGACCGTATGCCCTTGCGATGATCGGCCAAAATGGCCCGCGCCATCAGGATGTACCAGCCCAGCCCGGCGCTGAAGCTAAGCGTGAAGAAGCGGAAGAACCCGTTCAGCCAGCGGTTATGCGGCAGATGGTTGACGGCCAGGAACAGCTCAGCATCCAGAGCATCCAATGGCTGCATGCGTTTAAGGACCGCCTGACGCAGGTATTCCCGCTGCTTTGGATGCACATCGCCCGGCAAGCCCTGCTGGTCGGGATTAAGCGTCTCCTGGGTGGCCTCTGCCAGGGCCGCCTGTGCGCGGCCGGGGCTGGCGGTGATCTCCCTGCCCGCCTGGGCAATCCCATTGGCGG
The DNA here is from genome assembly GCA_017882145.1 of Anaerolineales bacterium. Lineage (GTDB taxonomy): Bacteria > Chloroflexota > Anaerolineae > Anaerolineales > Villigracilaceae > UBA877. Next base: position 3,059 of record JADGQB010000223.1, read on the forward strand.
CTTTCTTACCCGGCGGGGCGCTGCTGGTAGCCTGTTCAATTCGCCGGCTTGATTCTGCCACCCTGGCGCTGATCGTGGCGGGCTTCCCGGACTGGTCGGCCTGTTCGACTTCTCCGGTGGTGGCGCTGCCGGCTAATTCTTCAAGCCGTTCTGCCACCCGGTTGGCTTTCTCCGGCGAGTCAACCTGGGCGGTCGCCTGCTCGAGCGCCCTGCGTACCGGTTCGGCTTTGGCCTTTTCCTCCGGCGTAGGCTTTTCCCCGGGTGCAGCCGGTGTGTCGCCAGACGGAGGCTTTGAAAGCGGCTCGCCAGGCTTTCGGCGGGCGAAAAGTCTGTACATTAGCACAGCCAGCAAAGCAGACAGGCCAGCCAAAATTGCGCTTTCAATCCATATCTGGCGGTCGCCGGGGATAGCTTTCATCGTTGTACTCATAGCTTTGATTATATTCCAGAAGAGTGGCAAATAGTTCGCACCCGCGCAAAGGCACCCAGACTGCTCTCTGGCAATCCGGCTGCATGAGCCATCTGGAGAGCCTCCGGTGATCAATTCCCATGGGGATGCGACGAGATAAGGTATCAAAATGGCGCCACGGGAATCAATCAAGCTCAATCCATTACGCTTTCCATAGATAACTCCTTGCGCATGTCGCCCCCGCCAGGTGACCCGGATGCCGACTGCCAGGCAGCGCGGCCAAATCTTATGGCTGAATATCCTGGGCTGGATTTTCAATGCCATTTCAGCGGAGCGGGCTATTACACCAATCTCACAGTACAGGCAAAGTAACACAAAGGAACACGAAGGAAGTCTTCTTTACTTACAGAACAAAAGGCTGAAGGTTTGTAAAACGGCCTTCAGCCTTATTTATTTGTGCGTGAGCGGCGGGGGTTCCCTAATGCACCCAGGCCGGCTGGCGCCACCAATCGGTGAGGCTCAAGCCGGAGGCCTGTAAGAGATGCGTTTGCAGGCTGGACAGATCCACCATAAAGAGGCCTCCCGGGTTGCCGGTTTCGACCAGCAGGAACTGCCCGTTGGGAGAGAACGCCAGGTTTTGCACCTGCGCCGAACCATAGACCTGTTTCAGGCCGCGCCCATCCCGGTTGATCACGTAAACATCCGCCTGGGGTGGTACCTGATTTCCATAGACGGCAAAAGCCAGGGAGCTTGCATCCGGCGACCAGGCAATCGGCCAGATGGTTGTCTTGAAGCTGGCCAGGTCGCGCAGTCCCGAACCATCCGGTGCAACGATGCGCAGGGTGTTCATATTGTTGGTGTTGTCATACGCCTCGAAGGCCAGCAGGCTGCCGTCCGGGGAGGGATAATATTCGACTTTCGAGACCGCAGAATCGAACAAAGTTTTCACGATCCCATCGTCCGCACGCAGCAGGTAGACTTTGGCGGCCTGGTCCGGGTTTCCGGAATGAACGATCAGGTAATTGGAGATCCAGCCATCCACGTTGTAGGGCCGGTCAGTGGCCGGCAGGCTGTCCGTCGCGGTCACGTTTTTCAAGCCGCTGCCGTCCGGGTGGACCACGTAATAATCTTGACCGCCCTGCAGATCCTGGACGCGGAAGGAGATCCACTTGCCGTCCCCGGACCAGGCGGGCAGGTCGATGGAGGCGAATTCCGCCACCTGCTTCCAGGCCGGAGCGGGCATGGCCGATACGAACAGCCGGGCGGGTCCATTGGCGGTATTGGCCACATAGGCGGCCTTCTTATTGTCCGGCGACCAGACCATTGCCGGGCCGTTATTGGCATAGGTCAGGCCGGGCAGGGCCACCTGTTCCACTGCCGGGCAGGCCTGCTTCCCCGCCACACAGGCGCCTGGCAGGCGCACCAGCCGCGCCCCGTTGGCATCCTCCCCGGGCGTCATAAGGAAAAAGTACACATCTCCCAGGGGATCAGACCCGGCCGGGACGGATGGCCCGGGCGTGACGGATACGAGCGGAGCACCGCTAACGTCGCTGAAAGCCGGCGGGGAGGCGGGGGTCACACTAAAGAGAGCGTCTGGTAGATTGGGGGGATCGTACTGCACGGTGGAAACGTCATATTCGCTCAGCACGGTAGTGCCGCCGCTTTTGTCAAAGGTTTGCTGCTTCAAGATGACGGCGGTCTGCACATCCAGCCACACGCGCCAGGAGGGCAGGCTGTTCTGGGTATAGGTCCACTCCATCACCAGCGCCTGCCGCCCGGCGGCCATTTCGATGGCGACCGGTTTATAGGCGCCGTCATTCTGGGCAAGATCCGACGTAAAGGCCATTTCTGCCAGCGGCTCACCGATCTGTCCCCAGAGCGGGTTGGGCGAGGCGATCCCGGCGGCCGGTTGGGATACGAATTGCCCGGCGATGCCCTGGGGCATTTCAGACATCTGGGTGGCGCCGGTGATCAGGTCCATTTCCAATTTGGAAATCCCATCCGACACTTTGAAGCGCTTGGCCGCCCCATCCACCGGCCCGCTCAAGATGCGGAAACGGGCAGTCGCCTGGTCGATCCAGACCTGCTGGCGGACGCCTGCCTGGGGGGCTCCGTTCGAGTCCATGCTTTCATATACCACCCCGTCCATCCAGATGGTTTTCCAGTTGAGCGCGCTGCGCAGCATCTTCTGGCGAATGGCCTCCGAGCTGCTGTCTATAGTCAATGACTGGTCCGTCAGGGGCTGGGTCGACCCTGGCTGGATGCCGGCCGGGACCGGATCCGTTGGGATGGCATCGGTCGGGGCGGCATTCTGCCCGGAGGCAACAGGCGTGGGGGTATTTTCCACTGTCACGTTCAGCGTGCCGCAGGCGGAGAGGGCCAGCGTCAGCATCGAAAATAACAGGCAGAGTTTCTTAATCATATGTAGCTCCTTTAGACTCGACTGTTGGCGGGCCGGCATTATTTCACTGTATATTCGATCCGGGCGCCCCCATTTGGATCGTCATATTCGATGGTGGCATTATCCAGCCATTTTGGGGAAAAATGTCTGGCGGTTGAAGTGGCAATGGTTTGCAGGGCTTGCGTATTCAGGTCATACAAAAATAAGTGTACTTTTGTTGCGTTGTCGATGAATTGCTGGCTCAAACCTGTTTCGAAGAAGTCCGGATAATCGCTATAAACGATCTGGCCGGTATTGGCATTCAATTCGAACTCCTCGCCAATATTCAATGGTTCGACGAAGAATTTTTTTACGCTCCAATCGGAAATACTGATCCGGTAGATGATTTTCGGAGTGGCATCAAACTGCAGTTGACCCCAGAATTGCTTTCCATCGTCTGACCACTGGTTGAGAGAATTCGCATAAGGTTCGGTTGGCTCAATATTAAAATCCCGCGCCACATTCCCATTCTTATCGATAAATGCCAGCATATTGGCAGAAGTATCGCCGGCCTGGTAGACCACGGCAGCATAGCTTCCATCCGGTGCGACGCGAAAATCCAGGCCTTTATAAGAAAAAAGCATTTTCCCGTTTCCCGGGCTATCATAGCGCCACAACTGGTCCGACCAGTTTTGATCCACCTGTGGATCGCCCATTCTCCGCAGGATATATAGATTGCCATTGTGGTATTCACCGGCGTGGTAATTGTCCCTATTCACATCCGGTAATGACATCAACAGCGTTTCAAC
>JADGQB010000224.1 GCA_017882145.1 Anaerolineales bacterium
TGCGTCTGTAGTTGACTATTCGCCTAAAGACTGCTATTATCCTTGCAATGTCGAGGCGAGTTGAAGTCTGGTTTTTATCAGTACGCAGGAGGATCAAGTCGCTATTGCTTTGGTTCGTCCCTGGTTTGGGGGTTAAGCGCTGGTTTCTTCTTTTGCTAATTGGAACTACTCTTATCGGGATTGGCCTGGCAATGTTTCTGCTGGACATTATCCGTACAGCTCCGGACACCTGGTGGCTGCCTGCCATCACCTTTCTTACCCTTAAGGACTTAGCGCGGCCTCTGAGAGTAATCATTTTTGGTGCGCTGGGCCTGGGATTGATTGGTTGGGGCACTTGGGGATTGAATCGTGCTTTGCTTGAGCCATTTTTGCAGCCCGGAAAACGTCTTGTAGATCAGGTATCGGAATTTCGCCGGCGTGAACGTGGGCCGCGGGTGGTGGTCATTGGCGGAGGCCACGGGATTGCGACGGTTTTGCGCGGGCTAAAAGAATATACAAATAACCTGACAGCAATCGTCTCGGTGGCAGATGATGGCGGCTCTTCCGGTGAGATCCGCCGCGATCTGGGCATTCTTCCGCCAGGGGATATTCGTACTTGCCTGGCAGCACTTTCTGACGATGAAGCGTTGCTAACTCAATTGTTCCAGTACCGCTTTGGCGGAGACACTGGTCTTGGCGGACATTCGTTCGGTAACCTTTTTATCTCATCGCTCGTGGATATTACCGGCAGTTTTGAGAAAGCAGTCGCCGAATCGGGCCGGGCTCTTTCTGTCCACGGGCAAGTACTCCCGGCGACACTCCACAATGTCCGGCTGGTGGCAGACGTTCGATTATCACAGACGGAGAACGAAGTGCGGGTAGAGGGTGAGAGTCAAATTCCAAAAGCAGCCGGACGCGTACGGCGGGTTTGGCTAGAACCGAACGATGCCTCAGCCTATCCGCCAGTCATCCAGGCTGTTTTGGCGGCGGATATGATCATCATCGGACCCGGGAGCCTGTACACAAGTATTTTGCCCAATATACTCGTCCGGGATTTGTTGGAGGCGATCCACTCCAGCCGTGCCGTCAAGATGTTCGTTACCAATATTGCCACACAACCCGGCGAGACGGAAAAATATACGAGTAGTGACCATATCCATGCCCTGGAAGATTTGATCGGATTTGAACTCGTCGATGTCATTGTTTGCAATTCGTGTTATGATGGGGAATTTGAAGGTGCGGTTCAGTGGGTCCGTCTCGATGAAAATGAGGTGCGTGATTCGCGGGTTTACTTCACCGAATTGGTTGATCGGGACAATTTGGTTCATCATGATGCAGCCAAACTCGCTCAAACGCTGATGGCTTTATATAATGAGCGCACCGGGCCACTCACCAAGGAAAATGCAACGCAATTGCGTTGATAATACTATAACCCTGTAAGGAGAAATATTATGGTAACACGCGTAGGTATCAATGGTTTTGGCCGCATCGGCCGTCAGGTTCTCAAAGCCATTCGGGATCACCACCCCGAAGAGCTGGAAGTTGTCGCTTTTAATGATATTGGCGACACGAAAACTATGGCCCACCTGCTTAAGTACGATTCAACCTATGGTCGCTACAATGGCACGGTTGAAATCGTCGAGGATGGTCTTTTAGTCGACGGCAAGAAAGTCAAAGTCTTCAAAGAGACTGATCCGTCCGCCATTCCGTGGAAAGACTTGGGCGTGGAGATCGTCATCGAGTCGACCGGTCTGTTCACCATCAAAAATGATGGCGTCAATAAGAAGGGCAAGACTGTCAAGGGTGCTGTCAACCATATCACTTCCGGTGGAGCCAAGAAAGTCATCATTTCCGCTCCGGCTGAAGGCGAAGACCTGACCGTGGTGTTGGGCGTCAACGAAGATATGTACGATCCTTCCAAGCATCATGTGGTCTCGAACGCCTCCTGCACCACGAACTGCCTGGCCCCGGCCGCGAAAGTCGTGCATGACAAGTATGTCATCAAACGCGCTTTTATGACCACCATCCACTCTTACACCAACGACCAGAAAGTGCTCGATATGCCGCACTCAGACCTGCGTCGCGCCCGCTCTGCCGGTTTGAATATCATCCCGACTACCACCGGCGCCGCCAAGGCCATCGCCCTGGTCATCCCAGACCTCAAAGGCAAGTTTGACGGCTATTCCCTGCGCGTTCCGACCCCGACAGTCTCTGTAGTGGATTTCACCGCCGAACTCGAGAAGTCAACCACCACCGATGAATTGCGCCAGGCTTTTCGCGATGCCGCCAAACAACCGCGTTTTAAAGGCATCCTTGAAGCCGTGGACGAACCACTGGTGAGCATGGACTTTAAGGGCAGCTCGTACAGCTCTTCCATCGACCTGCCCTTTACATCCGTACTTGGCAAGGCCGAAAGCAACTTCATCAAGGTAGTTGCCTGGTACGATAACGAATGGGGTTACTCGGTTCGGACAGCCGATTTGGCTGCTTTGATGGCGAAGAGCCTTTAATCTGATGGACAAATAGTCTCATAGTCGAACGACTATGAGACTATTATTGTCTATTTGATCTGGAGAATGACCATGAACAAAAAGACTGTTCGCGATATTGATCTTAAGGGCAAACGTGTGCTGATGCGCGTGGATTTCAACGTGCCAATGGCAGATGGCAAGGTCACCGATGACAAACGGATCAAGGCTTCCCTTCCCACCATCAAATATGTACTCGAACAGGGCGCTTCCCTGCTTCTGATGAGTCACCTGGGCCGTCCAAAAGGCGGGTTTGATCCCGAATTCAGCTTGAAAGCGGCGGGGGAAGTTCTATCCGGGCTTCTTGGCATTCCGGTCAAAATGGCTCCGGATTGTGTCGGGCCAGAAGTTGAGAAGATGGCGAAATCCCTCAAGCCGGGGGAAGTCATCCTTTTGGAAAATACCCGCTTCCACCCCGAAGAAGAAAAGAATGACATGGATTTGGCCAGGAAGTTGGCCGAGTTGGGTGATGTGTATGTCAATGATGCATTTGGTTCAGCCCACCGAGCCCATTCATCGACCGAAGGAGTGGCCCACTTCCTCCCGGCTGTTTCTGGTTTCCTGATGGAACAAGAGCTGGAATATCTTGGCCGCGCAATCGCGAATCCTGAGCATCCGTATATTGCCATCCTAGGGGGTGCCAAAATCAGCGATAAGATCCTGGTTGTGGAGACCCTGCTCTCCAAATGTGACAAACTAATCATTGGCGGCGGTATGGCAAATACATTCCTGGCAGCCAAAGGTTTGAATATGCAGGACAGCCTGGTGGAAGCTACATCTCTCGATACCGCTAAAGCCCTCCTCACCAAATCAGGCAAGGGAATTGTACTGCCTGTGGATGCTGTCATTGCCGACAAGTTCGATGCCAATGCCAATAGTAAAGTTGTGGATGTCGATAAAATTCCGGCCGGCTGGCGCATGCTGGATGTTGGCCCCAAGACTCTTGAGCTCTACAAAGAAACCCTCAAGGGTGCAAAACTGATCGTCTGGAATGGCCCGGTGGGCGTGTTCGAGATGCCGAAGTTTGCCGAGGGCACTTTCGCCCTGGCAAAAATGCTGGCCGAATCCGGTGCGATTACGGTTATTGGTGGGGGCGATAGTGCCAGCGCGGTCAAGAAAGCGGGTTTCGCCAAACAGATGACCCATGTTTCTACTGGCGGCGGTGCTTCGTTGGAGTTCCTGGAAGGCAAGGAACTACCCGGCGTGGCCGCGTTAATGAATAAGTAACTTTCTATTACAAAGGGCGAACAATGATATAAAGCGTTCGCCCTTTGAATCTTTACTTTATTGAGGGCCGATTCCATTATGCGTACACCTTTCGTTGCTGGAAATTGGAAAATGAACAAAACTGTTGCGGAAGCACGGGCGCTGGTTTCTGAGATGACTCCAGCCCTGCGCGCCGTCAAAGGTGTGGAGAAAGTGCTTTGCCCGCCATTTATGGCGTTGGTCCCGGTGGCTGCATTGCTGCAGGGCACTGATATCGGCCTGGGCGCCCAGGATTTATTCTGGGAGGCTAAAGGTGCTTTTACCGGTCAGGTATCTCCCGGGATGGTGGCAGAGTTTTGCCAATATGCAATTATCGGGCATTCCGAGCGGCGTGCATACTTCGGCGAAACAGATGAGACCGTTAACAAGAAAATTGTTGCGGCATTTTCAGCAGGTCTGACACCGATCGTTTGCATCGGTGAGACCTTGTCCGAGTATGAATCCGGGCGGACGGCTGAAGTGGTTTCCCGTCAAATCCGTGCTGGATTAAAAGCCTTGCCGGTAAACCTTGCTCCAAAGTTGGTTGTTGCTTATGAACCAGTCTGGGCGATCGGGACAGGTCGTGCCTCCACGGCAGTCGATGCCAACGTAGTGATACGCGACCATATCCGCAAACCCTTGGCGGAAATGTTCGGAGTTGAGACAGCCCAGTCTATTCGAATACTGTATGGGGGCTCGGTTACTGCCGCAAACGCAGCCGAGTTCTTTGGCCAGACCGATATTGATGGGGCACTGGTGGGCGGAGCAAGTTTGAAACTGGATGATTTTGTCAGGATCACACAGGCGGCAGTTAAATAATTTGCCGGAGAGAAACGGCGGACGACAGATAAAAAAAGACTGTCGTCCGCTGTTGTCCTTAATCAACCTCCATGAATTATCTATTCTCTTTTGACGGCTTGCTATGGCTTACGGTGGCATCGCTGCTGTTAATATTCCTGCAGCGCAGCTTGCATCGTGAAATCCAGGCTTTTATTTTGATTCTGTCCCGCCGTCCCAATTTCACACAGGTAGCCTTTGCTCTGATTTTCCTCCCAGGTGTTTTCCTGCATGAGCTCAGTCATTTTCTCACTGCCAAGATACTCGGAGTTCAGACGGGAAAATTCTCGCTGATCCCTCAAGCGCAACCGAACGGCAAGCTACGGCTGGGTTATGTAGAGACTGCTTCCGGGGGATTTATAAGAGATGCACTGATCGGAGCTGCGCCGTTGGTGACGGGCAGTCTCCTTGTGGCATATGCAGCCATATATTTATTGCGTTTGCTGCCTTTATGGGATCTGATCCGACTGGCTGAATGGAATGGATTGTGGGCAGAGCTGGCGGCGGTGCCGAAAGCTCCGGATTTTTGGTTGTGGTTCTACCTGACATTTACCATCAGCAGCACAATGATGCCATCTTCTTCAGACCGGCATGCCTGGCGGCCTTTAGGATTACTGGCGGTGGCCCTGTTGGGGATCGCGATCCTTGTCGGGGCGGGTCCATGGATGTTGGAGAATTTAGCCGGTCCCTTTAATTCATTCTTACGGGCGTTGGCATTGATCTTTTCCCTGAGCGGGGCTTTGCATATAGTGTTGATCTTACCGTTTCTATTACTTCACAAGCTCCTTGCAAAAGTAACCGGGGTGGATATTGGTTGATTGCGCCAAAGTTATTGATATTCGGATATTGGCGTGTAGCCAATAATGTAAAGGATAAAACATGAACTTTCCTCAAAGCATTTCTCTTACCATCACGAACCATTGCAACCTGCGCTGCCAGATGTGCGGACAATGGAGCGAAGAAGGTTATATCCGGCGCAACCGGGACAGCCTGAAGCATGAAATGGCTCTTGCGGATTGGATGCGTGTGGTGGATGAATTGGCAGCCCACGGTATCAAATCGCTGCTGCTGCGTGGTGGCGAAGCATTCATGCTTCCAGGCATCATCGAGTTGCTGGATTACATCCATGCCCGGGGGATGTTCATTTCTATTGATACCAATGGAACGCTGCTCAAGCTATATGCCGAAGATATCCTTCGAATTGGAAATATGCATTTGACGATTTCGGTCGATGGCCCGGAAGCAGTCCATGACTCGGTGCGCGGCGTGCCGGGAACCTTCCAGCGCATAAGAGAAGGGGTTACTCAGCTTAACGAAGTAGAGAAAATGGGTGGGAACACAATAAGCCGGTCGATTTGTTTCACAATCAGCCAGTACAATTATCGCTACCTGAGTAGCATGCCGGATGTGGCGCGCAGCCTGGGATTGGGTTCAATTGCCATTGTGCCTTATTATTATTTTCCGGATTCTGCCGGCAAGCGCTACGAGGAAGAGTTACGCAGCCTGGGTTGCAGCGCATTCACGTGGCTAGGCTTCCATCATGAAGAGTCGGGTGTGGATTTTGATGAATTCCAGCGACAGTATCGCCAATTTCTTGCCAGTCTTGGCGAACTCCAAAATTATCCCTACATGCCCCTCGGCGAGCCGGAGTACCAGGCCTGGTTCTCTGATTCTCAATCACTGGTTGGTTACCCAAACTGTCTCAATATCGAGAAATTGATCGATATCCAGCCAGACGGTTCGGCCAATTTCTGTGTAGACTTCGTTGACTATTCCTTCGGGAATGTCAGGGAAGCCACCATCCAGGAACTGTGGAACGGCGAACGCGCCGAACGCTTCCGCCGGTACCGGCGGGCACACGCTTTGGCGGTCTGTCAACGTTGTGGCGCGAAATATATGTCCCAGCCGTGGAGTGATTACTCTCGGGCTGTATAGTTTACAAATCTGCCACTACCGGGATGATCTCCCGGCCGAAGATCTCCAGCGGCTTGATTTCAGAGACATTTGGCATATTGAAAATGGCGTGCTGTACTCCGATCTTGGCCAGGGCACGGCA
>JADGQB010000043.1 GCA_017882145.1 Anaerolineales bacterium
AATACCTGAACCGTCTATCCTCCCTATGCTTTGCCCTGGAACTGTTCGAAAACAAACAGGCCGGGAAACCCACGTCACTGGCAAAGGAAAAATGATTGGAACTTTCATCAACGTCGCTGCCATCCTGATTGGCGGCAGCCTTGGCCTGCTTTTTGGAGGCCGTCTGCCTGAACGACTGAAGGCAACTGTTATCGCCGGGATGGGGCTCTTCACCGCCGTCACCGGCATCAAAATGTTCCTGGAAACGCAGAATTCACTGATCGTACTGGGCAGCCTGGTGATCGGTGCTCTCTTGGGTGAATGGTGGAGAATCGAGGACGGCCTGCAGCACCTGGGCGAGATACTCGAAAGCCGTTTCAGCCGGGCGGATAGCGAAAGCGGACGTTTCGTTCGAGGCTTTATGGTGGCCTCCCTGCTGTTTTGCATCGGGCCAATCGCCATCCTGGGCTCCATTCAGGCCGGCCTGACGGGCGATATCAACCTGCTGGTGATCAAGTCGGTGCTGGACGGGTTCGCTTCGATGGCATTCGCATCCACACTGGGAGTGGGGGTGCTTTTCTCAGCCGCCATGATCCTGCTCTACCAGGGCGGCATTACGCTGCTGGCGGCGCAGTTGAATGCACTTGCCACCAAACCTATGATGGCAGAATTGACCGCCACAGGCGGCGTACTCCTGCTGGGTATCGCCATAAGCAGCCTGCTGGAAATCAAAAAAATCCGGGTGGGCAATTTCCTGCCCGCCCTGGTGATCGCCCCATTGATCGTGTGGATTGTCAGCCTGTTCTAACCGGCAGGCACAAAAAAACAAGCGGTGTCCATTGGGACTCCGCCTGTTTTGCGTATTGGATTGATTACTTGCCCGCCAGCGCGGCATCAATCGCCTGGGCGGTTTGAGAGAAGTCTGAAACCAACTTCCCATTTACAAAAATACTAGGCGTGCCGCTAACGCCCAGCGACTGGGCCTTCGCTACATCATTACTGACGACACTGGCATACTTTTTTGCCTGGTAACATTGATTAAACGCGGTCATATCCAGTTTTAAATTTTCGGCCATGGTAACGAGGCGGGCATCCGTATAGAGGGAAGCACTTTCCGAGACCTGATTGGCATAGAGCGTGTCATGATAGTCCCAAAAGTGGCCCTGTTCATTGGCACATAAGGCCGCGTTGGCTGAACGGTAGGAAGCATCTGTGCCATCATTGCCATCAATCACCTGATAAAAATTGAAGGTGTAATAGACCTTGCCGGTCTCCACATAGGTCTGGATAATCTGAGGTTCGACATTCTGTGTGTAGTACAGGCAGGCTGAACAACGAAAATCCTCGTATGCATCCACTTTAACCGGAGCGTTGGGATCGCCAAGGTGGACGCCATCCACTTTGGTATTAAAGACCCTGGGTGTAATGGTAATGACGGGTACCGGGGTGGCATTAGCAGCTGTCCTGGTAGCATTTGCAGCCTGCGTAGCGTTATTAATCGATGGCAAAATGAGGGCAAAAGTCACCAATAGTGCACCCACCACAACCACCAAGATCACAATTATACGGTTTCGGATCTGCTCGCGACGACGGCGGTCGCGAATATCCTGGCGTTTACTCATGAAATCTCCTTCCTTCCTTATTGTGGCAGGATTTTGCCATAATAAGGGGCATTTGTCCAGTAAAAGACTCCGATTTCCGGTAGAAAAAGGGGTTCTTCTTATACGATTCTAATTCTGGTTAATGCTTGGCCAGCCAGTCGAGCATGACCTTAAAAACTTCAGCCTTTTCCCGCTCGTTATGGATCTCATGATACAAACCGTCCCATATCTTGAGGGTCACTTTATCACCAGCCTTTAGCGCAAATTCCTGGCTGGCTTTGGCGGAAGTGATTGGGTCGGCGGATCCATGCATCAGAAGCAACGGCAGGGGAAATTCGGCAGCATGTTCCAGCGCCCAATTTCCCGTCTCATACATTTCCACAAATAGCCGCGCCGAGATCTTATCATGCACCAAAGGATCATTTTCATAAGCACGTACCACCGCCTGGTCATGGGAAAGCCCATTGGTGTTCAACTTACTGTGCTGGGTAAAGCCGGGTGCAATACCGTTCATAAGCCTACCAAGCGTTACCTGGGAGGCCGGCGGGGCGAAGGCCAGTTTCAACCAGGGACCGGTAGCGATAACCCCGCGCAAGTCCGGTTTGCGGCGCAGGGCATAGTTCAGTACCAGGTTGCCGCCCAGGCTGTGCCCATAGAGGAATTTTGGCAAGCCAGGGTAACGCTCATCAACCTGGATAGAGAAAGCGGCAATATCATCCATCAAAGCAGCATAAGATGTGGTGTGACCGCGCGGACCGCCTGATTTACCATGCCCGCAAAGATCGAAGCCAAGCATGGCGTAACCGGCCTCCGTCAGCGCGGCTGCAACGTGGTCATACCGCAGCACGTGCTCGCCAAGTCCATGGACAAGCATAATGGAAGCTTTGGGCTCTCCATTCGGCTCCCAAGCACGTGCGTACAAATCCAAGTCATTACAAGATTTCCAGTTCCATTCCGATATTTGCATGTTATTTGACTCCTAGTTTGATCTTGAATTCACAGGCAGGCGCACCGGCAGCCTGGCAGGCGATCTCTTCCACATCCACAGCCCGTCCGGTGGCCCAATAAAATGCCCCCTGGATCAGACCCAGGGTTACAAAACAAATCGGTTCCGGGGAGGATTGGCCGAGTGTGGCAAGCCCGCAGTGATCCACCAGCAACAGATCAAGGTCGAGTGAATGGACTGAGGTCGTCCCGCCTGCCTCCCGCAGCCGTGCCGCCAGCACTTCCAGTATACGCCTGCGCCGGGCCGGGACTGGCAGCCGGCGGGCAATTTCAAGCTCCGCTTTCTCAAGGAAATTCGCCCGGGAAGTCATCCGGGTCCACATGCCCTGGCCAATCCTTAGCAGAATGCCACGCGCACCACGTCCATAATAAAGACGAAGCGCCTGCTGGATCAAGGCGTTGGCTCGGCAGGCCTGCTCTGTATCCAGCCGTGCGAGAGAACCAGGTTCGAGAAGCGCCGGGGAAAGTTGATTCCCGGACAGGATGGCCGGTAATTTATCGAGGCCAACTTCCTGGGTGACAGTTTCCATGAAAAGGCGAAACAGACGGTTGGAGAGCATGGATCAGGCCAGGTTGGTATCAATAACGGCATCTTGCGGGCTGACCATCCTGTCTCCTCGTTACGGGACTTGCAATTGGTAAACCGGAAAGCGTTCCCCAGTCTCTCGAAAACCGGTTTTTTTGTAAAGAACCAATGAGGCGGCGTTATCACTCTGGGTATTGACCGTCAGACGGTACATCGCATGACGATCAGCCTGTTGAATCAAGTCAGCTATCATGGCACGACCCAGCCCGAGACCTTGCAGCTCTGGACGGACTGCCAGCCTGGCAAGGTGGGCTCCCAGAGGATTGCGAGTACTGAGCTGATATCCAAGCACCTGCCCATTTGCCTCGACCACGGTAGCCAGTACGGCCTGAGGATAGGCCCGTTCCAGAGATGGGAGCGAATTCTGCCAAAGCGGGTCGAAGGCGGCCGCGTCCACTTCGGCCACTGCGGGCAAATCATATTGCAGCATGGACCGAATTGAGTAGCCAGCCGGCAAGGAAACTTCAATGGGCATCTGTCCTTCGCGTTCGAGCATCACTATAGACTGATGGCTGGAAAAGCCGCTGGCGATAAGCAGGCTGTGATACCACTCCTGCAAAACGATGGCCGCAGCCATAAATCGGCCCTGACGAGTCAATTCTAGACGGGCTGTCTGCCAGAGTGTCTCCCAAGCTTCGTCAAGGGATATCTTCCCGGATGTAACAAACAGCCGCACCCAGGCTACCATGGGCGGGTCCGGCGGACAGGCCAATGCAGAAAGAATCTGTCCCTGGCTTTCGAGCACGAAGAAGGGCGGCGACCCAAGCCAATCCAAAGGATAGCGCCAATCCAGGTGGCGGTGGTTATATGGGCTGAAATGCATCAAATTGGCAATTTGACGCTGGTCTGTTAGTGTTGCAGATCGTACCTGAACATCCAGACCGACCATCATAGGTGGATGAACAATATTTTCTTCATCAAACGTTGTTTTGCGGTTGGGTTTGTGACACCCGCCAACCCAGACTGCAAGGTGATAACTGAATCTAAAAATTTGAAGCGACGAAGATACAGCATGGAAAGCAATTGGAATATTTGGGCGCGCATATCGCCCTCATGTGCCTTTTCAAGGGCATCGCCGGCGCGCTTGTAAGAATCGATGGCGTCATTCCAGCATTTGAGAGCTTCATAAGCAGAAGCCTGGTTAGTCAACGCCATGCCCTGGCGCCGGAAATCCTGCGCAGCCTCAAAGATCTTGTCAGTGCCTGCTACTGCATCCAGGGCTGCTTGCGGTTCTCCGCCAAGCAACAGGGCCACAGAGCGATTGTTCTGCATCTCGGCTGCCATGAGTGGATCACCCGAACTTGCATAGGCAGAGGCAGCTTCGGCGAAGGTCTGTGCAGCTTGGGGGTAATCTCCAGCCTGGTAAATCTGCTTGGCCTTTTCAGTAATTTCAGATGGGGATGGGTCGTTTGTCATATTTAGAAAGTTATATCCAGTAGATCTTCAGCCACGGAGCGTAATTTACCGGTGGACATACCACTCAACTTCATGGCCAGTTCCAAATAGGGCCGGTTAACCGGCTTGGAAACAAAATTCTGTAATTCGGGCGGTAACTCTAAAAAGTCCTGAACAGCTTTCTGCTGGATCATCCATTTGCCGATGGGGCCAGTCTGGTCAAAGATTGCTTCGATCTGGCCACCGAGCAACCCCACCAAGCCTTCCAATTCGGGAAGTGGAACAGGACGCTCACCCAATTCAAAAGCTTTCAATCTTGCCACGGAAATACCCGATTGTTCAGAAAGGGCCCGCAAGGAGAGACTGGTATTCTCACGCTGCTGGCGCAGGAGCGCCCCGACCATGCGCTGACGGATACCGATCAAGGCAGGAAGATTCATGCCGCCCGTGAGCGGCGCATCGTCCGACATGGCCTCTTTGCTCCAAAAATGGCGCATGGGCAGGTGAAGAGAATACGCCAACACTTCCAGTTCCGGCAGGGAAGGCGCGTTTCGGCCTTCTTCCCAGGAACGAAGAATACCGCTGGTCACACCCACAAGCTGTGCACATTCAGGTAGGGTCTTGCGCGCGGCCAAGCGGGCGTCCCGAATTAAAACGCCTAATTTTTTGGAACGAAGAGCAACCTGGACTTGTATACTCATGGGATTTCCTCACGATTCTTAAGGCACGACAAAATTATTATAGCAGAGAAACCGCACAATCATTTACGTTTCGAGTGGGCCATTACCATATCCGCGGCAGTAACCCCGAAAATATCTGCTCCAAGTTTATACCCGGCTACTTCCAGCCGAGGGCCGAACAGCGGCCGGATCCCGGTCGATTTATGCTGGCCGAGGATTTTTCCATCTGCATCCACTCCGGTCTGGTTGAATTTGAATATGTCCGTCAGAACAATTACATCGCCTTCCATCCCAGCCACTTCTGTAACCGCGGTAATTTTGCGGGCGCCATCGCGTAAACGCGACATCTGGACAACGACATCCACAGCCGATGAAATCTGCTGTCTAACAATTTTTAACGGCAGGTCCATCCCGGCCATCATTACCAGGGTTTCAAGGCGGGAGAGAGTGTCGCGTGGAGAGTTGGCGTGGATGGTGGTCAGAGAACCGTCATGGCCGGTGTTCATGGCCTGAAGCATATCCAAGGCCTCACCGCCACGGCATTCGCCGATCACAATGCGATCAGGCCGCATGCGCAGAGAGTTACGCACCAATTCACGAATGGTTACCGCGCCGTGTCCTTCCACACTGGGCAACTTGGTTTCCAAGCGAACGACATGCTCCTGTCGAAGCTGCAATTCGGCAGCATCCTCAATAGTAACGATGCGTTCCTCTTCCGGAATAAAACCAGAAAGCACATTTAAGAAAGTGGTTTTCCCGGAACCGGTACCGCCGGAAATGATGATATTCAAGCGACCGAGCACACATGCGCGCAAGAACTCAGCTATGCCCGGCGTCAGCGAACCAGATTCGATCAACTGTGCGATCGACAATTTTTCTTTCCGGAATTTTCGGATCGTGAGAGAGGCCCCATCTATCGCACAGGGAGGCACAACCGCATTGACACGCGATCCATCCGGCAGGCGGGCATCCACCATGGGGCTATCGGCGTCAATATGACGACCCAACGGCGAAACAATCCGATCGATTATTTTTAAGACGTGAAGATTGTCCTCGAAAACAACGTTGGTGCGTTCAAGCCGTCCTTTTTTCTCAATGTAGACTTTTTTGGGTCCGTTGACCATCACCTCGGTAACATCCGGGTCATCGAGGAACGGTTGGATGGGACCGTACCCAGTGATTTCATCAAGAATATAGCGTAGAAGATACTTCCGATCTGAATCAGAAAGGTTTATCTTAGCCTGTATTAAGGCGTCTGACAGGCGATCCTGGATGGCCTTCTGGCGCTTATCCGGCGCGAGGTCTTCCACGCTGAGACCTTGCATGACAGCTGTTACAAGATATTGACGCAGCTTCGTGTAATCTGGAGTAGGTGAATTGGAGGATGGATTCACACCTGATGAAGTCATTCCGCGCTTCCCTTGGGTGAGTCAGCGTTCTCGCCAACAGGCATTACCCAAACAATTTCGCCGCGTCGCACTGCCAAAAAACTAGCTTGATAAAGGATCTGGTTGTCTGATGAATAAATGACGGCCTCAGTGACGGCTATAAATTTATCCGGAAGATCCAATTCATCCTTAATGCGCCTGTCCTGGCTGACATGGATATTCCCATGGATCCGATGAGTGACCGTCTGGATCATTACAGAAACAGGGATTTTAGAAATAACATCCGTATAGAATTTACCATTTTCATCATATTCAATTGTCATACCAGCCTCCTGTAAACCATCAAAGAGCGTGATAATGGTCCATTCCAATCATACGGCCGGCTACCTGTTCCAGCCATCGTGTACCAGGATTGCCTGGAAAGCTTAGGGCCTCCAGCTCTTGACGGTCATTGCCAACAATAAAATTATCATCCATAAGGGCATGGTAAGCGTGCCGGGCGTTGCGGTAAATCATGACGGTTATTCAGCCGGCGAAATCAACGTTAATCACAGGAACGGACACAGGCCTGATTTCCACGCGAGAACAATATAAAGAATCATGACCAGAAAAAACAGACGAAGACAATCTCAATATGGAACCATGCGAGAGTAAATCAGCCTTCAATCGGCGGCATAAGGTAGCCCAATCCGGAGCGGGTTACGATATGTTTCGGTTCGTGGGGATCAGTTTCCACCTTTTGCCGCAAACGGGCAATCGTGACCCACAGGATTTCCTTATCATCACGGTATTCCGGCCCCCAAACACTCGTCAGCAACTCTTCGGCCGATAAAACCTTGCCAATGTTGTGCGTAAATTGAAGCAGGAGTCGGTATTCCGTGGCTGAAAGATAGACTGGCACTTCGCTCAGCCATAATTCCGCCCGTGCAAAATCAATACGAAGGTTTTCGTGCGTAAAGAAGCGGTCCTGGCCTGTCTCTGCAACCTGGGCGCGGCGAAGTACCGCCCGGACACGCGCAAGCAATTCCATCACCGAAAACGGCTTGACAAGGTAATCATCGGCACCCACATCCAGCCCCCGCACGCGATCATGCTCTTCGCCTTTGGCGGTCAACATGATGATGGGTACGGTCGAAAATTGACGGATGCGCTGGCAGGCGGTGAAGCCATCCATACGCGGCAGCATCACATCCAACAGGATCAAGTCCACAGGATTGGATGAGAAGGATTCCACAGCCTCCTCACCATCCATAGCAGTCGAGACCTGGTAACCTTCCGTCGCCAGGTTGGCTTCAAGCAGGCGGAGGTAACGAGGTTCGTCATCAACAACCAAAATGCGCACAGACATGGAGCTCCTTTCTTAGGGGTTTTCCCTTTCATGAACCGGCAACTCGATAAGGAACGCGGTACCTTTTCCGGGGGTAGTATTGACCGAAATTTGGCCGTGGTGGGCCTGGATAATCTGTTTACAAATGAAAAGGCCCAACCCGGCGCCGCGTTTGGTGGAATGACTTGAGACACGGTAGAAACGCTCAAATAAAAATGGAAGGTGCTCTGAAGGAATCCCGGGTCCCTGGTCTGCAAAAATGACGGTCTGTTTATTTGCATCAACCTTGAGCGAGATTGAAATCCTTGATCCGGGCGCATACTTGATGGCATTGTCAATCAGATTGCCGAAAACCTGGGCCAGGCGAACTGAGTCAGCTTGAATGGGGCTGACAGGCATAAGATCTTGAACGATCTGCAGATCTTTATGCCGGCTCTGAATGCGCATGACAACATCCCGCAGGAGCGAATCCAAACGGACGGGTTGGAAATCCATGGACATGCTGCCGCTCTGCAAACGCGCCGAATCAAGAATGCGGTCGATCAACGTTACGAGTTGATCTGACTCTTCGTCAATAATATTCAGGAATTCATGCTGGGTGGCAGGGTCCCAGACCGTATCAGATCGAAGCAATGAGGTGGTGTAGCCTTTGATAAACCCGAGGGGGGTATGCAGCTCATGCGACATGGTGGCGATGAAATCGTCCTGAAATTGAGCCCGCTGCCGGGCAATTTCGAGTTGGTTCTTCGTATCCCTCAAAGCGCGGCTCTCAAATATTCGGGCCGTTTGAGCGGTTGCCAGGAGGGCCAACGCCATCTGTTCGGCTGAATATTCCGGCCCGCCAAATCGAACAAATACGATGGCGCCAATCCCGGTGGATAGTTTAAGAGGCAGACCAAGCAAGTACGGCAAGGCGGTACGATCAGTGGAAGGCAAACTCGAAGGCGATGTGACGACGATTTTGTCGGTCGCGACGACCTGGTTGGCGATTTCCTCACCCCAGGAGGCTTCGGCTTCCTTGCCGCGACCGCGGCCAACCGATCGAGCGTAAACGGCCTCCGGAACCGAACCGGCATTTTCGACCAAATAGATCGCCAGGTTATCAAATACAAAAATTTTTCGCAGCATAAGAAGGAGAGAATTGAGAGCTC
The DNA here is from genome assembly GCA_017882145.1 of Anaerolineales bacterium. Classification (GTDB taxonomy): domain Bacteria; phylum Chloroflexota; class Anaerolineae; order Anaerolineales; family Villigracilaceae; genus UBA877. The sequence goes on from JADGQB010000043.1 coordinate 9,113, forward strand.
GCTTCCAATCATCCTTATCGATGGAATCACTCAATTTTGTATAAAACTCAAGTGTTTCGCCATCCATCTCATCACCATTCCCTGTCGTTCTTGGAACCTTTCAAAGCTGCCAGGAGCGGGAAGGAAAAAGCAGAGCCTTTGCCTTCTTCTGATTTAACTTCGACCATCGATCCGTGAGCGCTGACAATCTCCTTCACCAACGCCAGTCCTAGACCGGTTCCGCCGTAGCGGCGGGTGGAGGAAGCATCCAACTGATGAAAGGGTTCAAAGACCTCCACCAGCCGGTCGGCGGGAATACCTATCCCGGTATCCGCCACGATAACTGCTACAAGCTTGTCAGACTCTTTCTCAAGCGAGAGGGAGACCTTTCCACCCGAGGGGGTAAATTTGATGGCATTATCAATCAATTGGAGGATGGCCCAGGAAATCTTCTCCTCATCTGCTTGTACCAAAGGAATATCGGATTTGTTTTCGTAAACCAAAGACACTTTTCGATCCTGGGCCTTCGGGAGCGAATAATTAATGATTTCTTGCGCCACTTTGTCCAGGTTGACAGGCGTCAAGCGTAAGGTCATCTCGCCGCGGGCTGCCAGCGAGAACAGGATCAGGTTATCAATCAGGCTTTCCAGACGCCCGGCAGCCTTCTGGCTGACCTGCAGCGCATTGCTCTGGTCATCGCTTAATGGGCCGAGAGTACCCGTTGACAGCAATTCCAAATAGCCCTTAACATGCGTCAACGGTGTGCGTAATTCATGGGAGATATTGGCAACGAAATTTGCTTTCATCTGGCTCAATTCAGAAAGTTTACGCAGCGCTTCCTGGAGTTCTGAAGTCCGTTCTTTGACACGCTCTTCAAGAAAACGGTTGGCATCCTCCAGGGCATTCCTCAGTTGGATAATCTGCTCGGTGACAGCATGGTCAATTTGCCGGCGAGTTAGCAAGTTGAGGACGATCAGCGCCTCGCCCAATAAGTAACGCTGGCCCTGGCTCTGCTTCTCTTTTTGAAAGGCAAGGGCTCTGTGCAGATCTTCATCCGTAATTTGACCGGTCTGAACGAGGTGTTCCCCCAATCGGGGCACCAGGACTTCAGGGGTCAATGGTGCGGTCATAGAAGCATCCTCATGACTGCCAAACCCAATCTCCTGCGACCATGGTCGCTGCAGGCTGGATCGAATAGAGTTCGGCCGGATCGCAGGTGAACGGGTCGGTCTCAATAACGATCAAATCAGCCAGGAATCCCGCAGACAGTTGTCCAAGGCGATCCTGAACTCCGGCCGCGTAGGCTGGGCCTGACGTAAATCCTCCTAGCGCAGAATTGACCGTCAGGCGCTGCTCAGGATACCAGCCATCCGGCCCCGGAGAGCCATCCGCACGGCACCTGGTAACGGCAGCATGCAAGCCGTGAAACGGGTTCGGGCTCTCGACCGGTGCATCCGAGCCAAAGGCCAGCCGTGCGCCGTGTTCCAACTGGGTGCGCCAGGCATATGAAAAGACCGCCCGCCTGCCAAGAAGTTGATCTGCCATTAACATGTCTGAAACAGCATGAACTGGCTGCATGGATGCGATAATACCCAACTCAGCCAAACGCCCGGCGTCCTCCGAATGGATCGTCTGGACATGCTCAATGCGGTGACGCAAAGCCGGTAAGCCATGCTGTCGCTCATAATCACGCAAAAGGGCAAACCCATCCAGGACCTCGTGGACAGCCCGGTCACCGATGGCATGCACAGCCAGGCTGAGACCGCCAGCGGCGGCCCGACAGCCAATTTCGAGGAGTTTTTCGGCATTTAATATTAGAATACCACGATTTTTGGGCTCGTCAACATACGAATCGAACATTGCTGCAGTATGCGGGCCAAGAGCGCCATCCGAGAACAGTTTTATCGAACCAATGCGGAGGAAATCATCTCCAAAGCCACTTTGCAGACCAAGCTCTACTGCCAGAGGAAAAGCCTCAAAAGGAATGGATTTCAGCACACGCAGATGCAACTCGCCACGCGATTGGAGAAGCTGCAAAGCCATGAAACAGGTGCGCCTGTCAAAATCATGGACCCCGGTCAGCCCCATGCGCCAGAGGGTTGGAATAAACTGTTGGAAAATTTTGGCGAGGGCCTCTGGAGCTGGTTCTGGAATTAGCGTCTCGACAAGTTCGAGAGCCTTCTCGAACAAAATGCCAGTCGGTTGTCCGAGTGGATCACGCTGAATGCTTCCATTGGCGGGATCCGGGGTGGATGAGGTAATCCCGGCGAGTTTAAGTGCAGCGCTATTCACCCAGGCCACATGCAAGGATTTGGCCGATAGATAGACAGGGTTGTGCGAAGCGATTACATCCAGGTCGGCTGCTGCCGGCCATTCACCGCCCCAAACATTTTGGTTCCAGCCATGCCCGCGCACCCATTCCCCGGAGGGCGTCTCCTGGATCCGTTCAGCCAGCCGGGATAGGATTTCCTGCTTGGAATCCAGCTCACAGTTTACAACATACTGGCTCAGCGCACATTCTTGAAGGTGGATGTGGGCATCCGTCAGACCAGGTAAAATGATCTTCCCATGCATGTCGGCTTGTTCAGCCTGTCCATACCCGTCCAGGAGTTCCTCACCGCCCACCGCGACAATCCGCCCAGCCTCGATGACAAGGGCTGAGGCAACCCTGCGATCCGGGTCGAGCGTGTAAACACGGGCATTGTGGAGGAGTTTCATAATAACATCTCAGCGCTGGATGGCATTACCCTGCCGGATCACTCTTTCAATAATCGCCCCATCAGAGCATTCAATTCTTCATCGGAATAATAATGGATCGTGACCGTTCCGCCTTTGCGGCCAGCGCGCAATGAGACCTTTGTCCCCAGGCTCGAGCGCAGGCGTTCCTCCAACTCGGCCACTTCGGGGATGGCAGGCGGCGCGGGTTTGCGGGTTGGTTTAGCTCCGGAGAGCTTACGAACCAAATCTTCGGTCTGGCGGACATTAAGCTCCTGCGAAATGACAGTTCGCAGAGCAGCCGTCTGCGCTTCAGGTGAGGTTAGCGCCAACAGGGCCCGGGCGTGGCCCTCCGAAACACGACCTTCAATAAGAGCATTTTTGACAGCATCCGGAAGTTTAAGCAGGCGCAGGGTATTTGTGACTGCCACGCGGCTCTTGCCCACACGTGCCGCAATATCTTCGTGGGATAAGTCAAAGTCTTCCGCCAGTTGACGATAAGCTTCCGCTTGTTCCAGCGCCGACAAGTCTGAACGCTGAACATTTTCGATAATGGCCAGTTCCAGGCGCTGCTGATCGGTGGCCTGACGGATGAGCACTGGCACCGTTGCCAGGCCTGCCAGGCGGGCGGCCTGCAAACGGCGTTCCCCGGCAATCAAAACATAGCGACCTTCCATGTCGCCCGGGGTAACGATCAGCGGCTGAAGCACTCCATGCTCACGGATGGAAGTGGTTAATTCCACCAGTTCCTCAGGGTGCATCATACTGCGCGGCTGGCGCGGGTTGGGGAACACCAGGTCAACCGGGACCAGGATGACACCATTTTCGGTAAGGGCATTTTCCCCGCCAGGGATAAGCGCTCCCAAACCGCGACCAAGACCGGATTTCTGGGCCATAAAATCCTCCTGAGCTATTCTACACTTTCCAATACGACAACGCCGTCAGTTTTTAATAATTCGCGTGCCAGCGCCTCATAGGACCTGGCTGCGCTCGAACCAGGCGCATAGGTTGAAACCGGCAGACCATAAGAGGGGGCTTCCGCCAGGCGCACACTGCGCGGAATAATCGTCTCGAAGACTTTTTCTGGAAAATACTTCTGAACTTCGGCTACCACATCCTGGGATAAATGCGTGCGACCGTCAAACATGGTCAGAATAACCCCGCGCACCTTAAGGGTAGGGAATAGGGCTGTACGGACGCGCTGAATCGTATGAGTCAATTCACCCAGCCCTTCAAGCGCCAAATACTCACACTGCACCGGGATGAGGACACCGTCCTTGGCGGCCATTAACCCGTTGACTGTCAGCAGGCCCAGGGAGGGCGGACAATCGATCAGAATATAGTCATACCGTTCCACCAGCGCCGCAAGCGCCTGTTTCAGCTTCGTTTCGCGGCTGAGTTCATTGACCAGTTCCACTTCTGCGCCGGCCAGGGATGGAGAAGAGGGCAGAATGGCAAGCTTGAGGCGCGGGTTTTGGAGCACCAGGGCGGCTGCCGGCGTGCCGCCCAACAAGGCTTCATAAGTTCCGCCTTTGACGACATGTTTATCCACGCCCAGCGAGGATGTGGCATTGGCTTGCGGATCGGCATCCACGATCAAGACCCGCTGCCCGAACTGCGCCAGGTAGGCTCCTAGATTGATGGCCGTAGTGGTTTTACCCACCCCGCCCTTCTGATTGACCAGGGTATAAACGCGTCCCACTAGATGACCTCCACCAGGCAGCTTTGAATTTCTTCCTTCGTTGGAATTCCATCCAACCCGCGACGCGTTACCGAATAGGATGCAAGGTGCGTGGCAAACCTGGCCGCAGCCCAAGGATCATGCGTAGTCGAAAAGCGCCAGAAAAAGGCTGCTGCAAAAATATCCCCGGCACCGGTAGGGTCCACTTCCTTGACCTGCAAGGCCCGGAATCGGCGCAAATCACCATTCCAATACAGGCGTGCCCCGCCTGCACCCTCCGTCACAGCCAGCACACGGCATTTGTTTGCCATTGCTTCGATCTGCTCTTCATCCCCACCCACATCCTCAATACTGAGGACCGCGGCGTTGGCCTTTGCTAATGAATGCAGGGCTTCGGGCCAGGTGCCGATATGGACGCGCCCGCCGTCATCCCAGGTTCGCAGCCAGCCCTGAGGGGTCAATCCGAGCATGGAGGAAGGAAATCTCCCGTCCGCCAGGCTCTTACCTTCCCTGGCGATCGGCCCAACATGGATGATCGGCGTGTTCACCCAGACCGCAGGGATATCTTCATAATGGAGGTCAGGCGCAGTATTGTGGATGAACTGGTCACGCCCCCCCGGTTTGTACACGTTTTCAAAAGTGGTGCTGTGTTTCGCAGGGATAATCTTTATCTGGATACCATCCAGCACATCCAGCGGCACCTCCCCGCCCCAGGCTGTAACGATGCCGACGCGCAGACCAAGCGCGCGGGCAGTGAGCGCAGCATAGGCGGCGGTCCCACCCAGGCGCGGACCAGCACTGGTCAGGTCACATGCGAGGTGACCAATGACCAGATAGTCCACCGGGTCGAGGGGGACAATATTTTGCATGGGCAAATTATACCTGACCGGGAGGGTAATAAGTACATCTGGGATAAACTTCGTCAACTGTGAGTTTGGAGCCCAGGTAGAGGACACGCCATTCGTCGGCGATTAGCGGTTCGAGGTACTGGTGTCCCCGAACAGGAAAGCGGAACCAGGGTACCCTGGCTCCGCTTTATCGATCGCATTTCGCGGATTTATCTAATCCGTTTCCTTCCAGATCGGGTCGCGCAGGAGCAGCAGGACGACCAGCGCGCACAGAACCAGCGCGGGGATGCCCATGCCAAAGGACATGACGATGCTAACCGGCGTTACCACTGCGACCAGGAAAAAGGACAAGGCCTGGTTGTTGAGCGCGTGCAGGTAAGCCGCCGTCCACACGCCCTTCGATTTAAACACGGCATAAGCCAGGAAGTAGGACAGCACCACCGTGTAACCCGTCATCAACAACGGGCCGAGCACCGGCTGACCGGGGTAGTTATAGCCCATCCAGATGATCGGCCAGTGCCAGACACCCCAGATGATGCCCAGCAGCCCCACCCCGCGGACGCGCCCCAGGTGGACCAGTTCACTCTGCAGGTAACCGCGCCAACCGTATTCCTCGCCAAAGGTGATGATCAGCCCCAGGATCGGGCCAACGATGATCACACTGAAGATAGTCGAAGCGAGCAGTGCCATCGGTGGGATGGAGGCAGTCGTCCCGGCCGGGTACAGCTTGGTGGCGTCGACCAGCGTGCCGAATTTAAAGACATAGTTCAGCAGCGTCTCCAAGCCGTAGAACAGAACCATGGCCAGCCCATACAGCAGCCAGATGCGGATCTTGCCGAAGGCCATGCCGGCCCCAGCGAAAGACTGCGGCCCGCCGCGCCAGCGCAGCACCCCCAGCAGCAGCAGCCCGATCACGCTGAAGATCAGCAGATAACCGTTAAGCGTCGTGGACAGCGCCGGCTGGATTGACCCAACGACCACCGCGACCAGGTAGGCGAATGTCATCAAGTAATAATAATAGATGAACCAGCGCGATGCGGTGCGGTTGGTCTTATAGTAGATCGGGCTCTCTTTAAAGAAGAACATGCCCAGCAGCATGGCCGCCAAGGCCGGCATCAGCATCTGGAACGGCAGCATCAGCGTGGCCGACGGATGGGTCAGGCCGCCGTTCAGATATAACACCAGGTCGACCAGCCAGGCCAGCCCAAACGACAAACCAATGTAAGCCCAGACATGCGGCCAGTTGACCGCCCGCCGCGCAGCCAGCTCGGGAACGGACATTGGTTCAGGGATCACCCGCTCCGGCGTAGAAGAATCCAATTGTGCTGAAGAAATAAAGTTTAGCCGTTTCATTTTGTACTCCTTTGGAATAGCGTTCTTGAAGATGATAACCGCTGTAATGAAAAAAAGCCCCTCCCGATGGGAGGGTATACGGCTGGTCGAATGGCTAGGTTGTAAAGAAATAGTGCCCGCTTACTTGGCGGGCACTAAAATTTTTAGATAATAAGGGTGAGTTCAAAAGGTATTTGAGGTATTGATACCTTTAAGGGTCAGCCTTTCCTGATTAAATTATTTCGGCACAATTGTTACTTTACGTTGAGGTTCTTCGCCAATCGATTGTGTGGATACATTGGGATGGTCACGCAGTTCAAGGTGTACGATACGCCGTTCAGCGGCCGTCATCGGCTCCAGGACCTGGCGGCGGCCAGTTTTAATGGCCTGGTCGGCCATACGGACTGCCATCTGGCGCAACTGGCGTTCACGACGGGCGCGGTAGCCTTCCACGTCAACCACCACCTGCACCCAGTGCTCCACCTGCTTGCTCACAATAAGATTGACCAGGTATTGCATCGCATTCAGGATTTCAGCCCGGCGGCCGATCAGGACACCCAGATCGTCACCATGGATATCCACCAGAACCGGACGCTGGCCCTCTTCGTCCGGGTCACCATAACGGACTTCAATGCGGGCCGTGATCTTCATTTTTTCGAGGAGTTCAGCCACGGTCTGGCGCGAAACGAAAAGGAGATTATCGTCCAATACACTGAAATCGGCTTCTTTGGCCTCGGTGGCTTCGGCCGGCCAGGATTGAGTCGCGGCAGCTGGCTTTTCCTGTTTTTCAGGGACACCGGTCTCGGGTTCAGGCTGGGGTAGTTTGACCGTCAGGCGAACTCGCGCCTGGCGCCCGCCAATGCCCAGTAATCCCCGGCTGCCTTCATCGAGCACTTCCACATCGACTGCATCTTTGGCCATACCAAGTTCGGCCAGGCCCTGTGCTATGGCCTCCTCGACATTCGGGGCAATCTTCTCAAGGGTAGTGCGCTCGTTCATTTTTTCCTCGTTGCAAGTGCCGTAGCAGGCTTTTGGCCCGGGATCAATGCCCTCCAATTTACCTTCCCAAGCAGGGCATACTGGGCAATACCGATCAGGTTGCCGGTGATGAAGTAAACAGAAAGCCCGGAAGCAAAGGTAAGGGCAAAGTAACCCAGCAGAAGCGGCATATAGAGTGCCATCATCTTGCCCATCATGGCGCCCTGATCATTCGGATTGGTCGTAGCCGGCATGGTCACTTTTGATTGAACATAAGTGGTGATGGCCACTATGATTGCCAGTAGCGGGATGGCATAACCGAGGATGTAGATGCGTTCCGGTTGACCCAGATTCATCCAAAGGAATTTACTGTTGAGCGGTACCAGGTTGCCAACCGGGATAAAAGAATAAACTGTGCGTGTAAGGGTGAGCAGTTGGATCGGCGAGGCTGCCATGGCACGCGTGATGCTCTGGTACAGTCCGAAAATAAGGGGGATCTGGATCAAAGATGGCAGGCAGGAGGACAGAGGATTGTAACCAATCTCCTTATAGTACTTCATCTGCTCCTGGGCAAGCTTTTCTTTATCATCCTTATTTTTTTTCTGGATTTCCAGCCATTCTTTTGAACTCTGCATTTCCTGCATTTTGGTACTGCCCTTGATCTGGGAGGCCATCAAGGGGTGCGTGATCAAGCGGATAAGAATGGTGAACAGGATTATCGCAATCCCGAAATTTCCGCCGATCAATTTATAGATCATCAGCAGGGCGTTGGTAAATGGGTTAACAATTATGGTTTCCCACATAGCTCACATCCTATTTAGCAGGGATAAATGACCACTTGACCGTTCCACTTTGGTCAAGAG
>JADGQB010000009.1 GCA_017882145.1 Anaerolineales bacterium
CGGTTTAAGAGGAGAAATAAAGGTATGAATACGATCTTTGAGGTTCCGCATCCATCCGAATTCAAACGACAGATCGATTGGCCGGTGGATATCGGGATCGCGGCCGGCTGCATCCTTGGCTATGTCTTCGCCTGGATTGGCCTGGTCAGCTTTTTTCACCCGAACCACTGGGTGGCGGGGGTCAGCGGGGCTTTGGCCGGGTGGTTGGTGGGCTGGCTGTGGTTCCAATTGGTGGTTAAAAATAGAATAATTTCGAAAGGCTAACCGATGATCTCGAAATCGCATAAATGGATCTTTCTTTCCCTGATATCGATTCTGTTCCTGGCGGCTTTGCCGGCCTGTTCCGGACAGTCAACAAACGATCAGTCGATGATGTCGCTGGGACAGATGCCCTCCGAAGTACGCTCGGCACCAGCGGTTGTACAACAAGCCTACCGGTTCGCGGCTGCCAACCCGGATGTTATGAAACAGATCCCGTGTTACTGCGGCTGCGGCGGCGTGGGACATACCTCGAACTATTCCTGCTACATCCAGAGCGTGGACGGGAATGGCACAATTACCTACGATCACCATGCCCTTGGGTGCTCGTTGTGCGTAGATATCACCCAGGATGTGATGAGGCTGCAACGGGAAGGCAAAAGTACCCAGGAAATCCGATCCTTCGTCGACAGCAGCTACAGCAAGTATGGCCCATCCAATATGAAATAGGAAATATTTTTGTCAAAGAAGAAGTGGCTTCCCGTTCTACTGTTCCTACTGGCAGGCGCGCTGATTGCGTTCACCCCCCTGCCGGTACAGGCGTCCTCACCAGCCCAGCGCACCTTTCGGGTGGAGGCCAGCCAGTTCGCTTACGACCCGGCGGTGATCCAGGTGAACCCTGGTGATACGGTCACCATCGAACTGGTCAGCAAGGATGTGGTGCATGGACTGTACGTGGATGGGTACGACCTATCGGTCAGCGCCGATCCCGGCCAGACTGCCCGCCTGACCTTTACCGCGAATAAATCCGGGTCCTTTCGCCTGCGCTGTAACGAACCCTGCGGAGCACTACACCCGTTCATGATCGGCAAACTCCAGGTGGGGACGAATAGCTCGCTCCAACGGGCTATCGGTCTATCCTTTCTTGCGGCCTTTGGCATGCTGAGCATGCATCCCAACATTTCCAAGGTAAAAACCGGCTGATGCGTTTCGAACTGACCCATTACCCGATTGTAAAAACCTTGCTGAAGAACCGCTGGCTGCAATTGCTGGTCTGGCTGTTGATGCTGGCTGGTTTTCTCTTCGCGATCCTGTCGGGCTTTTCCGGGACACCGGTCGGGAACCGGAACTTTGGGATTGTCTTTGTTTGGATCGCATGGTGGGCAGTCTTGATCCTGGTGGCGGTGCCATTCTTTGGACGAGGCTGGTGCGCAGTCTGCCCAATCCCACTGCCCGGGGAATGGCTGCAGCGCGGGGCGATCATGGACCCGCCTGCGAAAAAACCGCGCTGGTTCAACCTGCGCTGGCCGATCAAGCTGCGCAACATCTGGCTGCAAAACCTGTCCTTTACGCTGGTGGCGCTCTTCAGCATTGTCATCCTGACTACGCCAAAAGTCACTTCGATTGTACTTGCAGCAATGCTTTTCCTGGCGATCGGGATGGGCATCGTCTTCGAGCGGCGAACCTTTTGCCGGTATATTTGTCCGGTGGGCGGCTTTATCGGTTTATATGCCCAGGCTGCACCGCTGGAATTACGAGTCAAAGAAAAACAGGTATGCCTTACCTGCAAGGAGAAGCCCTGTTACAACGGTTCATCTGCCGGATATGGTTGCCCATGGGATGTCTTTCCGGGTGGAATAACCAAGAACACATACTGCGGTTTGTGCATGGAATGCCTGCGCACCTGCCCCTATGACAATATCGCCGTCAATGCCCGCCCCTTTTCGGCCGACCTGGCAAAGCCGTCCACGCGAATGGACGAGGCTTTCAAGGCTTTCATCATGATGGGGGCGGCGATGATCTATGCTGCCATATTCCTGGGTCCCTGGGGAAATCTCAAACTGGCGGCGTATTCGGTTGGTTCGTTAGCTTGGTTCGGTTACAGCGCAGCATTCCTGGCAATCATCTTCGGCCTGCTGCCAGCCCTATTCCTGGGCGTAGTCGGAGCAGGCAAAGCACTTACCAAGGCTGCGATGCCGCTCAAAAAGTCTTTTATCGCGTTTGCCACGGCTCTCGTTCCGCTGGGCCTGATGTTCTGGGTGGCTTTCAGCCTGTCCTTCGTCCTGACGAATGCGGCCTATATCTTCTCAACCATTTCCGATCCTCTGGGTTGGGGTTGGAACCTGTTCGGTACTGCCGCGCTCGCCTGGCACCCTTATCTCACCGGCCTGCTCCTGCCACTCCAGACACTCGTACTGGTGGCCGGTTTGCTTTGGACGGGGCGCACGGCTCAGAAAGTCGGAACTGAAGTGAAAATCTCCCCGATACCTGTAATTATCTTTTCGACGCTGATCACAATCGTCATGGCAGGGTTACTTCTATGAAAAGTTCGGAAATCTTGAGCAGGATACTGGTCGTTGGCGGCCTGTTGATCGCAATTTCAGCTCCGTTTGTTGCGAAATTGGTTGGCGCACAAGGAACCATCGAAATGCATGGACGGATGGCCGAATCGGGCGGCTGGGCCCCAGACGTTATTCAGGCTAAAACGGGTGTGCCGCTGCACCTGCGTCTGACCTCGGAGGATGTGACGCATGGCTTCGCCGTCGGGCAAAGCGACATCCCGGCCGTGGATGTGCTCCCGGGCAAGATGACGGATGTAACCCTCACATTTGACAAACCCGGGACATACACTTTTTATTGCACGCGCTGGTGCGGCATTTACCACTGGCGGATGCGCGGCAAGATCGAGGTCTCAGGTGATGAAGCGGCTTCTCCACAAAGCATAGGTTCGCCTCTGTACGTGACGCTCAAACTGGATATCGACGCGCTGCATCCGGCGGCAGTAACTCCGGTCGGGATCCCGGATGCGCAACGCGGCGCACAGTTCTCTACGCTTTTGCCGGCTGGAAGCCTGGCCCCGGACTACTACCGCAGCCATTCCCCGGCGCAAACCTACCTGGCGCTGCGCGCCGAGCCGGCGCTTGCCGCGCTGAGTGCTGTGGAAACCTGGGACCTGGTGGCCTATATCTGGCAGTCCAATACCACACCAGGTGCTCTGGCCGCCGGGCAGAAGATATTTGCCCAGAACTGCGCGGCCTGCCACGGTGAGACGGGCAAAGGGGACGGAGTCTTTGCCGCACAAACAAATGCGCTGACCGGAAAATCCCCGGCTAAATTTGCCGATCCCGCCAGCATGCTGGGAGCCAGCCCGGCGGTCCTGCAAGGCAAGATCCTGAGGGGCGGGATGGGCACGGGAATGCCATCCTGGGGGCCGATCCTGACCGACCAGCAAACCTGGGACGTGATCAGTTATTTGTACACATTTCAATTCAAGGAGAGTAACAAATGAGCAAAAAGAACAGAACGCAGAGACGTAAAAGATCGGCCTGGAGATACATTGCCTGGATTTATATTGCCGCGGGAATTCTCGGACTGGTGTTGCTTGTTTGGGTGGTCACTTCCTTCCGCAGCACCCCGGCTCAGCCCATAGTCAGTGGGGGTACAGCGGTGGTATCGGTGGACTCAAAGCTGATCGACTGGGGGAACCTGAAGGATTTCACCAATAAAACCATCAGCATTAAAGTCACCAATAATGGAACCGGCATGTTGAATTTCACTGACAAGCCTTACGTCCAAGTTCTGGAGGGGTGCTGTCCGCCTGACCTTACAGTCGGCAAGATGTCCCTCCGGCCGGGTGAAAGCACCAGAGTTACATCGGCCGTTTTCTATATGCACCCGGGCATGGATGGCAAACACAACTATGCTGTGCATATCCAGACTAACGATTCGACCCAGCCGGACCTGGTAGTAAATGTACTATCCAATTGGAGTCAATAAAAATTCTGTTGGTGAGGACAAGGATCGAAGAAATCTTATTTGAATAATTTTGCCAGCCATTGAAAGACGTTCGTTGCGAAACGCTGGTTATCGGCTTGAGTCAAGCCACGGTTGTCCCATAAGTTGGCATCCGAAATCGCCATTACCCGGCCGGCGTCGCAATAGCAGAATGCTATCACGGAATTCCCGGCTTTATCCTGGGCAGCCGTCTGACTGGGAGAGGCGACCTGGAAAACACCGCCTCCAAACAAGAATTGTAATGAGGTCACACCAGTGAAAAACGGATCGTTCGAAAAGCTGGCCGGACCGTCCGAGGTTAATTCACCCAGCCCAATCGAAAACCTGCGACTGACAGTGTCGGAAAGGTTTTCAAAGCCAGGAATATCGCTCAAGATCAAAAGACCATGGCCGGATATGCGGACAAATTGCTCAATCGCATCCGCCTCAGTCGAAGTATAGGCTGATTTGGATGCGGAAGTTGCGGATAACACTAAAATGTCATTAGAGCTTAAATTGGTCAGATCGCCACTGGTAACCACAAAATTCTGATCCGTGAGCACCTGGGTCAAGGATTTATACATGCCATCCGGCGTATACAACGATCCGTCCTCACTCGTCCTCGGCCCATGCGAAATATCCCATAAGACTTTGATACTTGCTGGAGGCGCGACGACGGTACCAGCGGTTGTCGGGGTGGGGGGCAGATCCTGGGTACTTGCCACGGTTGGCGCCGAGCTTTGGGTGGAGGTGGGCACAAGTGCAGGTGCGGTTGTAGAAGTAGCCAACCCAACTGGGGGATGATTGCCCTGCAAACCGCCGATCACGAAACGTGCACCCACTACGACTCCAACGCAAAGCACCAGCCCCAAAACAACGAACGGAATCCAACGCAGACTTCTTTTGGAGGAAGGGCGATGTTCACCGGACGGAACTTGGGCCTCCGGCACAGGTTTAGCAACAGACTGGCTGGCGCCGGCTGCAAGCATGGCTGCCAGGGAGTCTGCCTGGCCTGTTCCCGCGCTTGCCAGCACGGTCTTTCCGGCCTGAGCATCTTCCACTTTCAACCCGGCTGCCAGGGTTTGCCCGCCAGACAGGGATTCCAGTGCGCTGGCGAATTCACTCATGCTCTGATAACGGTCTTCGGGCCGTTTTTCGAGCGCCTTGAGAAGAACTTGTTCCAACCCTTCGGGCAGGTCCGGCACAAACTGAGTGGGGCGAGGCAGCGGCTCATTGACTTGTTTCAGCATGATGCCGACGGGCGTATCACTAGTGTAAGGCTTGCGCCCGGTCACCAGTTCATAAAGCACCACGGCAAGCGAGTAGATGTCAGACTGCGGGCTGGCCTGTCCGGTCCACTGCTCGGGAGCCATGTATTCCGGAGTACCGATGCTCATGCCGGTGCCAGTGAGTGTGCCACCGGCGTTACTTTCCAAGATCTTGGCGATGCCGAAATCCGAAAGCATCGGCAGGCCATTCTCGGTCAGCAGGATATTGGCGGGTTTGATATCACGATGGATAACGTTATGTTCATGGGCATAAGCCAGGGCCTGGGCGATCGGCAACAGGATGTGCAGAGCCTGCTGCCAGGGCACGGGTACACCCTGGGACTGTTTGAGGGTACCGCTGGAGAGATATTCCATGACGAGATAGGGAGCGCCTTCGTGCTCCCCGTAGTCATGCACGTGAACAATGTTTGGATGGGATAACTTTGCCAGGGCCTTGGCTTCACGCTCGAAGCGTTTTAACATCTCGCCGAGCATGCTTGGGGCGAACTGGTCAGTGCGGATGACCTTGATGGCAACAAAGCGTTCAAGACGGGTGTCGTAGGCTTTGTAGACGGTTGCCATTCCGCCTTCGCCGAGTTGCTCAAGGATTTGGTAGCGTCCGAGCGATTGTCCAATCAGATTGGGCATAATAATAAAGCTCCTCTCACAAGAGGAAATGAAACCATACTAAGAATTTACCATGGCTGGGAAAAACTGGAGAAGCCGGGCACGACTTCCACAGCGATTTCCAAACCTGCGCTCTACTGCGAACCCATTATGCATCTTTTGAGCTAAAAGGGCAATGGAAAGGGCAGTTAAATCGTTCAAAAGGCTAATAGAATCTTTATCAAACTGTCTGTTGGTCAAGCCGGCGCTGAATCGCCTGAGCGGATGTGTAAATCCAACGGGAATTAACTGACCGGTGACATCCGCGCAAAATTGCGCGATCGGGCGTTGGCTGGATGTCATTATTTTGCGAATAGGAATTCAAATTATGAGGGGGTTAGAAAAAGGTCAATCCCCAAATCGGAGAAATAACCGTGTGGTATACCACAGAGCCGATTGCGAGAGCAATCAATGCCGCCAGCGTGAGCTTCGCAACTGGCTTTGCGGGAGGTGGTTCAGTACCGGCCTCTTCAGCGGCGCGTTGGGTTGCTTTCTGTTTGGCGTTCAAATTTGCGCCAATTGCGGCAGCGGCAGGAATGGCTGCACAGAACATGCACATCTTGTCTTTCTCCTTGAGCGACCACGCATAGGTACTATCCAGGATATTATAATACCAATTGGGATATAATTTATCATATTAATAACAATTCCCTGGAGAGATTGTTATTGCACAATGAGAAAAATCATCCACTTTCCATGGTATCCATTCTTTTTTGCCTTATACCCGGTTTTATCGCTGCTCGCTCACAACCTAACACAGGTGAGTGAGAGTGCCGGTATCCGGTCTGTCCTGGCAGCTCTATTGGGAACAAGTCTTGTGTTCCTGCTTATGAGTCTGGTCCAGCGCTCATGGGTTCGGGGGGCATTCATCGCCGCAATCTGGACACTTCTGTTTTTCTCATACGGTCAAGTCTATGACCTGGTTTCATCGAAATGGAAAATCGCAACCCTGAGCGCCTGGATGCTGGGCATCTGGCTGCTCTTGTTGGTCGGAAGCCTGATCCTGGGCAGCTTGCGAAAGATCCATATCGAAGGAGCGAGCCTGATACTGAATGTTGTTTCAGCCGGGCTGGTAGTATATTGCCTGGCGCTCTTCTTAATGTGGTCTTTGAGAAAAACCCCGGCAGCCGCGGTAAATATCCCCGGCCCGGATCCGGCTCTGAGTGTTCCAGCGGGGAAGCAACTTCCGGATATCTATTACATCATGCCGGAAGATTATGGCCGGGCTGACCTGCTCCAACAATATGACCAGATCGACGATAGTACCTTCATGCAATTCCTGAAGGATGCCGGGTTCTACGTTGCGCAATGCAGCCAGAGCAATTACGTCACTTCGGAATTATCCATCGGATCTTCCCTGAATATGGATTATCTACAAAACCTGGATCCCAAATTCACTGCAGCCAACCTCGACCAGAGCCTGATCTGGAACGCGATCCGCTATAACGCAGTCTCAGCGGATCTGAAGAAGGCCGGTTATACGACTGTAGCCTTTGCCACCGGCTACGATTGGAGCGAGCTCAACAATGCGGATATTTACATAAGCCCCACACTGCTTTGGTCTGAAATGACCGGCTTCGAGACTTTACTGCTGCGTACAACCCCATTGAGACATTTGGAAGACCTGGGCCTGCTCAACCTGGATCAGTTGGATGGGGAGCGCTTCCGGGAACGGACTTTAATGGATTTCAACAGCGTTGGAACATTGTCCCAGATGCCCGGCCCCAAGTTCGTCTTCATGCAAATCATCGCCCCGCATCCCCCGTTTGTCTTTGCTTCGAACGGCGCGGACACAAACGCGGCTACATTTATGAACGCGGAAAAGCAATACACCACAGAAAAATATGTTCAGGGATTCCGCAACGAGGTACCCTACCTCAACCAGATGCTTGAAATGACCATCAACACCTTGATCAAGAAGTCCACCCGGCCGGTGGTCATCATTCTGCAGACCGACACCGGTCCCTGGCTGACCAGCGGAGCAGATCAGTTTAAAATCCTGAACGCCTATTACATGCCTGGGCATACCAACCAGCTCTATGCGGGGATTTCCCCGGTGAACACCTTCCGAACCGTCCTGGATGCTTACCTCAATGCCAATTTACCACTGTTGCAGGATACGAGCTATTTTTCCCCGATTCCCCATATTTATGATTTTTCGGTTGTACCCAACCCATGTGCGAGTAATTAATCTGATATAGGGAACCGTAGGTCGAGATTAATCTCGACCTACGAGTGTACGAATGGGTGGAATGTAACCGTGTGGCTCTGCATTTCATCCCCGTCATAGACAAACCTTGCCGAGAAGAAATGGCCCTGCCGGATCCAGGGCAAGAAGATGTGGTCACTCGGCCAGAGCGGCAGAGACTCAATCTGGTCGTCTGGAATCCATTGTAGATAGCCTTCTCTGTTTTCGCGCAATTCGCCGGTGAAATCCTGGGCTGCAAAAACGAATACATACCAGTCATCCCCCTTAAAGCCCGCGAATATCAACAATCCGCACAGGCGGGGGGATTGTATCTCCAGCCCGGATTCCTCACGCACCTCGCGCGTAACACACTGCTCGGGACTCTCACCTGGCTCGAACTTGCCACCCAGGCCATTCCATTTGCCGAGGTGGATATCATCTGCACGCTTGATGCGGTGGAGCATTAGCGTGTGACCGGCATGCTGGAGGTAGCACAGGGTGGCAAGGATCATTCGTTTGGGGTTGCGGCGTGCCGAGCGGCAATTTCTGCGCGGGTTTTTGCATGGCTGGAGCGGCTGAGAGGGTAGAAAATGGCGAACGCAATCCCGCCCAGCAGGAGCACCGAAGGTACCGGGCCCATTAGAATACGGATGGCCAGGATGGCGGAAGGTTTTTGCACGACTGCGTTGGAAACGTAACCACTCCTATCCAAAACCAGCAAGGTGAGCGGTATGGCAATGGATGAGGCGATTTTCTTGAAAAGCGAGACCAAGCTGTAGAAGACGCCTTCATGGCGTTGGCCGGTAGCCAATTCATCCACCTCGACTGCATCCGGGATGATGGCCCAGGTGAGCACGTGGATGGCGGAGACGCCGATGCCGGCCAGAACTGCCATAACCAGGATCAACGGCAAGCCTGAGGTTGGACTGAGGAAAATCAAGGTGCACATAATCGTGGAGAGGAAGATCATCCCGACGATATAGGCTTTGCGTTTATCGGTTTTTTGGGAAATCCAGTTCCATAAGGGTAGTACGAGCAGAGCAGTGATGAAAATGGCTCCCAGGATGAGGTCGCTCTGCCCTTCCATTTTCATGCGGTACTTTAGAAAGAAAAGCAGGAACGCCTGGATAATATCTGCAGCTGTCCAGGTGAAGAGGAATATCCCGGCGGCAAACAGGAAAGGCCGGTTCTTCCAAACGGCCCGAAAGGAATCACGCAGCCCGGGTTGAGACAGGGCGAAATTCTCAGGTCTCTCGCGAGTCCCGAAGAAAGTGAGCACCAGGGGCAGGGCGCAGGCTGCGCCAAAGATAATGCCCATGCCGAAAACGCGCCCAGAATTTTCAGGACGCATCGTACCGATGATCAGAAGAGGGACGATAAAAGCTACCAGGCTGCCAAGAATGGAAAAGGCCATGCGGAAAGTTGTCAGAGATGTACGCTCGTCATAATCCGGGGTCAGTTCGGGGGTCAGGGCTGCGTAGGGCATGGTGACGAATGTATAAGATGTATCGAACAGGAAATATGCAACTGCATAATAAGCTGCCAGCAGGAACTGATTGTCGGTTGGCGGTCGGTACCACATCATGGCAAACATCAGTCCGAAGGGGATGAAACCAATCAACAGGAAGGGCCGCCGGCGCCCCCAGCGGGTGCGAGTCCGGTCAGTCAGGAAGCCGATCAACGGGTCATTGATATAGTCCCAGGTGCGACCGATAAAAATGGCCGCCGCCGCGTAAACAGGTTTCAACCCGACCACGTCGGTCATGAAGATCGCAAACAGTACCTGCATGGTCGTGTCGGTGCAAGCGAAGCCGAAGTCACTGATACCGTAAAGTAATTTGGACAGGCGGGGAAGACGGTCCTGGATGGCGGTGGTCATGCTGGAGGCTCTCCTGTGATCGCGAATGAGTTTCAGGTGCTATGAGATAAAACCCACGTTTTTGGTTTCGATGTGCTAATGCAGGCGCAATTATAAGCGTTGGAGAGAAAGCGAGAAACATTTCATCTGACTTATTCTCCACAGAGTAAATACAATCCGACCTGTAGTCTGGGATGAGGTGAAAATATTAAATCAAACGGGCGAGTGAAAACTCGCCCATTGGTTTAACTTTCTCGTTCCGGTAAATTAATTAAATGACTTTCAAGTATTTATCAATGGCCAGAGCGGCTTTCCGACCGCCAACCATGGCTGTAACAACCAGGTCCGGCCCGGTGACACCATCTCCGGCGGCGAAAACTCCCGGTCGGGTGGTGGCGCCGGTCTCTTTATCCACGACGCTAACAAGACCATAATCGTGGGTCTCGAGGCCGGGTGTGGTTTTGCCGAGGATGGGGTCCGGCCAGTAGCCGAGGGCCTTGATGGCGGTGTCCACAGCGATGGAGAAATTGGAGCCTTCCACCGGGACCGGTTTCCGCCGGCCTTTGGCATCCGGATCCCCCAGGCGCATTTCGATGCACTCAATGGCTGCCAGGCGACCATCCTCACCCGCAATGAATTTCACCGGCTGGGTCAGGAAGCGGAATTTGGCGCCTTCCTCTTTCGCCATCTGGCGGTCTTTTTTACCACCGGGCATTTCCTTTTCAGTACGACGATAAAGACAGGATACTTCCTCTGCACCCAGGCGCAGGGCTGAGCGCAGGCAATCGGAGGCCGTATCTCCGCCGCCTATCACCACCAAATGCTTTCCGATCGCTGGACGCTCGCGCTTGTCTTCGGGAAGAAGATTAAGCTCGGTATTGGCGCGCATCAGAAAATCGGTGCCTTCGTACACGCCCGGCAGATCCTCACCCGGGATCTCCATTCTGGCATCAATACCGGTTCCCACACCGACAAAGACTGCGTCAAAGCCTTCTTTGAACAGATCATCGATCGTTTTATTTTTTCCAATGTATGTGTTGCCAACAAACCTGGCTCCGGCCTTTTCAAAATCGCTCCAGCGACAGAAGAAGACTTCCTTGGCGAGTTTGAAGTTCGGGATACCATAGACCAGCAATCCGCCGGGAGCCGGCTTGGAGTCGAAGAAGGTGACAGAATGTCCCTGTTGGAATAGCTGCTCGGCGCAACCCAATCCGGCCGGGCCGGCACCAACAATGGCCACTTTCCTGCCGGTCGGTTTGCTGACCGGGATGGCTACACCAGCCGTTTTGCGTTCATAGCAAGTCACGAAGGTTTCCAGGGGACCGCAAAGGACCGGTTCCTGGGTTTTGTTGAGAGCGCAGGAACCCTGGCATAGCTGATCTTGCGGGCAAACGCGTGAGCAGATTTCCGGCAGGGAAGAAGTCTGGCGGTATAACTGGGCGGCTTCAACATAACGACCCTGCTCAATCAGCCACATGGCGGACGGGATGTCGTTGTGGGCGGGGCAGGCCAACATGCAGGGAGCCGGATCAGGACAATGAATGCAACGCGAGGCCTCCAGCATAGCCCGGTCCGAGTCAAGAGGGATGATCACGTCACCGAAATCGCAGACGCGTTCCGTGGGTGGACGCAGTGACAGGTCCTGGTAAGGCATATAAACGCGCGCTTTGCGGTCAATCTCCAAATGTTCACTCGGAATCGTTTGCATAAATACCTCCGGCCAATACCAACAAACTCACACTAATTTGATATATATAATACTCAATCTAAGGCTCTTCACACAGGTGACTATGTCATCATTGGTTGCGACGTTTATCACAATGTGAGTTATGTAAAAAGTTCATAAGAATAATCGATTTTAAGCTTCCGGCATACCCAGGGGTGGTGTAAAATCATAATTCGATTGGTTCGTCTGGCGTTGTACCATCATAAGTGCCGGGTGGAGACTTGTTTCAAGCATTCATCAGACTCGGGTTGCGTACAAACATTGTATCCCATTGCGATTCGGGTGAACCATGAAATCTTAACTCATTGATTAAGGAAGTTACGAATGGAAAAGCAAACGAAAAAACCGAAGAAATCCCGGTTGGGGAGATGGATATTCATTGGTGTCGCAGTCGTGGCGGTTGTGGCGATCGGGGCATATTTCATAAATAAACGCAACAGCAGCACTACTGCAACCCAGTACCAGACGGTTCAGGCTGAGAAGGGTACATTGACGGCCACGATCGGGGCGACCGGGACCGTTCGATCCAACCAATCTGCAATCCTGACCTGGCAAAACGCCGGCACCATAGACAATATAAACGTCAAACCTGGAGACCAGATCAAAACTGGGGATATCCTGGGCAATGTACTCCTGCCAAGCGTGACCCAGAGTACCCTGGAATCCAACCTGGTCACCGCCCAGGAGAACCTGGTCGAGTTGACTTCTCCGGAAGCAATTGCAAGTGCCAAATTGGCTGTAACTACTGCGCAGACAGATTTAATCAATGCTCAATCAAAGTTAAACAATACGCAGTACTGGAAGAATGATGCGTTGATCCAGAATTATTATGCCAATTTTGTGATCGCCAAGGCGAATCTGGACAAGGCCCAGTCAACCTACGATAATGCGCATGTAGGGCAATACATTAACAACACCAGTGATGCAGCCCTTTACCAGGCGCTCTATAATGCCCAACAAGCATACGACAATGCCAAGTATTATTACAGCGTGTATTCTCAGAAACCGACCCAACGACAAATGGATGAAGCCCAGGCGAATCTGGACCTGGCGACTGCCACGCTGAAAAATGCCCAGGATTACGTGGCGGCATTGACCGGCGGGGTTGTACCTACAGATGCCACCGGGACAGATTTACTCAAGTTCAACCAGGCCAAGCTGGCAGTCCAGACTGCACAGGCCAACCTGGATGCGGCCAAGCTAACCGCTCCGTTCTCCGGGACGGTCACCGAAGTCAGTGGGATGGCGGGCGACCAGGTGGTCCCCGGGACGAAAGCATTCCGTATTGATGATCTATCCCAAATGAAGGTGGATGTACAGGTTTCGGAAGTGGATATCAACAGCGTGCAGGTCGACCAGCCGGTGACGCTCACTTTTGATGCGATCGCGGGCAAAAGCTACACCGGAAAGGTTTCGGAAGTGGCCCAGGCGGGAGATACCGTCCAGGGTGCGGTTAACTTTACGGTTACCGTGGTTTTAACGAACACGGACAAAAGCGTCAAACCGGGAATGACCGCCGCAGTGACCATTACGGTCGAACAGATCAATAACGTGCTACTGGTGCCGAACCGGGCAGTACGCCTGGTGAACAACCAGCGGGTGGTGTACGTCCTGCGTAACGGGCAACCCGTGGAAGTGAATGTCACCCTAGGAGCCTCTTCTGACACGACGAGCGAAGTTGTCTCCAGCAACTTGAATGCCGGCGATCTCATTATCCTTAACCCGCCCTCGACTTTGTTCAACCGGCCCAGCGGCGGTGGCGGTGGTGGACCCTTTGGCGGAGGTCTTTAATGGAAGACCCCGTAATCATAGCCAACGGTCTGACCAAAGTCTATAAGATGGGTGAACAGGAAGTCTCCGCATTATGCGGCGTCTCCTTGAAGATCGAACGCGGCGAAGTGGTCTCCATCATGGGACCCTCCGGCTCGGGCAAGTCCACTTTGATGAACATCCTGGGCTGCCTGGATCTGCCCACCTCCGGCGAATACAGCCTGGATGGCGAGGAAGTCTCGGAGCTCACAGATGACCAATTGGCCGATATCCGCAACCGCAAAGTGGGTTTCGTCTTCCAAAGTTTTAATTTGCTTAACCGGACGACGGCGCTCGCGAATGTTGAACTGCCGCTGCGCTATGCCGGAATAACCAAGGGCAAGCGTGAGCAGGCTTTGGAGGCGCTCGAAGCCGTTGGCCTTAAGGAACGTGTGATGCACCGGCCAACCGAGCTTTCCGGCGGACAGCAGCAGCGGGTTGCGATCGCACGTGCACTGGTCAACAACCCTGCGATCATTATGGCAGACGAGCCGACCGGCAACCTTGACTCAAAAGTAGGCAAAGAGATCATGGCCTTGCTGCTCGACTTGAACCGAAAAAAAGGTACCACGCTAATCATCATCACCCACGACCCGACCGTGGCGCAGCAGACGCAGCGCGTTATCCATTTGCGGGATGGGATGGTTGAGGTCGTATGAACATAGGACAATCCATTGTTGAGGCCCTGGAAAGCCTGAATGCCAATCGTTTGCGCTCCGGCCTGACGATGTTGGGCATCATCATCGGCGTAGGGGCGGTGATTGCCATGCTCTCGGTAGGACAGGGTGCACAATCGACGATCACGGGTGCGATCAGTGGGATCGGGACCAATTTGCTGTTTGTGACCTCCGGAAATCGAGTCCAAGATGTGCGCAATCCACGCCCGCTGACGATGGCAGATGCACAGGCGATTGCTGACCCGCTGGTCTCTCCAGATGTGGCTGCCGTTGCTCCGAGCATTGAGGGGAGCGCGGAAGTCAGCGTGGCGAACGGAAAGACGACCACCAATAATATTACCGGGGTTACGCCCGATTATTTCTTGATGCAGAATTATGCCGTGACGGAAGGCGCATTCATATCCCAGGACCAAATTCTGGGGGAGGCTTCGGTGGTTGTAATCGGCCCCGGTATTGCGGATAAATTGTTTGGCCGGCACGATGGCCTGGTGGGTGAGACCATCCGGCTGAATGGACAGCCCTTTCGCGTAATCGGCATTACCGCATCCAAAGGAGGCGGGTCTTTCGGCAGCCAGGATAATAATATATTCGTTCCGATCAGTACTGCCCAGGCACGCTTGATCCATCGTACGTTTGTCAATGAAATCGATATTGTCTACGTACAAGCAACCAGCGCCGAGACGGTCTCACAGGCCACCGATGAGGTCACGCAGGTATTAAGGCAGCGCCACCATACTCCGATCGGGATCGATGATTTCACCATCTTTTCACAAAAGGATATCCTCTCGATCGCCACGACCGTTACGGGCGTGTTCACTATTTTTATCGGCGGCATAGCCGGAATATCCCTGTTGGTGGGAGGAATCGGCATTATGAACATTATGCTGGTTTCGGTGACCGAACGGACGCGCGAAATTGGCCTGCGCAAGGCTCTGGGTGCGCGCAAACGAGATATCCTGGTCCAGTTCCTGACCGAATCATCCCTGCTCAGCCTGTTTGGGGGTGTGATTGGGATCGGCCTGGGTTGGGCGCTGGCGATTTTGGTCGGGCGGATCGCTACAGCCAGCGGCAACCCGTTCAGTCCGACGGTCAACCTGAGCTCGATCCTGCTGGCGACGCTTTTCTCAGCGGCGGTGGGACTGTTCTTTGGGATCTACCCGGCCAACCGGGCAGCCAGTCTCGAGCCGGTGGAAGCGCTGCGGTACGAGTGAAAGATATTAGCTGTCAGTTATCAGATGTCAGCTATCAGTAAGAGCTAAAAAAAGGTTATGGTGTCCATAGGTTGAAGCCCGTGGGCACCATTTCTTGATAAGACGGTGATGGAAAGGGAATCGCTATGGCAATCAAAATCGAGGAGATCGGCCCATCCCGTTTAGATGAATATCGATCTGTTCCGATCCGGTTTGAGGTGAAATCGGTACTTGAACCGGTGCTGGTGAATTACGGCCTGGGTGGAATTTTATTGCGCGAAACCCCAGTCGAGAAACCATATATCAAGGATTATGATTCTTATGAGGAAACCCCATTGGATTGGCCTAAAAAATTCGATGTAAGCAAATGGGTCTTTCTACTGGCAATGATGAATGGGGTGACTGCCGTTGGTGCGGCGGCAGTGGCATTTGATACGACCGGCGTGTTCATGCTGGAAGCCCGCAAGAACCTGGCAGTACTTTGGGACATACGTGTACGACCGGAGGCGCGCGGGGTGGGGATCATGCTTTTCCGGTATGCAGCCAATTGGTCACGTGCGCAAGGCTGCACACAGATGAAAATCGAGACGCAGAACGTCAACGTGCCAGCCTGCCGGTTCTACCAACGCATGGGAGCGACCCTGGGGGAGATCCATCGTTTCGGATATGCTGCCGTGGCGGAGGTAGCCCACGAAGTGATGCTTTGCTGGTATCTCGATCTGCGGATTGTTTAATGTATTTCGAATATTCAACCCGAAAGGGTGATACTAAGTGTTGTTTATCGAGAGTAAAATGATTCCGGAATGGTGGTAGAACTGAAGACCATCCTGGATTTTGGTATAGTCAATTTCTGAGACTGTAATAAAATGGAATGAATCCAACCTACAGTCCAAGGATTAAGAAAACGGAAAATGATATGAACGCGAAAATTCAACAACTTCGAGGCTTACTTCAGGAGATTTCAGATCTCCACTACATCTCTTCCTTGTTGGGCTGGGATCAGCAAACCTATATGCCGCCGGGGGGCGCGGAAGCACGCGGGAACCAACTGGCTCTGATCGAACGCCTGGCACACGAGCGCGGCACTTCACCCGAACTTGGGAAATTGCTGGAGGAGCTCAAGCCTTTGGCGGCGACGCTCGAGCCCGATTCGGATGATGCCCGTTTGATCAAAGTGACAGCCCGCGATTTCGAGAAAGCCACGCGGGTACCTTCCAGTCACATAGTAGAATTCACCCAAACCACTACGCTGGCCCAACAGGCCTGGGTGGAAGCCCGGCAGAAGTCGGATTTCTCCATTTTCAGACCGCATCTTGAGAAAATTGTGGCCCTGCGCCAGGAATACGCCTCCTTCTTCCCGAATTTTGAACATCCATACGATGCCCTACTGGATGATTTTGAGCCGGGTATGAAAACGGAGGAGGTCAAAACCATCTTCGACAGTATCCGTCCGAAGCAGGTGGAACTCATCCGGGCGATTGCTTCGAAACCGCAGGTGGACGATGCCTTCCTGCACCAGTCATTCGATGTGTCCAGACAGTGGAGTTTCGGGGAAGAAGTGATCACCCAATTCGGATATGACTGGAAGCGCGGCCGGCAGGATAAAGCTGCACATCCCTTCACCACGGAATTCGGGATCAACGATGTGCGGATCACCACGCGCGTGGATGCTAATTATCTCAATCCAATGCTGTTTGGCACCATGCACGAATGTGGGCATGCCTTGTACGGGCAAGGTGTGGCTCCTGAATTGGAACGCACCGGTTTGGAAAGAGGCGCCAGCCTGGCAGTGCATGAGTCCCAGAGCCGCCTGTGGGAGAACCTGGTCGGGCGCTCACTGCCGTTTTGGAAGCATTTCTATCCGCGCCTGCAGCAGGTTTTTCCCCAGCTCAGCGGGATCCCGCTGACTAAGTTTTATAAGGGCATCAATAAAGTCCATCCATCCTTCATTCGTGTCGAAGCCGATGAGGCCACTTATAACCTGCACATCATGCTGCGTCTCGAAATCGAGATTGCGTTGTTGGAAGGCAAGGTGCTGGTCAAAGACCTGCCAGATGTTTGGAATGGAAAAATGCAGGAATACCTGGGAGTCACGCCGCCGAACGATGAGAAGGGAGTGCTGCAGGACATCCATTGGTCGGGAGGCATGATCGGCTATTTCTCAACATATGCGCTTGGGAACCTGATTTCTGCCCAAATCTGGGAAAAAATCAACCTGGATATGCCTGACCTGAACGAACAGATTCGCTCTGGCAAGTTCGAAGCCCTGCTTGCCTGGCTGCGGGAGAAAATCCATCGTCACGGAGCCAAATTCGAACCTCAGGAGCTGGTACAACGCGTAACCGGATCAAAGATCGATCCGGCAGCTTATATCCGTTATCTTACTAAGAAGTTCGGTGAAATTTACGATTTGTAAACGATAAGAGGCGCTCCCCACGGGAGCGCCTCTTATTCTGGTGGGTTATAATTTTGATATGATGCGACGTTTCTTCCTGACAGGCAGCCTGCTGGTCTTGTTGAGCGCTTGTATACCGGCAACTTCCACCATGCTGCCTACCCTTGTCCACATAACGGCCACGGCCAGCCCGTCTGCCAGTGCGACTCCCGAATCCACAGTCATGCTTACCAGCTTGCCATCGGCTTCCCTGACGATGCCAGCAACCAGTCCCGCGCCTGAGCTGACTCCCACGGAAACTCCGCTGCCGCTTTCGACCCTGGAGCTTCCAATAACCCCGGAAGCCACGTCCGTCCCGCAGCCTTCAGCCGATTCAGGGGCGATCCAGATCCTCAGCCCGGGTCCGTTGTCAAAGATCGTTGGCCCGATCAAGGCCTATGGATACGCTGTTCCAGGTTATAAGAACAAAGGCAGCCTGGATCTCTATGGCGAGGATGGACACTTGCTGGCCTCACAGCTTTTGCAATTGAACACTCCTTACAAGTGGTCTGCATTCTATTGGGAACTTTCTTATGATACCAATTCGGTGGGGGAGCTGGGACGATTGAGCCTTAGTACGCAGGATGAATACGGCCGGATCACTGCGGTTAATTCGGTCCATCTGCTTTTACTTTCAGAAGGGCAGTCGATCATCAGTCCGCCGGACGACCTGAAGGAACGCTGTATAATCGAACAACCTGCTGCGGGACAGCGTCTTTCTGGTGAAGTTTTGAACGTTGCTGGTAAAATGCGTCCATATAACAACCTGCCGCTCACCGTGGAACTGGTCGCCCGGGATGGAAGGGTAATCGGGACTCAGCTTGTCCCCATTTCCCCGGCTTTCGATAATAGTTATGTTCCTTTTCGCGTAGCCATCCAGTATGTAATCTCGCAGGGTACCTGGGCGTTATTGGTTGTCCGCCAATTCGATAACCGCATCGGGGGGACGATGTATTTATACAGCCAGGAGATTTTGCTCAATCCTTGACGCCTCGGAATGGGTGGTGTACAATACCCGCTCGCTCTAAGTGCCTTGAAGCGAGATCCAGTGATGAAAAATGGTTTACCCGACGCGGGGTAGAGCAGTGGCAGCTCGTCAGGCTCATAACCTGGAGGTCGGTGGTTCGAGTCCACCCCCCGCAACTTAAGACGCTCTTTGAGGCGTCTTTTTATTTTAACGCTGGTTTCCCCTTGCAGGGGACAGGCGAGTCCACCCCCGCAAGGAATATCCCATCAAAAAGCAGTTCTCACAAAACTCTTGACACGGATACCCCGCTCGAGTAAACTTCTGCCCCAATAGGCTATAGATCAGCCGAAAAAAATGCATAAATCATTCTCTATTCCTTCCTATTATTACGTTCGCTTTTACTTTTACGGCATTCCAAAGATTGCCGGTGGCGACGCTTAAGCGGATATAGAGAAGAGACTCACATACCCAAACGCGATGCTGCCAGCATCGCGTTTTTTTATTTATTTTTTCAAAGGAGGAATCGATGGCCATTCGAGGGATCCGGGGTGCAACTGTAACCAATATTGACGCGGCCGATGAGATTCTCACCGCCACGCGAGAACTATTGTCAGCCATCTTAAAAGCGAACCCATCTTTACAGATCGAGGATCTGTGCAGCGCTATTTTCACCTTGACTGAAGATTTGTCGTCGGCTTATCCCGCCGAAGCCGCCCGCCAACTTGGTTGGAACAGCGTTCCCCTGTTATGCACGCGCGAAGTCCCCGTCCCCGGCAGCCTGCCGCGCTGCATCCGTGTCTTGCTGCACTGGAATACCGATCTTTCACAGGAATCCATCCAACACGTTTACCTCGGCCAGGCTGCACGACTGCGACCAGATCTGGCAAATAATCAAGGAGAGATATAGGAGGCAAAATGCTTATCATCATGCACAGCGACGCATCACAAGAGCAGATCGATCAAGTCATCTTACAGGTTGAAGCCAACAACCTGGCGGCCCACCTTTCGCGTGGGACAGAACGAACAATCATCGGCGCAGTTGGGGATGGTCGGCCGGTGAATAAAGACCTCTTCACACTTTTGCCAGGGGTGGATCGCGTGGTGCCTATTTCGAGGCCTTACAAACTGGCTTCACGCGAGTTCAGCCCGGAAAACACAACATTCAAGCTTGACGGCGCAGTGATAGGGGGCCCAGGGATCGTCATCATCGCCGGTCCGTGCTCGGTGGAAAGCCGTTCCCAGACATTGGAAATTGCCCACGCGGTGCGCGAGGCCGGGGCAACTGCCTTGCGAGGCGGCGCTTATAAACCACGAACTTCCCCATACTCTTTCCAGGGTCTGGGCGAGCAGGGTTTGGAAATCCTGGCAGAAGCACGCGAAGCGACCGGTTTACCAATCGTGACTGAAGTGACGGCACCAGAACTGGTGCCCATGGTGGCATCTTATGCGGACGTGCTCCAAGTTGGAGCCAGAAATATGCAAAATTTCGCCTTACTGCATGCAGTGGGTGAGAGCCAGCATCCCGTTCTATTAAAACGCGGGATGAGTGCCACGGTGGAAGAATTGTTGATGGCTGCGGAATATATCCTGTCAGAAGGTAACCGCCGAGTTATCCTTTGTGAGCGCGGTATCCGAACCTTTGAAACAGCCACGCGCAACACGACGGATATCAACGCCATCCCGGTCCTTAAAGAGCTCACCCATTTGCCGGTGCTCCTGGATCCCAGTCACAGCACTGGTTATTGGCAGTATGTCATGGCAGTGGCCTGCGCGGGTATCGCAGCGGGTGCAGATGGTTTGATTGTTGAAGTCCACACACACCCCGAGCAGGCGCTGTCCGACGGTGGGCAAAGCCTCAAGCCGGAACGATTCGCGGACCTGGTGACACGGACGCGTGCAATTGCACAGGCCGTCGGACGCAGCACAGTACCGGGCAGACACGATCTCTCCAAGCCTGTAAGGGAAGGGGAAAAAGCCACATGAGGACATCGCAAGCCACAGGCACAACTCATCGATTAGTCTCGACGCGCATTTGTATTATCGGGCTGGGATTGATGGGCGGCTCATTGGCGATGGCGCTGCGCGGCAAATGCTCTGCTCTGGTGGGGATTGACACCGACCCTCAGGCTTGCGAATTTGCCCTGCAGCACGCCATTGTCGATGAGACCGCTGATATGGATGCCGCCATTGACTGTGACTTGTTGGTACTGGCCGCGCCGGTACGGGCGATTCTTAGCAATCTTGAGAAACTCACTAAAATGACAGCCGGCAGCCGATCACCGGTAGCTGTAATCGACCTCGGCTCAACCAAGACCGAGATTGTGGGAGCCATGCAAGGATTACCAGAATATTTCGATCCGATCGGCGGGCACCCTATGTGTGGAAAGGAGGCAAGTGGGATAACTAAAGCTGAAGCGGATCTATACAGGGGAAAAATTTTCATCCTTTCACCGCTGGAACGCACCTCACCTTCTGCATTGGCGTTAGCTCAAGAACTCGTCGCTGCGGTCGGAGCAAAGCCACTGCTGCTCGCTGCCGAAAAACAGGATGTACTCGTGGCACTGGTTAGCCATCTGCCTTATGTTATGGCCTGTGCATTAATGAGCACCGCTTTGTGCCAGGAAGATCCACAGGTATGGAGGTTGGCAGCCTCCGGTTTCCGCGACACTTCCCGCCTGGCTGCCAGCGACCTGACCATGATGTTGGATATCCTGCTCACCAATCGGGAGGCCATCCTTAATGCTTTACAGGATTACCGGAACGAATTGGATGGTTTGACGACTCTGATCGAGACTGGGGATGAGCAGGGATTACGCAAAGTCCTGTCGCCCGTTGTCAAGCAGCGAGCAGAGATGTATCGATAAACTTATGAGCCAAACCTCTTTTGAGATCCGACCAATTTTCCACCCCCTGCGTGCGGTTGTTCGGGTACCCGGTTCCAAGAGCCTGACCAACCGTCTCCTGCTTGTAGCTGCGCTGGCGGATGGCATTACCACCCTGAAAAATGCCTTGTTCTCGGATGATTCCCGCTATTTTGCCGAGTCACTAAAGCTTCTAAATTTCACGGTTGAATCGCACTCAGCGGAATCCACTTACAGGATCTGCGGCCTCGGTGGGAACATTCCGGCGCGAGCCGCAAGTCTGTTCGTCGGAAATGCCGGGACAGCAGCACGCTTCCTGACTGCCCTGCTAACTCTGGGAAATGGAGAATTTGTTCTTAACGGTGATGCCCGTATGCAGCAGCGTCCCATCGGTGATCTGGTAAGTGCTTTAACCCAGTTAGGGGCGCAGGTTAGCAGCTCGAATGGCTATCCTCCCGTGCAAATAACCGCCTCCGGCCTCCCGGGCGGCTGCGCTTCAGTTGCAGGAGATGTCAGCAGCCAGTTCCTCAGCGGCCTGCTGATGGTCGCACCGTATGCCCGTTCTTCCGTCGAACTGACCGTCAAAGGCGGCTTGAATTCCAGGCCTTACGTTGACATGACACTGGCAGTAATGGCGGAATTCGGCGTTCAAGTGGTGTGCAGCGGTTATAAGCAGTTTATTATCAACAGGCAACACTATCACACGCCCGGTGAATATATTATCGAAAGCGATGCCACCGCAGCCTCATATTTCTTCGCGGCCCCGGCGGTCTGCGGCGGCACGGTACGTGTGGAAAACATCTCGCGCCGATCGAAACAGGGCGATCTTGCCTTCCTGGATATCCTGGCCCGCATGGGATGCACCGTCGGAGAAGGTGAGGATTGGCTGGAGGTTTCAGGCACATCAGAACTCCGCGGTGTGGAGGTTGACCTGAGAGATATCCCTGATACCGCCCAGACCCTGGCCGCAATTGCGCCTTTTGCCACCACGCCTACCAGCTTGCGCGGCATTGCCTCCGCCCGCCTGAAGGAAACCGATCGCGTGACGGCTGTATGTAGGGAGTTATCCAGGTTGGGAGTAAAGGTGGACGAATATCCCGATGGACTGACCATCAATCCGTGTCATAGTTTCCATCCAGCTGAGATAAATACTTATAACGATCACCGTATGGCGATGGCTTTCTCTCTCATCGGCCTCAAGATACCCGGCATCACAATCCTCGATCCAGATTGTGTTTCGAAAACTTTTCCCAATTACTACGAAGTATTGGAACAATTGCGATCATGATCCCCTCCGCTCACCTTCATTACTCACTGGGTCTTACCGGATACCCGCTTGGTCACAGCCTCTCGCCGGGATTGCATGCGGCTGCGCTAAAGGCCAGCGGCCTGCAGGGTGAATACCGGCTGTACCCCATCCCATCGCTACCGGACGGGCTAGAAGCGTTGCAAAAGTTGATCGTTTCCATGCGGAATGGCGATCTGGATGGCCTGAATGTCACGATCCCTCACAAACAGGCCGTGATCCCTTTCCTGGACGACCTGACCCCTCTGGCGCAGAAAATCGGTGCCGTTAATACCGTTTTCCGCCGGGATGGAAGATTGGTTGGAGACAATACCGATGCTCCCGGGTTCCGGAAAGATCTTTCCAGAAATTTCAAGGAGTTCAACATCCCGTTGACCGCCCTGGTATTGGGAGCGGGCGGGTCCGCCCGCACAGTTGTGCATACTTTATTGGGTATAGGCTGGCATGTCATCATTGCTGCAAGGAAGACAGAAAAGGGCCGGGCGATCGTTACTGGCTCTGACTTCAATGATGAACATTGTGAAGTGATTGGATTAGGATCGCTTCCGGAATTTATTCAAAAATTTGAAGATTTCAAACCTAAGGAGACCGGAAATCGCACCCATCCGCTGCGGCCGGCCATTAGATTAATAATCAACACGACCCCAATAGGCATGCATCCTAATATCGATGTTTCGCCCTGGCCGGAGAACCTGACATTCCCGCCTGGTGCGTTCGTCTATGACCTGGTGTACAACCCAATCGAGACCATGCTGGTCCGCAGCGCCCGCGATGCCGGGTTGGAGGCTGCCGGAGGGCTGGGGATGCTCATCGAGCAGGCTGCCCTGTCATTCGAACGCTGGACCGGGATCATTCCTACCCCGGATGTCATGCTTCAGGGAGTTTTAACCGCAGCCGGAGTTTTCTCCAAACAGGAGCTTTAATGTTGCCTCTTGCACATCGAATGGATCTATTTGCCGAACATTTCTTCGCCGGGTTGAGCGTTCGACTGGCTGCCCTTCGCTCCCAGGGTATCGACATCATCCGCCTGGATGAAGGAGCGCCGGACCTGCCGCCCGCGCCCCATATCATTGAAGCATTGGTCCGCTCTGCAAGGCAGCCAGATGCGCACAGCTACCAACCGGCTGCAGGCATTCCAGTGCTGCGCCAGGCGTGGGCTGAAATGTATCAACGGATATATGGAGTGAAGGTTGACCCCGACCGTGAAGTGCTGCCATTGATCGGCTCGAAGGAAGGCATTGTTCACCTGCCTCTGGCTTTCATCAACCCGGGGGATGTGGTGTTGGTGCCTAATCCAGGCTATGTTACTTATACACGTGGGACCCGCCTGGCTGGTGGCGAACCGTATTATCTGGCTTTGCAGCCGGAGCGGGATTTCCTGCCTGACCTGGAGGCAGTTCCGGAAGAGATCCTGGGAAGGGCTAAATTG
This sequence comes from Anaerolineales bacterium, assembly GCA_017882145.1. Taxonomy (GTDB): domain Bacteria; phylum Chloroflexota; class Anaerolineae; order Anaerolineales; family Villigracilaceae; genus UBA877. Next base: position 24,352 of record JADGQB010000009.1, read on the forward strand.
CTTTGGCTCAACTACCCAAACAATCCAACCTCGGCTACAGCCAGCCTGGAATTCTTTGCGGCAGTGGTGGCATTTGCCCAACGCCATAAACTGATCGTATGTCATGATGCTGCCTATGCCCAGATAACTTTTGACGGCTACCGCGCTCCCAGCCTGCTTGAACTGCCCGGCGCCAGGGAGGTTTGCGTAGAATTTAATACACTCTCCAAATCGCATAACATGGCGGGTTGGCGCGTGGCTGCTTTGATCGGTAACGCTGAAGTAATCAAAGCCATGTACAGATTGAAGACGAACCTTGACAGCGGTCATTTCAGGCCAGTGATGGAGGCGGCGGTGGCGGCGATGACGGGTGATCAATCCTGGCTGCAAACTCGTAATGAGATCTACCGGCAGCGGCGGGATGTGGTCCTGCAGACCCTGCACCGACTGGGTTGGAAGGCGAACATGCCACGTGCTTCATTGTACGTATGGTTCGCCGTTCCGGACGGCCAAACCTCGGCGGATTTCACCAACCGACTGCTAGAACAGGCACATGTCAGCCTTACCCCTGGATCGATTTTTGGCTCCGGTGGCGAAGGGTATGTCCGGCTGTCGCTTACCGCGCCGACTGAACGGGTACAGGAAGCCATGCTGGGTCTGGAAAAGTATTTCGTGAACACTCCTGAAAACCAGGGGTTTCACTCAAACAAAGGATGAATTATGAGAATGATCACGTCTGGTGAATCCCATGGTCCGGCGCTGGTAACCATCCTCGAAGGACTGCCGGCTGGCTTAGCTCTGGATCAGGGGATCATCAACCACGAGCTTGCGCGCCGCCAGCGTGGAATTGGGGCAGGCCCGCGCATGCGGATCGAGCAGGATGAGGCCCGGATATTAGGCGGGGTGATGGGTGGCGTAACGACCGGCGCGCCATTGGCCATTTTGATCCCAAACCGGGACCATAAAAAATGGCAGGGGAAAGCAGTAGAACCGCTTACGGTACCGCGTCCGGGCCATGCTGACCTGGCAACTGCCATCAAATATGGATATCGGGATCTGCGTCCGGGGCTTGAACGCGCCTCCGCCCGGGAGACGGCGGCCCGGGTTGCGGCTGGGGCGGTCTGCAAGCATTTACTCTCACAGTTTGGCATGATCGTGGGGGGATACGTAACTGCAGTCGGTGAAATATCAGTGAATGTAGGGGAAATGCCTTATTCAGAGCGAATAGCGCGTGCTGAGGCGAACGCTGTACGCTGTCCTGATCCCGTGTCTGAAAATGCAATTGATGCGCTGATTCGCCAGGCCATTACCGGCAAGGATACTTTGGGGGGGATCATCGAGGTTCTTGCTTTGGAGGTCCCGGCTGGCTTGGGTTCCAATTCCCAGTGGGACCAGAGGCTGGATGCCCGGCTGGGAGCGGCGGTACTCAGCATCCAGTCTGTCAAAGGGATTGAACTTGGATCTGCTTTTGAAAATGCACACATTCCCGGAACACATGCGCATGACCCCATCCGGCTGGAGTCCGCCAACGGAGAACTTATCCGCCCGACAGACCGCTCGGGAGGCCTGGAAGGCGGCATCACCACCGGACAACCGCTGATCGTGCGGGCTGCGTTGAAACCCATCGCCACCACCCTCACTCCTCAGAACTCAGTAGACCTAGCTACTGGCCTGGAAGTGCCAACCGGCTACGAACGCTCCGATTTCTGTCATGTTCCGCGCGCCGTACCGGTGGTGGAGGCCATGGTCGCTCTGGTGCTGGCAGAGGCCCTGCTCGAAAAGCTCGGTGGTGATTCCATGGCTGATCTGCTTCTGCGCTACAAGACTTTGCGACGGGCGCGGCTATCTGATCTGCCTATGGATGGAACTCCCCACGTCTTTTGGCCTGCAGGAGGCAGTCAATGACAGCTTCGTTGATCTTTCTGTATGGCCCGCCTGGCTCCGGGAAGAGCACGGTCGGCAGGATCCTGGCCGAAAACCTCAAAATCCCTTTCCATGACCTGGATGTGGAAATAGAAAATGCTTCGGGCTGCAGCGTTGTGCAGATTTTTGCTGAGCAGGGAGAAAGTGGTTTTCGGGCTTTGGAGCACCAGGTTATCGAACCGTTGTTTTCCCTGGGGACAGGTGTTATCGCCTTGGGTGGAGGTTCCCTGACCAACCCGGCGGTGCGGGCGCTCGTAGAGGCCAAAGGGTCAATCGTGTGTCTGCATGCAGTTCCCGAGGTTTTATTGCTCCGACTGCAACCGGATCAGGAAAAACGACCATTACTGGCGGGAAAAGCAGCTCAACGACTGGCTGATCTGCTAGCTCAACGCGGGGAACATTATGCCTCTTTCCCGGTTCAACTCGATACCACGCAGCTCGATCCCACCCAGGCCGCCTGGGAAATCCAAATATTGCTTGGCAGGTTTCACATAAAGAATTCCAACCCACCTTATGAGATCTGCATCCAACCCGGCGGGCTGGGTACTCTCGGACAGGAGTTATCCGGGCGGGGTCTTCACGGACCATTTGCAATAGTTGCCGATTCCAATACCGCTCCGCTGTATGCCCGCCGTGTGGCTGCTTCACTGGATCAGGCTGAATTTTTGCATAGCCTAATGGTCATTCCGGCCGGCGAGACGAGTAAGACGCTGACCTCTGCTCAAAAGCTTTGGGAGAATTTTCTGGATGCCGGTCTGGAACGCGACAGCACCGTGATCGCCCTGGGCGGGGGAGTGGTCGGTGACCTGGCTGGTTTTGCCGCCTCCACTTATATGCGCGGGATTCAATGGGTGGATGTACCGACCACGCTCCTGGCAATGGTAGATTCCTCGTTGGGAGGAAAAACCGGTGTTGATATCCCGCGCGGCAAGAACCTGGTCGGCGCTTTTCATCCACCCTCTTTTGTGCTTGTCGATCCGGAGCTGCTGGCAACCCTGCCGGAGGTTGAGTTCCGCTCCGGACTGGCGGAGGTGGTCAAGCATGGCATCATTGCAGATCCAGGGCTGCTGAAGTTGTGTTCAGCTTTCAAATCCCCCCACGATCAAGCCTTGCCCGCACGTGGGGATCCGTCAGATTGGGATGTGCAGGACCTTCTCAGGCTTGTATCACGCGCCATGGCAGTCAAGGTTGGCATCATCGAAGCTGATCCGTACGAGAAAGGCGAGCGCGCGGCCCTTAACCTGGGACACACCATAGGTCATGCAATGGAACAGGTTTCAGGCTTTTCCATCCGCCATGGCGAGGCGGTCGCCATCGGGATGGTGGTGGAGGCCCGGCTGGCCGAGCACCTGGGCCTGGCCGAAACAGGTCTTTCGCGTCAAATTGCAACTCTGTTGGCAGATTTAGGTTTACCCGCAGAAATACCAGGCAACTTGGACCCCAAAACCATCCAGACTGCAATCCGTGTGGATAAGAAAAAGAAACAAGGAATCGTACGGTTTGCCTTGCCGACCCGGATTGGAAGTGTGCGAATTGGCGTGGATGTGCCAGATGATGTTCTGGTTTCTGAAATATAACGGATACTGAGGAGACAACCCATGAATGCAATTCTCATCCTGCATGGACCAAACCTGAACCTGCTCGGCAGCCGCGAGCCGGATGTGTACGGCGCGATGACGCTCGAAGAGATCAACATGAAGCTGGTCGAGTTGGGGAAATCATTTGGCACCGATGTGAAATGCGTGCAATCAAACCACGAGGGCGTGTTGATCGATGCCTTGCATGAGGCGCGCGGTTGGGCAAACGGCGTGGTGTTCAACCCTGGCGGATATACTCATACCTCCATCGCTCTGCGGGACGCAATCGTAGCGATCGGAATCCCGGTGGTTGAGGTGCATCTTTCGAACGTATATGCGCGTGAGAAATTCCGGCATAACTCCATGATATCGGCGGTTTGCAGAGGGAAAGTGGTCGGATTTGGATGGAATTCTTATCTGCTGGGTTTGAGGGCGCTCCTGGAAGCCGAGTAACTCCCCGCGTAAAAATACACTGGCAGCTCAATCTTTCCGACGCGCCAACAAAAACCCATCCCACCGATTATTATTCAAGATACTACGCGACAATATTACCGGGTAAAAAATTGATTCGTACCCGGCCAAATGAGGAAGCTAATTTTAGTGAATATGATTGCCAGCGGCAGGTTCAGGCCGACTCAACCGCAGATTTTCCGGCATCAATCGCTTTGGAAACACGGTCCAACTGTTGAACGAGTTTTTCCTGACCAAGTTGCTTCAGTTCTCCGGCTTTCCCCGAAATTCCTGAGGAGAGTTTACCCGTTCCGGAACGAACCTGTGCGACGGCTTTCTTTATATTTTTGGTAGTCTGATCACGCAGCCGGATGGTTTTGTTCTTTACCAAAGCGCGGGTCCGTTTCCCGGATTCGGGAGCAACGAACAACATGGTTGTCGCGCCAGCCAAGCCGCCGATCAATACACCTATTGCTACATATAAAGCGACATTCTTTAAAGCTGAATTCATCTTATTGGATTGTACTTCCATTTTTTCTGCCATCTTGTCATCTCCTTAACTATATTTGGTATTCATACCTTTGGAAATGGTTGGTATCGGTTTGGTTGAAATCCAATACCAGTGGCCTGCCCGCGCGATAGGAAACCGAAATTACTTTTTGATCGCCTTAGCATAACAGGCATACAATAATTTAATATGATAAATCTTATCATATTAAACGATATTACTCTCTATTTGTTATGATGGAAATAACCCAGAAGTACGGGTGAGACGTCACTATTACCCAATGTATAACCGAATGATTCTGATCTCCTAAATTAAACCCCCTTTTCAGGTACATTTTGCTATAAATATAGGCACTTTTAAATCAGACAATCGCAGGATATGTAATCCTGAGCCCATCCACTTTGGCCCAGGGTGTGATCTTATGCCGCTTGCTGGATTTTTCGCTCAAAATATCTTCTACCTGCAGGTCACGGATTACCAGGGCATCGCCGATGAGAGAGCGGTGACAACGCCAGGGAACCGCTTCCGCACACATTATGACAGCCTGCTTTTCAGCAGCCAGTTGGATGAGCTGTGAAATGCCAGTTTCAAATTCCTGCGTTTGCATGTAATCGGCGAAGCCACGAAAAGAAGAGTTCTTCCAGGCGGTATTGGTTGAGTCCTTGGATGTATGCCTCAAGCCTCCGAGGGCTTCCAGGCGGATATAGTCAATGCCCTGCTGTTCCAGCTCAAATTTCAATTCATTCTCATTGAACTGGGGATTATGACGCGATTTGGGGATCGTACGTACATCGATCAATAATTCGATCTGATAGGCTTGAAGGATCTTAATGAATTGATCGATAGGGTGTGTCGAGTGGCCGATCGTAAAAATTGTGTCGGGTTTCATGAACGCCTGCCTAGTTTCATGGACCAAATTATTCGTGAAACAAGAATAAATATATCACTTTCAGAGTAAGAAAAATCGGTTTTTATCATTTCTTAATCTATAAGATTTATACTAGATCCTAACGTGATGTGAACCGGTATGTAAAGGAGGATTTAAGATGAATATCAATTTCAAAATGTGGCGGACGGCTGCCTGGCAGCTGGTAAAAATGGATGACAAGAATAAATGGGACGCGCTGGATATCGTCTCAAAGTGGTTGATCGCCACCCGCTCAGGAGTGACAACCGTCACCATTTATTCCTGTATCATTGCGGGCATGTTGGCCTGGCGCGACCAAACCTTTGCCTGGTTGCCGTGGTTGATTGTGACAATCGGGTTATTCATCGCCCACGGCACCAATAACTTGCTCAACGATTATACCGATTTCAGTCGGGGGATCGATAAAGACAACTATTTCCGAATTCAATATGGCGTTCATCCGCTGGTACAGGGTTTTTGGACAAAGGTCCAGCAACTACGCTGGTTCGCAGTCAGCGGTTTGCTGGCTACCCTATCCGGAGTCTACGCCCTTTTTTATACTCATTTCAACCCAGTAGTGATCGGATTGTTCGCCTTCGGTGCTTTGATGCTGCTTTTCTACACCTATCCGCTGAAATATTTCGCCCTCGGCGAGCTGGCCATCTTTCTAATCTGGGGACCAATCATGGTGGGGGGGGTATACCTTGTTCTTAGTCAGCACTGGAACTGGAATGTAGCCCTGGCAGCCATTCCATTTGGCTTGTGCGTGGCAAGCATCAATGTCGGCAAGCATATTGACAAGCGCCTGGAGGACAAGGCCAAAGGGGTCACAACTCTGCCGGTGCTGATCGGGGAAACGGCAGCACGGGTACTTAATATCACAGTTATTATCCTCGCGTATGCGATCATCCTGTATCTGGTTTTTATTTCGCGCTTCTTCACCCCCGTGATGTTACTGGTCTTCCTGGCCTCCAAGGATGCCTGGAAAGCTATTTTGCGATTATCGAAACCTCGGCCAACCGAGGCGCCACAAGGTTATCCGATTTGGCCGCGCTGGTTCTCAACGGTATCTTTCGTCCACAATCGAAATTTCGGAAACCTGTTCTTACTGGGATTATTGGCCGACACCTTTCTGCGCGTGTTCCTGCCGCTCTTCTGGCATTAGCCTCTTTCGGAAACTTCGCTCTGTTTTGATTTTGACCGTCCAGCCTCAGTGTGGGTTCGGCCCTGCCGCAGACTAACACAAGGCTGTGCGATTTAGTGAAATGATCGCTCGATGGATTGACCAGCTTTGCATAGGGCACGAATGGAGGAACGTTTCTTTTTCTGCCTAGTGTGCGGCTGCGAGAAAAGCTATTGACATTGAAAAAAATACAATTATAATAATATTTATCATATTTATGAGAAATATTGATGTAGTGAGGTGAGTATGGGAAATCCCTTAATAGAACTCGAATCCTTCGGGCAAAGTATCTGGATGGATTTTTTACGGCGCAGCGCGATCGATTCAGGTGAATTAAAACAGTTGATCGATCAGGACGGTGTTTCGGGAGTGACCTCCAACCCGTCTATTTTTGAAAAAGCCATCGCCGGGAGTCATGATTATGACGAGGCTGTGCTAACTCTTGCACGACAAGGTAAATCCGTCCAAGAAATCTACGAAGCCTTGACAGTGGAAGATATCCAGCGCACTGCGGACCTCTTCCGACCGGTTTACGACCGCCTGGACGGCAAGGATGGTTTCGTCAGCCTGGAAGTCTCACCCACCCTGGCAGGAGATACGGCTGGAAGCATCCAGGAAGCCCACCGGTTGTGGAAAAAGGTCGGACGCCCGAACCTGATGATCAAGATACCTGCAACCGAAGCAGGCTTGCCTGCGATCCGACAACTAATCGGGGAAGGCATCAACGTAAATATAACGCTGCTTTTTGGGCTGCCGAGTTACCGACAGGTGGTGGATGCATACCTGGCAGGATTGGAAACACTTGCCGCACAAGGCAAACCGCTGGACCGGAGTGCCTCGGTCGCCAGTTTCTTCCTCAGCCGGATCGATACTCTGGCTGATCCGATCCTGAAGAAAATCCGCCTGGATGGCGGGCCGCGCGCGGAACTCGTTGCCGGTTTGTATGGGGAGTTGGCCATTGCAAGTGCAAAAGTGGCTTACCAGATCTATCAGGAAATATTTGCCCAGGATCGATTCAAAAAGCTGGCCCAAAAAGGTGCGCGCACCCAACGGCTGTTGTGGGCCAGCACCAGCACCAAGAATCCTGAATTCAGTGATGTCAAGTACGTTGAACCGCTGATTGGTCGGGATACGATCAACACCCTGCCGCTTGAAACCATTCATCTCTACCGCGACCACGGAAGCCCTGCACTCAGCCTGGAAGATAACGTGGAGCAAGCTTACCAGAAGCTCGATCAACTCGGCCTTGCCGGGCTTGACATGAACTTCTTGACTAAACAATTGGAAGATGAGGGCGTGGAGAAATTCGAGAAAGCCTTCGAGACCTTGATGTCTGTTTTGGGAGAAAAGAGGGAGGCGGCGATGAAGAAAACAGTTGAAAGATAGGAAAAGATATCAAGCAGATATAGTCAAGCTGGGATGAAAGAGAACCATCACGATCCCCTCTATTCCTGCGCACTTTTTGCCCTCCGGACGGTTTTTTAATTGGTCGCAAATTTGCTGGATACGATCTGCATGCGTGCGCGTTTGTTCGAGGTGTTCCTCGAAGGCAGTGCGTAGATCCCCATCGGGAGCGTTGGACATTTTTCCAGCACCTTGATCATTGTTGTTCAAGGCTGTAAATATCCTTCAGTTCATCGGTCAGAACATCATCAAGGTTCTGGATTTTCATAGGATTCTAATTTCGTATAGTCGAATAAACGGTTTGAGTATCAAATACGGTGTGTAGACGTTTTTCTATTCAAATCATGTCTCTTAAGGAAATCGTGATATTTTCTGCGGGCATTCAGGATGGTATAGCCATATTTTACCTGGATCCGGCCGGTTAATTCCACATACCGGCCATCCATACGGCTACTTCGATCAGCGGTCAATCTTCCCCATTGCTGCTTAACCTTCCCGCGAAATCGCTTCCATTTCCCTTTATAAATGTACCTGTTCATCGTTTCTCCTTTGGCAACATCCAATGAAGGGTAGTGGCTGACGGCGACGAGGATTTGCCGGCTTTTGGAAGGTTTCTTCCATAGGTTTTAACGAGTTCAAGGTTGAATTGTTAGGGCGGGAAAACCCCCATATTGGAATGCCCGCCTCAGAATTTTTCAAGCCAGAGTGTTTGGTAAGGATTCAGTGTAAAAGCTGCAACAGATTGCGTTTGGGCAGTGACGTTTTGCAGGCAGAGCATCTGGCTGTCACCCATGGGAGAACTGCGCTGCACCGCAAAAACCGCCGGCCCCATCTCCAGAATTTTTTGGCTGCCGTTCGGATGGAAAGCTTCGGAAGCAGTTCGCCTGGAAATCAAGGCACGATAGCGGGCAAAGACCTGGTTCCGAAGCGAGTTTGGATAGGAAAGTTCGCTTTCCAGACCGCTTCGTTCCAGTTTCTGGCGATTGATCGTACGATTGTGCCCGGTAGCCTGGACGCCTGCGAGCCAGTTCCGTGAGCCAAATAAGCTGTGAAAATAAATACCCGGCAGCCCTTGCAGGCTAAGCATAATGGCCTGCGCCGCCATGAATCGGTCAATTTGAGTTGCAAGTGGCTCTTCGCCAGCTGGATCGGAGAGAGCATCGAAAAAATTGATGTTCAGCTCATATGGAATTTGTGTGCCATCCGCGTTTTGCTTGTATGAGATCAGGCCAGTGTGTGCCAGTGTTTGCTTGACCAATGCGTCGATATCGGCGGATGTCAAAATCCCTCGCACCGGATTCAGCCCAATGCCGTCGTGCGAAGCAAGAAAGTTGAAGAATGTAGTCTGGTTCGATGGTGTTGCCAGTCTAGATGCCCATTCTGTGAGAATGGATGCATCCCCTGTACGAAAAGTGTGCAATACCAGCGGCGGAAGAGCAAAGTTGTAGACCAGTTGGGCCTCGTTCTTCCCGTCGCCAAAGTAGGAAAGGTTATCGGAGTGGGGTACATTGGTTTCGGTCAAGATTCGCACGTGGGGAGCCACATCATCCAAAATGGCGCGCAGGAGTTGAACGAACGAGTGGGTTTGTGGCAAATGAATACAGGATGTGCCAATTTCCTTCCAGAGGTAGGCAATCGCGTCGAGACGGATGAAATGTGCACCGCGTTGGGCGTACAGGAGCAGGATATCGAAAATTTCCAGAAGTACATCCGGGTTGTGGAAATCCAGATCGGCCTGGTCTGCGCTGAAAGTTGTCCAGACACGCCGTTTTCCCGCTGAAGTGTGGAATTCGGTTAGTAAGGGTAAGGTGCGCGGACGCACAACCTTGGATAGATCTGGGCTGCCTTCAACGGTCAGGAAGAAGTTCCGATAGGGTTCTTCAGCTTTCAAAAAAGCCTTAAACCACTCCCCCTGCACAGAGGCATGGTTGATAACGCCATCGAACACCAGGCGAAAAGAACAACAAAGCCGTTCCACGCTACTCCAATCACCCAGTGCGGGATCCACCGCGCGGTAGTCCTTCACCGAAAATCCATCATCCGATGACCAGGGATAGAATGGCAGGACATGGATACCGCTGACCACGCCACGCAGGTGGGTTTCACAAAATTCTGTCAGGGTATCCAAAGGCGCCTGATCGGAGGTTTGCAGCTGGTCTGCGTATGTGATCAGGAAAATGTCGCGCTCCGATAAAGAAGCCTCGATTGGGGGCGGGATTTGCCCGCGGTATCGCTCAACCAGGGCTTCCAGACGAGAAGTCACCTGGGCAGCACGTTCTGCGCCGTAAAGGATCGTTAGTTGTGGGGTATAAAGAGAAGATTGCAGCATGCATTTCATTGTACTATACTGAGTGTGGAATTCTTTTATTCGATCAAGGAGCAAGTAATGACACCCTCTCGACACATCGGATTCATCTCAACACGCTTTGCAGGTACCGATGGCGTATCGCTCGAAACTGCCAAATGGGCAACCATCCTTGAAAGGATGGGCCACGCTTGTTTTTATTTTTCCGGAGAATGTGACCGCCCGGATGGGAAATGTTACCTTGTCCCCGAGGCTTTTTATCGCCATCCCAGTATCGATGCCATCAACGAGACCGTTTTTACCGGTACATGGGGACAAATGCATAAAAAGCACGAGACGCATCACGCAGTCGAAGCCTTGCATCAGGATTTTTTCTCAGTTTATATTCGGCCTGCTATGATCACAAAGCAGGTGCAGGATTTGAAGGAATTCTTTAAAGAACACTTATATAAATTCGCCTCCCAATTCCACCTGGAAGCGCTCATTGTTGAGAACGCCATTACCATTCCAATCAATTTGCCGCTAGGGCTGGCCATTACAGAATTCATTGCCGAGACGGGTTTTCCCACCATCGCGCACCATCACGATTTCTATTGGGAACGCCAGAGATTCTTGAATAATTCGGTTCAAGATTACCTTTCGGCGGCTTTCCCGCCCAACCTGCCTTCGATCCGGCATGTAGTACTAAACTCGGTTCAGGCTAAACAACTCGCCTCACGGATCGGGGTAGCCTCAATGGTCATCCCCAATGTGATGGATTTTGACTCTCCACCACCTGGGTTGGATGAATATGCACGTTCAGCACGGTCGGACCTAGGGCTGGCGCCCGATCAATACTTGATCCTCCAGCCAACCAGGATCATCCAGCGGAAAGGCATCGAGCATGCCATCGAATTGACCCGCCGCCTTAACCTGCCGGCCAAGCTGGTTATCTCCCACGCTGCAGGAGACGAAGGTACCGACTATGAAAAGCGGGTGCGTGAATTTGCTGCCCTGCTTAAGGTCACGGTCAATTTTGAATCGGCAATAGTCTGTGATGCACGCGGTGTCACCCCTGAGGGTCGGAAAATCTATACTCTCGGAGATATCTATCCCCAAGCAGACCTGGTCACATACCCATCTGCTGTAGAAGGTTTTGGCAATGCCTTCCTGGAGGCAATTTACTACAAACGCCCGCTGGTTGTGAATAACTATTCCATCTATGAAACGGATATCAAACCCAAAGGCTTTAAGGTGATTGAGTTCGATGGCTATATCAGCCATGCCACGCTGGAAAATACCCGCCACCTGCTTACACATCCAAAGCTGGCTGCCCTTCATGCCGAAGAAAACTATAAACTGGCGCGGCGCTTTTACTCGTACACCATGCTCGAACGACGCCTCCGCATTCTTATGGCTGACTGTTTTGGAGAAGAAGTATGAGAATCGCGTTGCTGCATTACTCGTCACCGCCGATTGTGGGGGGAGTGGAAAGCGTACTGGCACATCACGCCCGCTTGATGGCGAATGCGGGTCACGAGGTGACCATTCTGGCAGGGCGTGGGAAAACCTTTGATACAAATATCCCGGTGCACATCCTGCCACTTTTGGATTCACGCCAGGCGGAAGTGATGGCCGTCAAAGGCGCGCTGGACAGAGGAAAGTACACGCCTGCATTTGATGCTCTGCGTGATGAAATCAAGACTAAATTGTTGGCAGAGTTGCAGGGATTTGACATCTTGATTGCTCACAACGTAGCCTCCCTGCATAAAAACCTGCCGTTGACCGCTGCGCTCCATGATGTTTATAAAATATCCGGTTTTCCAAAATTGGTTCTGTGGCATCACGATCTGGCCTGTACAGCTCCACGGTATCGGCAGGAAATGCACGACGGCTACCCCTGGAATTTGTTATGCACAAATTGGAGCGATGTCACACAGGTAGTCGTTTCGGAATTGCGCCGTCAGGAGCTTAGCGGCCTACTTGATCTCCCCCCGGAATCCATCCGCGTGATTCCCAATGGCGTGGATGTCAACGCTTTCTACAAACTTGAACCGCAAACTACTCAATTAGTTGAGCGGTTGTGTCTCCTGGATGCCGACCCACTATTCCTTTTGCCGGTGCGTTTGACGCCACGAAAAAATATCGAATTGGCATTA
>JADGQB010000225.1 GCA_017882145.1 Anaerolineales bacterium
TTCCCATCCGGGCTGAAGGCCGCGCTTGTGGCCCCATAACTCAATCCCGGCAGTGTGCGCTGCTGCTTCCCATCCGAAACGCGCCAAACACGCACGCTCTGGTCAGCCGACGCCGAAAACAGGCTTCCGCCGTTGGGACTGAAGGCCACCGCCAGCAGCCTGTCCGTGTGTCCGCTCAGGAGCCGCAGCAGTTTACCATCTGAGACCCGCAGCAATAGCAGGCTGCCGTCTCCTGCCCCGGCCGCGATCGTCCTTCCATCTGGACTGAAGGCCAGGCAGGTAAGCGCAGCTTGTGTATTAATAAAGCGCACTTGTTCCAGTGTGGTTTCATCCAGCAGGTCCACCCCCAGTGAAGTAGCCACTGCCAGCAGCCCGGCATGCGGCGATGTGACCACCTGTTCGAGCGTGCCCCCGCCCCAGCGCGCCAGTTGGGTCACCTGCCCGGCGTTGGCAGGCGAAATGCGGGCCAGGTTTCCCGGCAGCTGCGTACCGGCCGCCACAGGTACCGCTGTGCCCGGTGTCGCTCCGGAGCCGGTGATTGGAACGTCGGATACGCACGCGCTCGTTATCAGGATGATCAAGAGGCTGGACAATATTCCATGGGTGATTTTCATGGATTTAGGCCGCCCCCTTCTTCCGCCGCCGCAGCGCCAGGATGGCGGTCAGGAGCGCCGCGCCTGCCAGCCCGTTCGAAAAGAACAGTTGCTGCTGCAGGGAGACTACCTGCGCGTGCAAAGCCGGATCTCCTGCCGGAACGGTCGCGCTGGTCTGGGCCTGGTTCTGCTGGACGAGCCGGTACAACTGCTGGATCGCCGCCAGGGCCACACCTTCTTCATCCACTGTGCTGATGTAATGGTTATCCTCGCCAACCTGGAAGGCGCTGTAAAAATCCTGCGCCATTGGGCCGATATGCCGGATGGAAGCATCCTGGCTGCGATAAGACCAGCTGCTGACCTGCAGGGACATCAAGCGCTCCAGTACCTGCTGCTCATTGACCGGCACGATGGAGGTTTTTGCCTGGGAATCGCTCAAAGTCTCCCAGGATCCGCTGCCCGGGCTGAGGCGTACACCCGCCAACGGGTTTCCCTTTGAGTCGATCGCCGTGACGAACCGCACGCCCCCCGTGGCGCGCACGCCGAATTCATTCGACGCGATCGATGGGAATTGGTAATTATTGGAATCTGCAAACAGGAAACTGCCGGGATCTTTGGCATTTACCCTGGCATTGCGCCCGGCTGCAAAACTGTAATCCCCGGCCGCCAGGTTGGAAAAACCGCCCGGGACCAGGGCATAGGACCCGCTGGCCACATTCCCGGCGCCTCCACCCACCATCGCCCCCGGGCCGCCGGCAGCATTATTGATCCCCCCTGTTATTGCACTGTAAGATCCCTGGGCCAGGTTATGCTCGCCTCCTGCTACGACTGAAGCTTCATTGCTGGATTGGTTATCCGTTCCGCCGCCCACGCTGGATAACTGGTAGTTCGCCGTATTTCCGGACCCGCCGCTGACCGTGGAATAATCCGCGCTGGCTCTGTTCGCCGCGCCCCCGCCCACGCTGGAGAAGCGCCCGCTGGCAGTGTTATTCAATCCGCCGCCGACGGTGGCCTCCTCAGCTTCGGCCACGTTGCTTGTCCCACCCCCCACCGTGGCACGAAAATACCGGGCGGTGTTGCCGGAGCCGCCGCCTACAGTCGAACCTTCCCCGGCAGTATTCCCTACCCCGCCTCCCACCGTGCCCTGGTTTCCGTTGACCTGGTTGGGGGCGCCTGCCAGGCCGCCCCCGGCAATCGTCGCTCCGCTGGTTCCACTGGCAACCGAGTTTCCGGAGTAACCGCCCAGCACATTGCAGGCGGCTGCCGCCAGACTGCAGCGGGCATCCTTTTCCTGCACGGAAATCGGGTTGCTCCTGCTCGTACAGGCCGCCAGCCCAAGCAGGCTGGCGAATAATGCAATTTTGACCGGCGCACGGAATTTTGTCATTCTATATTCCTCCTCTCATACCAAACGGTATTCTCAAAGAAGGGGGCTTTTTCATCCAGCCCTTGGCTGGAGTCTTGTGACGCTATATGTGTCAAGGATTTCATAAAATAGAGGTTTGGGGTGTTGGGGTTCACTGCTTTCGAATTTGTGAAAGCATTGTCGTCACCTCTGAAAGCCTTGGCTCAAAAAAGTTATACACTGGTATAATAAATTATACAGGTGTCGAGTGAGAGTAACATTAAAATAATAACGGAGACAAGCAACCATTATGGATGAACCTCGGGAATCCGAAAGCCATCGCCTGATTGGCGGGGAACTGTGCCTGGATTTCGCCAACACAGTCAATGAGCACATGCGTCCGTCTCCGCACGAGTACCTCTTCGATTACCGGGACATGCTTTTATGGGGCCGGCATGCCGGGGTTCTGTCGGCGGAGGAGTTCGGGGAGCTGCTCGGGGAAGCCACACGGCATCCCAGACAAGCGCAGGCGGTCTTCCGCCGGGGTCTGGAATTGCGCGAGACCCTCTTCCGCGTATTCACTGCCTTGGCAGCAGGGAGCCGGGTGGACGAAAACGACCTGGAGCGTCTGGGTGCCATTTGGCAGGTGGGCCAGGCACACCTGCGCCTGTTCCATTCCGTGGATGGATTCAGCCTGGGATGGGACGACGAGCCCAGTCTTGAGCGACTGGCGCGCCGCGTCGCCGCCTCAGCCATCCATCTGCTTACCTCGCCGCAAATGCATCAGGTTCGTATTTGTAGCGGCGAGCACTGCGACTGGTTGTTCATCGATACCAGTCGCAACCATCTGCGGCGCTGGTGCTCGATGGACGAATGCGGTAACCGCGCCAAGATGCAGCGCCGGTCCATAAAGCAAAAGCTCACCGCGACCGCCGGGTGAGCTTTTGCTCGGGTGTTCTTCTGTAAGTTAGATTTCGATCTTCTCTTTCAGTCTTCCGATAAAGTCCTGCGATAGCACCCCGGCATGCGAAGCCTTGTGCAGTAGTTCGATCAACTGCTCTTCTGAAAGCACCAGCGGCTCGGCCTGACTCCCGCCTTTCTTCCAGGCCAAAATTCGGATGGCGGACTTCCCATCCTCACCAACGGATAGTTTTTCGATCCTGGCATCCTTTCCACCGAAATCAACCGAAACGGATGCAACTATCTTTTCCGAAGCGTCTTTTTCCATATTGGCCATCCTTCATTAATATGCTACAAAAAGTAGTTCTACTTTGTTTACTTAGTTTCCTTTGTGCTAATTCTTTTCCCTATCTTGGGAGAGCCAGCAAAGTCCAACAGTAACAGGCTTCCTCACCCTTCCAAATAGACCGAGTCGACGATCCCCACGATCACCGAGATGACACATGCATCCGGGTTATTCAGCACCTGCCGTGCTCCGTTGCCCTCCCGGTTCACCAGTACGGTGTCTCCGATGCCGGCCTGCGTGCTGTCCAGGGCCAGGAAATCCTCGTCGGGTTTCTCGCCATCCACAATCAGCGGCTGAACCACCAGCAGTCTCCGGTTCTTATAATCCCGGTGGCTGATGGTGGTCACCACGGTTCCAACGACTTTACCTAATATCATCGAATTCTCTTTGTTTACCGGAGTCCGAAGTCTCCGACTTCGGTCTATCCAACGTCAGGAGACGTTGGACTCGGCTGACAAGATTTTCTTTCATCTATAAGGAATCAAGAGAATCGCTGCCAGCCGCGCTTAAGGGTGAAATCAAACTCTCCATCCGGGCGCACATCCAGGTCATCCACGATGCCGACCAGCGCCAGGTCCACGGGGACGAACTTGACATCCGGCATGGCCAGGGCAGCTTCGCGCGAACGCACCATCACGCACAGGTCCCCCGGCCCGGCATCCACCACATCCGCGGCCACCTGCAAACCGCCCACCGGTTCCAGTTTTCTATTCAACGGCTGGACGACCAGCAGCTTCAAGCCCTGCGTGCCGGGATATTTCAGCGTGCAGACTGCAGTACCCTTTACCCTGCCAAACAGCATTACTTCACTCCCGTGCTCTTAAGCACACGCTGGATGATGACGTCCAGCAGTGCCGGGTCAACCTGGCTGCCGAGCTGCGCCAGCACTGCTGCACGGATGCGGGCGGTCAGGTCTGCTTGTACAGGTGCAGCCGGTGCGACAGTTGCAGGCGCGGTTTCAGGCTTCCGGATCTGGGAAATATACGGCCGCAGCGGGGCAGCCGGCGGTTCGACCGGTCTATCACGCAGCAGCTGCATCCCCAGCCGGTTGGCTTTCTCAAACGCCAGTTCGGTCAGGACGACATTTTCGTCCACCCGCAGCGATAGTATGCCGCGTTTGAACATGTCTTCGATATCCCGTTCAGTATAGAACTCTTTCGCCATAGCCTAATCCTTTTCGCCGGGTAAAGTATCAACCACCCGCCTGGCCTTCCATGTTCTCGAGGGCCCGAATGGCGGCGTCCCTGGCCGTCATGATCTCGGCTTCCGTCCCGGAGAGCCACATGCGTCCAAACCGCCCGACCGAAGAGACGTGAACCAGCTTGATGCTGGCGGTCTTCTCGGCTTCGTTGCAGGCGATGTTGATATAGGCCGCCGGGGCGCACTCCAGCACCAGCATGGTCTCGCCCGCCACCAGCATCGAGCCGCGCCGGAAGCGGTTGAGCAGCTGCGCCTGGTACGGATCGACGCGTGTGATTACCTGCGTCGAAACCACCTGCGGTTTGATGCGGTCCGCCACGCTCAAGCCCAGGCGGTTCAGCACCACATTGCCGGCTTCGATGACCGCCGCCTGGTTGATCGAATGCACTTCGAACATCCCGAACTCGCGTTCAACGATCTGCGCACCCGGGCGGGCCTCGGTAGCTTTCACGGCAATGTCCACCACGCGGAAGACTTCGTTGCCCGGCGACATCTCGACGTACAGGGCTGCCATGCCCTCGGTTGGCAGGTCACCCTGGGTTACCGTCCCCACGAATGAGGCGAACTGGGGCTGCATGCGGTCCAGGTAACAATAGCAGCGCAGGGAAAAAGTATCAGCCATGTTTTTTCTCCTTATCCCGGCCTGATCGGGCAGGGCAATCTCCGGAATCCTGCCAATTATCTCAGCAGGCGCCTCAGGAATATTGCCAATGCCCGGGTCAGGAAATTAGCCAGGCTTTAAACCCGGGCTGTGCGTACGGCAGCAAGCCCGGCCAACCCAATCCGGGATTATTTGGTTTTCGTTTCGGCCGAGCGTCCGCCGCCGATGCTGCCCTTGCTGGCTTTGGGCAGGATCATTTCCACGTCCGAATGGGGGCGAGGAATAACGTGGACCGAGACCAGTTCGCCTACGCGCTTGGCCGCAGCCGCGCCGGCATCCGTGGCAGCCTTGACCGCGCCCACATCGCCGCGCACCATCACGGTCACGTACCCGCCGCCCACATATTCAGAGCCAAGCAGGACTACATTGGCGGCCTTGACCATCGCATCGGCAGCTTCCACTGCGCCGACCAGGCCTTTCGTCTCGATCATGCCGAGAGCAATCAAAGAGGGATCCAGAGCCATTTTGTTTCTTCCTTTCGATTATGATTTTTGTCATTGCGAGGCGGTGTTCTTCCGCCGAAGCAATCCCCTAACCACCGGAGATTGCTTCGCCCTGAAGAACGCAGGGCTCGCAACGACACTTAGTGCTTGCTTTCCAATATTTCATTCACAACCTGCCGGACCAGGCGCTCGATCTCTTCCGGGGCCGGACCGGGCAGGCTCTCGCCGGGCTGGAACGCCTCGGGTGGAGGCGCCAGTGTCTCGTACGCCAGCCGTTTGACATTGATCAGGTGGGTGGCAGTGATGTTATCGCCGGTGATGGCGCCGCCCACACCGCCCGAGCCGAGCGTCATCGAAGGCATCACCCCGGCGGTCAGGCCGATCGCGCCCAGAGAGCCCATCGTATTGACCAGGATGCGGAAGACCGGCTTCTCCAGCCCGAAGGCCATGATAACCATTTCGTCGGTGGCATAGATGATCTGGGTATGACCGCGTCCGCCGGCGTTGATGATCTCGATCGAAGTATCGCAGCCCTGCTCCCAGCCATCCACCACGTACCAGCCCAGCACGGTGGTCAGCTTTTCGTGGGAAAGCGGTTCCTCCTTGCCAACCTTAGTGAGGGGTGCCAGCAGGATGCGCCGGTCGGCCGGGATGCTGAACCCGGCATAGCCGGCCACGTACTGGGGCGACTTCCCGACCACGGCGGTGTTGATGCTCCCATCCGGATGGAAGAGCGCCTTGCGCAGCGCTTCGGTCTCGTCCAGATTCGTGAGATAGGCGCCTTCCGTCTGCATTCGCTCCAGCAAACGCGCCGCGATCGGACGGTCGGCGATGACCGACTGCTCGGTGGCGCAGATGGTCGAGTAGTCGAAGGCTTTGGATGCCACAACGTAACGGGCTGCCTTTTCGACGTCCGCGCTGCGGTCGACGTAAACGGGCACGTTGCCCGGACCGACCCCATAGGCCGGCTTGCCGGTCGAATGGGCTGCCCGCACCATGGCCGTGCCGCCTGTAGCCAGGATCACGGCTGTGTAGCGGTGGGTCATCAGTTCCTGGGTGCCCGGCAGGCTGATCTGCTGCAGGCAGTCGATCAAGCCTTTTGGGGCGCCG
>JADGQB010000226.1 GCA_017882145.1 Anaerolineales bacterium
CCCCTCACGAAAACCTCAAAAAAACTCAAAACCTGCAATAGATCGGTTTTTTTTCTTCCTGCTCTCCATTTCCCCCGAATTGTTCCTAGTTGTTTGGGCCAAACGATCCCTCCCAAGCTGAAAAAACGCCTTCTCCAGCCTCGATTGATGAACGTCCCGAAGGGTTATGGAATTGCCATGGATCATAACGCAAACCTTCGGGAGGTTGTTTACTGGGTGACTTTTTCAAGCAACTGACGGTAGTAGAGGTAATTTTCAAAGGGGATGTCGGAGCGCACGCGGCCATCCGCCAGAGGGACGTAGCCGCCCTGCTCCAGCAGCGGCGGGACCTTTTCCTCGACCTCGCGCCGGATGGCGGTTTTCCCCTCCCGCAGCACATCCAGGTCAATCCCGCCGATCAGACGCAGTCCTTTGCCAAACTCCTGCCTCAGGGAGCGGTAATCCATCGCGGCGGTGTTGACTTCACAGGCCCACAGGCAGTCCAGACCCTGTTCCATCAAGACGGGGATCAATAAGCGCGCATTGGCATAGGTGCGCAGGATGATGATATCGACATGCTGGCGGTGCAGGACTTCCAGGATGGGTTGGTAACTCGACAGGACAAAATCTGCGTACATCCTGGGCGAGATCAACGGCCCGTGGTTGTCGCCGATCGGTTCGCTAAAGATGGCAGCATCGATCTGGATCTCCTGCAGGAGGCGTTCAGTCAGCGCAGCCACAAATTCGCCATTGATACGCATCATTTCGCGCACAAAACCGGGATCGTTGTGCATCAGCAGGATCAACTCGTGGAAACGCCGCCAGCCTTCCACCCCCATGATCTCAAAAAAACCGATGGAGAGGCGCATCATGAGTGCATCCTGGCGCTGTTTTGAGAGCGTGACGAGCTTCTTCCAATTCCCCGGCGTGCGTGAGCGCTCAT
The DNA here is from genome assembly GCA_017882145.1 of Anaerolineales bacterium. Lineage (GTDB taxonomy): Bacteria > Chloroflexota > Anaerolineae > Anaerolineales > Villigracilaceae > UBA877. The sequence continues at coordinate 923 of JADGQB010000226.1, forward strand.
CAGGATCCAGGCTTTTGGCATAGGCCTTCAAATCAGAACGGGTGCAGGGCCAGCGCTCGGGCCAGGGGTGCGGGTCCACATCCAATTGGATCTCCTGGCGTTGATCGCTGATAAACAGCTGCGCCTGATCGAAATCCGGCGGACAGCCTTGTTTCCGCCAGGCTTTCAACACATCCTTGCGAATGCCTTCCTCGAAATAAGGCACCCGGTCCGGGCTGCCGAAGCGCATGGTTTCCAGGAAGCGTTGGCGACTGTTCATTTTGGCAGCAAGCCTTTCTGCGCGGCGACTGCAATGGCTGCGGCGCGGCTATCCACTCCCAGCCGGCTGTAGATGCTGGCCAGGTGCGCCTTGACCGTCCGCTCGCTGATGCCCAGGCGCACGGCGATCTCCTTGCTGCGCTCGCCCTCGGCAACGGCCTTGAGCACTTCCATTTCGCGCAGGGTCAGGCCGGTCTGGGCGGAGGCGGCTGCGCCAGCACCACCTGTTTTTAAAAGCACACGTGCCATGATCTCCGGCTTGAGCAAGGTCTCGCCACGCCGGGCGGCGCGGATGGTATCGAAGAGGGTCTCGCGATCGGTATCCTTGAGCAAATAGCCTTTGGCTCCCAGGCGCAGGCCGCGCATCATCAGATCATCCTCGTTGAAGGTGGTCAGGATGACAACGGCAATCTCCGGCTGACCGGCCTGCAGGCGTTCGATGGCGGTCAGGCCATCCATGCCGGGCATGCGCAGGTCCATCAGCACTACATCCGGCTTCAATTCGGAGCACAGGCGGAGGGCTTCGGCGCCATCGGCTGCCTCGCCGACCATTTCGAAACCGTCCTGCGTTTCAAGGATGAGGCGCAGTCCCTGGCGGATGATCAAGTGGTCATCCGCGACCAGGATGCGGATTGGATCAGGCATGGGCAGGCTCCTGCAAAAGGAAAGTTATTCCAATCCGGGTGCCTTCCCCCGGTTTACTGTGGACATCAAAGCTGCCGCCCGCCAGGCGGACGCGCTCGCGCATGCCAAGCAAGCCGTAATGGCCGGCCTGGACGGTTTCCGGGTCAAAGCCGATCCCATCATCACAGATCTCGATCTCCAGTGATTTTTCCAAAGCGGTCAGACGCAAGCTGACCTGGCTGGCGCGGGCATGCCGGGCGATATTGGTCAGGCCCTCCGTAATGGCCCGTATGGCGGCCTCGGCAGCCTGCTCAGGCACTTCCACCCTGACATCGATCTGCGGCTCACATGCAATCCCGGCGGCACGCGTAAACCTCTCGGCTTCCTGCCGGACAGCCACCACCAGATCGCGTTCGCCCGGCTGGCGCAGGTTGTCGATGGCCTGGCGGGCTTCCGACAGGGTTGCGCGGGCGGTCTGCATGGACTGCTCGAGGATGCTGCGCGCCCGCTCCGGCCGGCTGCCGGCCAGGTGAGCATCCACCGCCTCCAATTGCAGGATCAGGCCGGCCAACCCCTGCGAGAGGGTATCGTGCAGCTCACGCGCCATGCGCTGGCGTTCTTCTGCAATGGTCAAGTCTTCCACCCGGGCGGCATATTCGCTCAACTGCTGGTTGGCGGATTCCAGGTCCTTAAGCAGCATTTGGGCCTGCCGGCGGGCTTCCGACTGTCGGCTGTAGAGAGTCACATACACGACAACAAAGAATGTCATCGGGAGCATGGCCAGCAGCCATAAGTACCAGGCGGACTGCCCAACCATCAAGCTATAGTTCAGAAAAGAAAGCCCGAGGAGAACCACGACAGTTGTCACCAACCAACGCGGTTTCTCCTGCATCAAGCCGATTATCTCCCCGATCAATCCCATATATAACCCCAATAATGCACCAATACTGGCTGACACGCTAACAATAATAAAGGCCAGTCCGCATTGAACTACCACATAAACTACGACGCGGTTCCATTTTTGTAAGCGCACACTGAGCCAATGCAGGACAATATGCGCACTCATCAACAGAGTGAAAATGGTCAAACGGAGCGGTTCACGCAAGGCCGCATTGGAAAACAGGGCTTGGAAATATAAGAAGATAAAAACAAATGTGAGGATCAGAAAGAACGGCCATTCGACGAACGTATCAGGATGATTCTTTTTCCCGCGGGAAAATCCTAAAAGCTTAAGCAGAGAAGAGGATCTTTTCATGATGCTTTTATTTTATCCCAGATGAGAGCCATTGCCATTGTGCAAACGGACACTGTCCGAAAGGGCAGGGAAATACCCGACCAAGGGACAGTACCGGAACCACCCTGGCTCGTATATACTCATGCTGATCATAATCCAAGGAGGCACGTATGGAAAAAGCAATCGATGTCCAAAACCTGCACAAAGCCTTTGGTGAACAAAAGGCAGTCCAGGGTGTCAGTTTCGAAGTACAACCGGGCGAGATCTTCAGCCTGTTGGGGCCGAACGGTGCCGGGAAGACCACCACCATTTCAATGCTCTCCTGCCTGCTGCACCCGGATGAAGGCGACGCGTTCATCCTTGGCCATTCCATTCGCAAAGACGCGATGGGCGTCAAGTCCGTCCTGGGGGTTGTGCCGCAGGAAATCGCCATGTACGAGGATATGTCTGCCCGTGAAAACCTGACCTTCTGGGGCAAAATGTACGGCCTGCGCGGTGCGGCACTTAAAACCCGCGTAAACGAGGTGCTGGAAGTCATCGGACTGACCGACCGGGCGAAGGAATTCATCAAGAAATACTCCGGCGGCATGAAGCGGCGTGTGAATATCGGCATCGCCCTGCTGCATAAACCGAAGGTCATCTATATGGACGAGCCCACCGTGGGCATCGATCCGCAGTCCCGCCGCAGCATCCTGGACTCAGTGCTTAAATTGAAACAAGAAGGCACCACCGTGCTCTACACCACCCATTACATGGAAGAAGCCCAGGAACTCTCCGACCATATCGCCATCATGGACCAGGGCAAAATGATCGCAAGCGGCACGCACGCCGAACTGGTCAAGATCGTCGGGGCGATGGACCGCATCCGTGTGACCATCAACAGCGAATCTGCCAAGGTGCTGGAGACCTGGAAAACAGTTACGGGTGTGACGAAAGTCAGCGCTGAGGATGGAACTTTGACCATCCTGGCGGATGACAGCAACCGGGTCCTGCCCCGCCTGTTCGAAAGTGCGGCTACCAGGGCAGTCCGCATCACTTCCGTCGACATCCAGGAACCCAACCTGGAGAGCGTTTTCCTGCATTTGACTGGTAGAGCGTTGAGAGATTAAAACGTAAAACGAAAAACGTAAGGGCAAATACAAGTTTTATTACGTTTTACGCAATACGTTTTACGGTTTAGAAAGGAAGATATCGATGAAAGTCATAGACATCGCCATAAAAGACATGACCCGCTCGTTCCGCAGCACGTTTGCTCTGATCTTCATGTTCGGGGTACCGCTGCTGATGACCGGCATGTTCTATTTCATGTTCGGGGGCGCGGCCAAGAGTGACCAGGGTTTCAGCGTCCCGGTCACCAAAGTGGTCGTTGCGAATCTGGATACTGGCGGCCCAGGCTTCGAAGCCGCCAGCAGCGCTTTCCCGGTTGGGACCAAGGCGCATTCGCTGGGTGACATGATCCTGACCACCCTGAAAGATAAGAGCTTCGCGAACTTGATGGAGATCAGCGTGGTCGACAACGCCGAAGCTGCACGTGCACAGGTTGACGGCCAGAAAGCCGGCGTGGCCTTGATCATCCCGGCAGATTTTTCACAGCGTTTCTCGGACCTGAACGGGCAGGCTACCATCGAGCTGTACCAGGACCCGACCCTGACCATCGGGCCGAGCATCGTCCGCTCGATCCTTTCGCAATTCATGGACAGCATGTCGGGGGCCAGGCTGGCAGTGAGTGTGGTCAGCAAACAAACCGGCAGCACGGATCCGGCTGTGATCGGTCAGGTCGTATCCCAATACATGGCCTCCATCCCAACCGGCGACCAGAGCGCGGCGCTGCTGGACCTGCATGCCCCGGCGGCCAGCAAACCCGCCGCCAACACAGTTGCAACCATTGTCAGTTTCATCATGGCCGGGATGACCATTTTCTATGCCTTCTTCACCGGAACCTCCACCGCGCAATCCATCATCCGCGAAGATGAAGACGGCACACTGCCACGCTTGTTCACCACGCCTACCACGCAGACCACCATCCTGGGCGGAAAATTCCTGGCAGTGGGCCTGACGGTAGTGGTGCAGATGACCGTGCTGCTGATCCTGGGGCGGCTGATCTTCGGCATCCAGTGGGGCAGCTTGCTGCCTCTGGTGCTGGTTACGCTCTCAACCGTGATGGCCGCGGCCACCTTCGGCATCTTCATGATGTCGCTGCTAAAAACCAGCAAACAGGCCGGCGCGGTACTGGGTGGCGTCCTGACCGTGACCGGCATGCTCGGGATGATCAAGATCTTCACGATGGGCTCCGGCAGCAGTCCGGCCTGGGCTGACCTGGCTTCGAGTTTCGTACCGCAAGGCTGGGCCGTACGCGGCCTGAGCCAGGTAATGAACTCCGCCAGCCTGAACGAGGTCCTGTTGAGCTGCGCGGCCCTGCTGGGAATGAGCGTGGTCTTCTTCCTGGTGGGCGTGCTGCGCTTCCAGAAGCGTTTTGCCTAGCCCTCACCCCCTGCCCCTCTCCCAATAATAGGAGAGGGAGGAGATAAAAAATGAACAAAATCTTCGATATAACTTTGAAAGACCTGATGCAGATCCTGCGCGACCGCAAGACATTCATGTTCCTGCTGTTGATGCCGATCGGCTTTACCTTGCTCTTCGGACTGGCATTCGGCGGATCCGGACAACCGGCCGATACACGCCTGCCGGTCGGATACTTGAACCAGGACAGCGGGCTGATCGGCGCCAACCTGGACAGCCTGCTGGCCAATTCCAGCGTCATTCGCCTGGACAGCAGTGCTGGCCGCAGCGAAACCGAGCTGGCCGCGCGGGTGGGAAGCGGGAAACTGGCAGCCGCGATCGTCATCCCGGTCGGTTACAGCCAATCCGTCCGGGAGGGCCGACCGTTGAAATTGGGCTTGTATGCCGATCCGACCCAGGCCTCGACAGCCAGCGTGGAATCGGAACTGTTGGTGGCCTCCAACCGGTTGGCAAGCGCCGTGCGCACCGCCAACATCGCCGCAAAGATGACGGGCAATGCGGCGGCATTCGACCCGGCGCTGGCTGAAGCACTGGCGGCCTGGAAGAACCCGCCCATCCAGGTGGCGGTTACTTCGGCAGTCTCCTCCAAACCGCAAAATTCTGAAGTCATGTCGATGGCACACTCCTCGCCTGGCATGATGATCCAGTTCGCGATCGCCGGCCTGCTGACGGCGGCTGCCATCATTGTCAATGAGCGCAAGGTGCGTGCCCTGCAGCGCCTGCTGACCACCTCCACTTCGCGCTTCCAGATCCTTTTTGGACATTACCTGGCGATCTTTTGCATGATCTTCAGCCAATTCCTGATCCTGATCGTTTTTGGCCAACTCCTGCACGTGGACTACCTGCGCCTGCCGCTGGCGACCCTGTTGGTGGCGCTGGTGACCGCAATGTGCATCGCCGCCCTGGGACTGCTGATCGGGGTTTTGGCGAAATCCGAAGAACAAGCCATCACCTTCTCGCTCATCCCGATGTTCGTGCTCTCCGGACTGGGCGG
>JADGQB010000227.1 GCA_017882145.1 Anaerolineales bacterium
GGTCTGGATCGACCAGCCTCGCCAGCCAGCCATTGATGCCTTCCTCAAGGCGAACCCGGATAAGGCCAGCCTGATCAAAGCTGTGGTCGTCGACCGTGAGCAATTCCCGTCAAAAGTCCTGCTTTTCAATAATACCAACCAGGGCTGGCCGGATGTGGTCTTTGCAGAGCCGCGCCTTGTAGCGCGCGTGGCCGATGCAGCCCACAATTTCCCGCTTGACCTGACCAGCTGGGTGCCTGCCGATACGATCAAAAATTATTCCGCAATGGAAAACTGCACCTTCAACGGCAAGATCTACTGCCTGCGGAATGATCTGGCTCAGTTTGTGACCTATTCCAATGCGCCTCTCATGAAACAGTTCGGTTACGCGGTACCGACAACGTGGGAAGACTACCAGGCCCTCAGCGATAAAGTTGCCAAGGATCATCCGGGCTATTATCTGGGCACCTTTGGAGATGGCTGGAGCTTCCTCTCCTTCTTCGAAGCCAGTAACTGCCCCACCCACCAACTGGTGGATGTCGGCACCCTCAATATCAATATGGCGGATCCAAAATGTGCACGGGCTGCGAGTCTGGTCGATCATATGATCGCCAACAAGACCCTGTTTAATACGGATTTCTTCAATACCGATTTCGACAAACTGATCACTGATAATAAAGTGCTGTTGTTTGAAGGTCCGGCCTGGATGTGGGGCAGCTTCGGCGGCACCAAAGGTAACTGGTGGGAGACAGCCGACCATCAACTGGGTGTTTCAGCTCCGTTCAAGTGGGCAGCTGATCCCGCTCCGGTGGTGGCAGCCATGGGCGGTGCAGCCTGGACTGTTTCCCAGCACACCAAGAATCCCAAGCTGGCGGTGGCTCTGGTCACATTCGTCACCGAAGATAAAACCCTATGGACAGGGAGTACGAATTTCCCAGCGTACAAACCAATTCAGTCATTGTGGAAAGATGCAGTTTCAAGCAACCCGCTCTTTGCCAACGATCCTTACCCGATCATGCAAGCCGCCGCGGATCAGATCTCGCCACTGGACAATTGGCCCCGCTTTGACCTCATCTCGCCTTTGACCCAGTTTGTACAGGATACGTACCAGAAAAAATTAACAGTCACAACTAACTTGTCCGAGATACCCACTCTCTTCACGCCTCTTGCCCAGGCTCAGGGCTACGACGTTGTCAGCAAGTAGCATTTGCTGACTTGCATTCTCCCCAAATTTCCCGGATAGGGGCGCTGAAATAAGGCGCCCCTATCCCGGGGTTTATAATTTACTTGGAGGGCTTTATGGCAAACCTGTCCATTAGTGTTGAAGACCAGCCTGTAAAGAAAGTCCGCCTTTCAAGCTCCCGCCGGTACCGGAACAAGCGGGCTGGGGAAGCCTATCTATTTCTATTGCCCTATATTCTGTTTATGCTGGCTTTCGGCCTGGGGCCTGGGATCTATGCCCTAATAATCAGCTTTGCGGATTATTCCTCCGGCCTGCCGCGCTATTTTGCAGCCGGCATAAAAAACTATCTGACGGTATTCAAGGATCCCCGTTTCGGATTTACTTTCAAGAACATAGGGGAATTCCTCCTGATTTCAGTACCCATTGGAATTGCGCTCGTGGTGCTGTTGGCGCTGCTGTTGCACATGCGGCCCGGGCGGGTTGCATCCACCCTGCGGACGCTTTTTTTCATTCCAGGTGCAGCTGCCGGACCGGCTGTGGTACTGCTGGTCATTTTTATGTTGACCCCGAATTTGAGCCCATTTGGTTTCTTGCTGAAGTCTATGGGATTTAAAGCCTTTAATGACATTATTACGCCGGCCAGCCTGGCATTCATCTTTTTAATCATGGGGTTCTTCGTCGGGGCAGGGATGTGGATTGCGATCCAATATGGCGCTTTGGAGGGTATCTCATCGGAAGTGATGGAAGCCGCCACCATGGATGGTTGCAATGCCTGGCAAAAAGCGCTCTATATCAAACTGCCGCTCATTCGGCCGTATATCATTTATCAATTTATTTTGATCTTCGCCGGTAACGTACAGCTCTTTGTCGAGCCCCAGCTGCTTTCGAATCAAACCTATATCCATGCCAATGTTCCACTTGTATGGTCGCCGAACCAATTGGCGTACTCCTTTGCCTTCGACCTGGGAAATTTCGGGGCAGCCGCCGCGCTGGCACTAATCATGCTGCTTATCGGCCTGGGAGCATCTTACTTGATGGTTAGCTGGACCGGTTTTTTCAAAATAGAAAACTAGAGTCGCGCTGGAACTGATCGGCTACTCAGGATAAGGAGTGTTCATATGATGACCAGATGGTTCAGTAGAAACGTACGCGATATAGGGTTTTTGGGGTCCATACTACGCTGGGTTATATTATTGATATTCTTGATTTATTTTGTGATCCCGATGATCTGGTTGCTTATAGCGCCTTCCAAAGCCACTATACAGTTTTCCAACCTTAATCCTTTGGCGTTTGGTTCCTTTGCCCAATATATTGCTGCCTGGAAGAACGTTTTCAGTTATCAAAATGGCGAAGTGTTCCTATGGTTTCGTAACTCATTCTTCTATGTGCTGTATTCTTTGCTTGGCAGCCTGGCGATTGGTATTCCGGCAGGCTACGCTCTGGCAATCCTGCGGTTTCCGGGCCGGTCTTTAATGCTGTGGTTGACTTTGATCACCATGTTGTTACCGACCTCTGCGCTGGTTCTGCCGCTGTTCATGGAGCTAAACCTGGTGCATCTGGTTAATACTCCCTGGGCGGTCATCTTACCGGCCTGTTTTTTCCCTTTTGGTGTTTATTTGACCTACATCTATTACAGTTCTTCGCTCCCTTCAGAACTGGTGGATGCGGCGCGCGTGGATGGCGCTTCTGAATTTGATATCTTCATTAATATTGCTTTGCCGCTGGCCAAACCGCTCTTGGGCCTGTTGGCATTCATTAGTTTCAATGCAAACTGGAATAATTACTTTGGCCCGTACGTGCTGTTGAACGACGATAAGCTTTTCACTTTACCAGTCGGTATTCAAACAGTCCTTGGAAGCACGTCGGCGCTTCAACCAGGTTTCAATCCAAATCCAGGAGGAATCCACTTCCAGTATGCAGAAGCCGCGGTGGCTGGATTGATCATGATCGTGCCGGTTGTCATCATTTTCCTTTTATCACAGCGTTATGTTATCTCTGGCGCCTTCACTGGCTCGGTTAAAGGCTAAGCTGGCTTTCGGAAATCAACCACTAGGATTCTCCACATTTACTATGAGGAGATCTGTGATATCAACGAGACCTGTACGAAATCATCTTCATTCGGCATGTGGATTTTATGCAGTGATTGTTATCAAAGCAAACCTTCTTCTCCTTGTATCACCCTGAGTAGAGACGCTGGGGCAGGTGTCTTTACTCAGGGCAAGGGGAAATCAAGCGGATCCCAATATTAAGAGGTTTAGTGTGAATTTACAATCCGACTGGTTCGACATCGCCTTCATCGGTCATATGTGCTTTGATGAGGTGGTTCCCTACCAGGGGCTACCGAGCGTGGCGCCGGGCAGTGCGGTTTTGTGTGGCGCACTGGCGGCAGCGCGTGTAGGCAAACAGGTCGTTGTTGTAACCCGAATGGCTCCAAAAGATCGAGCAATCCTTCAGCCATTGCTGCAAAACGGGATTGAGGTTCACCCAACCCCATCCGCGGAAACAACTTTCATGAAGGTAGTGCATTCCACCGCCGATGTGGATGAACGCCAAATCTACCAATTGGCCAACGCCGGGTTCTTCTCGCTTACAGATGTACCACCGTTGAAAGCGCGACATGTGCATTTGGCCGGCATCACAGATCAGGAATTTGACCTGGATTTTATACGCGGACTTAAAGAGAGAGGCTTTCGTATGTCGGCGGATATGCAAAGTTTTGTACGCCAAGTGCAGCCGGTCACGCACTGTATTGTCTTCGGAGATGTTCTCCAAAAAACGGAGATTGTCAGCCTGATGGATATGATCAAGCTGGACATCGTTGAGGCCAAAGTACTAACCGGCACTGACGACCTGGAACGGGCAGCTCTGATAATTGAAGGCTGGGGTTGTTCCGAAATCCTGATTACCAAAGCAGAGGGGGTCTTAGCCAGAGCAAATGGAATGACATACTATGAGAAGTTCTCAAACAAGAGTGTGGTTGGCCGGACGGGACGTGGCGACACCACCTTTGCAGCCTATCTGGCCCGGCGCTCGGATCACGATGTGACTGAATCTTTGAAATTCGCCGCGGCTTTGGTATCCCTCAAGATGGAAACGCCCGGCCCGTTTAACGGAACATTGGCCGATGTGTTGGCACGGATGCAGACCAAGCGTGCCGCCTAAAGCCAGCGCCGCCTCGCAACATGCGCCGACTCAATCTTGAATTCCAACTGCATTTTCTTCATTACAAGAGTTGACCTCATGCACGTGCCCAAGACCCCTAATGACGGTGCTGCGTTACCAATAACCCTGAGATGCTCGCCTTTTTCGTCCACACTCATTTTTCGCCGACGGATGCCGATGAGAACCCTGTCGAATAAATTTTTTCTCTTTTGGTTGTTCTGCCTCGTTGGGTTGCTGGTTTCATGCGCTAGCCCGACGCCTTCGGCTACCCTGCCTGTGGCAACTCCATCTCCCACCGCCATGCTGCACCTGGCCCGGATCGTCGTCTGGCTCGACTCCACCCGCATGGCCGGCGCCAGAATCTACCAAAAGCTTTACCCGGACAAAGCCAGCCAGATCAATTTCCAGGAAGTGGACCGTTCCCTGTTCCCGGCCGAGCTCTTGAGTTTCAACCAGCAGGGCGAGGGCTGGCCCGACGTGGTCTTTGCCGAACCCGAGTTGGTCGCCCAGACCATCGACCCTCAACACGACTTTCCTCTCGACCTTAAGCCCCTACTTTCCGCTGAGCTGCTGGGCAACTTCGAGCCGCATGCCAACGAGGCATGCACCTTCGCTGGCAGGCTCCTTTGCCTGCGCCATGACACCGCACCGATGGTGCTTTATTTCAACAAGTTGCTGATGGATCAATACGGTTATCCTGTCCCGGCTACCTGGCAGGAATACAAGGCCCTGGGAGAGCAGGTAAGCCATGAACACCCAGGCTATATCATCGGTGCATTCGGCGATGCTTGGGGGTTCAAGGCCTATTTCGATGCATCCGGCTGCCCATCCTCGTGGGTGTTGAATGAAAAGAAGGTTTTCATCAACTTTGGAGATTCCCGTTGTGTTCGTGCGGCGAAACTTGTGGATGCCCTGCTGGCGAACGGGACGTTCGCCCCCTATGGTTACTTCGATTCGCGCTTCAATCAGATTGCCCAGGACAACAAACTCCTGATGTTGGTCGCGCCATCCTGGATGGCATTGGCCAGCTTCGGCGGCAAGCCCGACAGCCAGTATTACACCACTGCGGATCACCAGCTTGGCATCGCTGCACCGCTGCGCTGGGACGGCGACACCCGGGTGATGACCTCCGCCATGGGCGGAGCGGCATGGGTCGTTTCGAAGCATACCCAAAACCTGCCCTTGGCGCTCGACTTCATCACCTGGATGGTCAGCGCGCCGGAATTTTGGTCAATCACCCCCGATTACCCGGTCTACATGCCCGTCCAGCCAGCCTGGGGAAAAGTGGTCAACGCGAATCCGCTTTTTGCAAACGACCCCCTGCCTGTCATGCAAACTGCCTCGCAGGCTATCTCGCCGCTCTACACATTGCCTGGCTATGATGTGATGGGGGTCCTTAACGATTTTGTGGGACGCGCGCTGAGACAGCAGAAAACGCTCGAAAGCCTGCTGCCCGACCTCCAGGCAGCGATGACGGCTCAAGCCCAGGCGGCCGGGTATGTTGTAACCCTTGATAACAAATAGAGATACACCCTTAGATAGTCTGGATCATAGGAAAATAACAGAAGGAGTATTTATTGATGGTGAATACAATTTCGGTCAGGGATTATGGCGCTGCAGGCGACGGCCTTACGCTGGATACCCGCGCCATCCAGGCAGCCATCGATTCCTGTACCAACATGGGCGGCGGCACGCTCTATTTGTCTCCAGGCAACTACCTTACCGGCACGATCACGCTCAAAGACAACGTCACCCTGCACGTGGGGCCAGGCGCACGGCTGCTCGGCAGCACTTCGCTGGCTGATTATCCGAGCCTGGGGCGCCCGGAAGAGACGATCAATTACCTCGATTACCTCAATTATTGTCTTATCAATGCTTACGGGGCGCATCACATCGCCCTGACCGGCGAAGGCTGCGTCGACGGCCAAGGCGCGGCCTTCCCGTACGGCGTAGAAAACTACAACTACGAGGATCAAGCGCTCGCTTCCAACCAGCAGTCATTCCACCGCCCCACGCTGCTCCGCTTCACTGATTGCCATGACGTCACAATCAGCAATCTCACGCTCCAGCACGCAGCTTCGTGGTGCTGCAACCTGGAAAAATGTAAGGAGATGCGAATCCATGGCGTACACATCGTCAACCGCGCTAACCAGAACAATGATGGTTTTGACTTGACCCATTGCGAA
>JADGQB010000044.1 GCA_017882145.1 Anaerolineales bacterium
CGTTGGGATCAGTGGGTATCCAGGAACTTGTTACCGATCGAGTTCACACCAGCCGCCAGAGTGACTGTGATCTGGTTATCGTTCGCTCCAAACGAATCGGCCGTGGAGACATAACCAGCTGGATCTGTTTCTCGAACGTAATAGGTACCCGCCGACAAGGTATCGAAGGTGAAAAAGCCCCCGGCATTTGTTGAGGTTGTAGCAATCAGCGTGCTTGAACTGTCATATAAGCGTACGGTAACGCTTCCGATTCCCGGATCCAAGTCGGAAAGGTTGCCATTTCCGTTTAGGTCATTCCGCACCTGACCACTAATGGCCATGTCAGTTGTGAAGAGAATATCGGAATTACTGCTCTGGCTGACATTACAGGCGCTTTTAATGGCGCTTCTTACTCTCAATCGATATTGTGAGCCGGGTCTCCACTGCGTGTCGCTGGCATCGATGGTTAAAGTGGCGGTATAAGTATTGGGATCGTAGCTTATACTCAGGATGGGCACATCTCCACCCAATGAAAGGTTGGCGAGCCGGTCATCATAATTGCCAATATTCAGCACACTGCCGCCGCCGTAAGTGATCATGGGGCGATTAAATGTCACTGTAATCGTATTGGTGTTTAATGAAACTCCAACCTGTCCATTGGCGGGATTGCTGCTGGATACGCCGGGTACGCTGCAGTCGGCGGGTGCATCCACAAAATAATTTCCGGCGGAATTACTGCCTGCAGACAGGGTAAGCGGGATCGCATTATCGTTGGGCAGCGCAGAGTCGCTGACCGAGTTGTAGCCGGGAAGATCCGTTTCCACCAGTGAGTAGCTTCCCGGGGAGAAACCAACAAATGTGAAATCTCCATTCGCATCCGTGCTGGTGGTCGCGCAGCTGCCGCCACAACTGCCACCGATCAGTGTTACCGTGACGCCATAGATGCCATGATTATCCGCATTGTTGCGTACCTGGCCGGATATAAAACCTGCTGTGGTAAAGAGCACATCCATGTTAGTGCCCAGCTTGGCACCGCAAGGATTTTCCAAACCATTCCCAATCCGCAAGCGATACTGCGAACCTGCTTGCCATTCTGAGGCCGTGGAATCGATTGTCAGATTGGCGGTATAGGTATTGGGGTCGTAACTCACGCCCAGGATCGAGACATTTCCACCCAGTGATAGGTTGTGTATGTTATTGTTGAAATTATTGATGCTTAGCACGCTGCCGCCACCCGATGTGATCATAGGCTGGTTGAAATGAACCGTAAGCGTCGTTGTGTTGAGTGATACTCCGGTCGCGCCATTGACCGGACTGGTACTGGCAACCGAGGGTGCACTACAAGTATTGGGCGTATCGATGAAGAAGTTCCCGGTGGAGTTGCTGCCTGCCGGCAGCGTAAGCGTCACCTGGTTATCATTTGCACCCCTGGAATCACTGGTTGAATGGAAGCCGGCCGGGTCAGTCTCAACCAGTGTGTAATTACCCGGGGCAAAGCCCGTGAATGTAAAGTTGCCATTCAGATCAGTTGTGGTTGTCCCGCAAGCACCGCTGCAGCTTCCACCGGTCAATGTAATTAATACTCCGTAAATGCCTCTATTATCCAAATTGTTACGCACTTGCCCCATGATACCCAATTGGGTACTAAATGAGCGGATCACATTGTTCTGGGATGAGCCACATCCGTTCCGGATATTTTTGATTGTCAGGTTATAAAGGACACCCGCCTGCCAATCCGGGTCGCTGGTATCAATGCCCAAGATAACTGCATAAGTAACAGGATCATAACTCACGCCTGTAATAGATATGGTTTTTCCGTTGGTGGTATTCTTGACTTCATATTTTCCAAGATCCACCACACTTTCACCACCGGAAGTCCTCATGGGTTGGTTGAAGGTCACTTTAATAGTAGTGGTCTCAAGCAGCACATTTATGGCGCCATTCGCCGGATTCGTGCTGACAACAAAACCGTTTATGGGGTCAGGATTTGAGCAGGCGGATGGGTTGACCCTGTCCAGGAAAATATTGTTGGCTGAATTTGCACCGCCCAATATGATCACATCGATCTGGTTATCATTGGGTGGATCGGAATCGGCAGTCGATATGTAATTGAGGAGATCGGTTTCGACAAGGGAATAGCTGCCATCCGGCACACTTCCAAAAGAGAAGACTCCGTTGGTGTCTGTCAGGGTGGAGCGGCAATTAAGGCCCAGTGTACAGACGCCATTGTCCAACTCAATCTTGACATTGGAAAGACCAGAATCATGATCTGTAAGGCTGCCGTTTCCATTGGTATCATCCCTTACCTGCCCGGAAATGGTGGACGGGACAACGGGTTGGATCGTTGTTGCGAGTGTATCCGTGCTCGAGACCGGCGTACCACTCTGGCTGCCTGTCACTGTCGCTGTATTGGATACCTGGCCGCTTCCGGCTTCAAGCAGCGTTACAGTATGCGACAAGGTTGTTGTACAGATTGTAGAAGTTGATGGAGCCAGTAGGGTGACTGGACATGTGACCGGGATGGCAAAGGTATCGTCCGTGACGCTTATGTCGGTGAGCGTCACATTGCCTGTATTTATAACCTGGAATTGATACCAGAGGTCATCTCCACGTGAGATTGTCCAGCTCAGATCGTTATCGTCATAGGATGCCAGGGATTTTACAATCTGGATGGAAGGGTTCTGGATGGCGTTAACGGTGCGAGTATCAGTGGCGGAGTTGACCGGTAGACTGTTGAAGGAAGCATGCGCCGAGGCGCTGTTGGTGACCGCGCCCGCATCCAGGTCCGCCTGGGTGACGGCGTAGCTGGCGGTGCAGGTGAGGCTGGCGCTCGGGGCCAGGGTTGTAGTTGCCGGGCAGGTCTCGTTTGTGGACCGGTCGTCGTTGACAATGAACGGTTCGGACAGGGTCACATTGCCGGTGTTGGTGACGAGGTAGGAATAATGCAGCACGTCGCCCACACTGGTATATGTGCCCTCGATTGAGCTGGTGAGGATGGACAGTGCCGCAGATTGATCGACTGGAACATCAGCGCTGGCGGTTTGGGGCGTTGGCAGATAGGTTGTACTGGCGTAGGCGATATTATGAATGAAGCCGGCGCTGTTTCCATTGTTGTCTAGATCGACCTGCCGGAACAGGTAAGTGCCGGTGTATGTCCAGGTTTCGCCCACTCGTAAGACGTTATCCGCAGCGCCGGACTCAACCGGTCCTGTCAAGACATCCAGAAGCGGGTCATTGACACTGACGCCAATTAAACTGACGTTGCCTGTGTTGGTCAGGATGATTTGATAGGTGATAACATCCCCGGCTTGATTGAGGTGGCCGCCCGGCCCGTCGCCGCCAACATCGCTTGGCATTTTCACGATCGTGTAAGACCGGTTCAGGACCGGGTACAGGGTTACACCGGCTTCATTTGAGGTGAGCGGGCTGCCGCCAAAGAGGGTATGTCCCGTCGCAATATTGGTCAGCTCACCCAAATCCAGGTCATATTGTGTGATGCTATGGGAGGCCTCACAGGATGTGGTTGCTCCGGGAGCCAGAGGCCCGGTTCCACAAGGATCAATGGTACCGATGATATTGTCGTAAATGCTGAAGGGTCCAGCTAACGTAACATTGCCGGAATTCTGGATGGTGTAAGTGTACGTAATAACTTGCCCAATAATTGAATATAAATTCTGATCAGCAGTTTTGGTGAGAGTGAGGGAAGGATTCTGCTGGATGGAAGTTGTCAATGTGTCGGTAGCCGAGTACAAAATTGCATTGTAAGTGCCAATGGCGGTGGCGCTGTTAATCACCTCTCCGGCATCCGCTTCACTCAGTGTGACAGTATGGCCTGCTGTGGCTGTACAGGTTGTTGAGGTGGATGGGTCAAGCGAGGTGAACAAGCAGGAAACAGGTATATTGAAGGTTTCATCAGAAATGCTTAGGTTAGTGAGAGAAACGTTCCCATTGTTGAAGATCCTAAACTTGTACCACAGGTTGTCACCAAGAGAAATTGTTCCGCTCAGATCGTTATCATCATAGGATGCCAGGGATTTGGAAATTTGAATTGAGGGATTGGGTATTTCAGTAGGCGTGGGGGTCTGCGTGGCGGTTGGAGTCTCAGTAGGTGTAGCGGTGTGTGTGGCAGTTTCGGTTGGAGTAGGTGTTAAGGTCTCGGTCGGAGTGGGCGTGAAGGTCTCGGTCGGTGTAGGCGTGGAGGTCTCGGTCGGAGTGGGGGTGAAGGTCTCAGTTGGAGTGGGCGTGAAGGTCTCCGTCGGAGTGGGCGTGAAAGTATGGGTTGGCGTGGGGGTGAAGGTCTCGGTCGGTGTAGGCGTGAAGGTTTCAGTCGGAGTGGGCGTGAAAGTATGAGTTGGCGTGGGGGTGAAGGTCTGAGTCGGAATAGGTGTGAAGGTCTCAGTTGGAGTGGGCGTGAAGGTCTCCGTCGGAGTGGGCGTGAAGGTCTCCGTTGGTGTAGACGTGAAAGTTTGAGTTGGCGTAGGGGTGAAGGTCTCAGTCAATGTAGGCGTGAAAGTCTGAGTCGGAGTGGGCGTAAAGGTTTCTGTCGGAGTAGGCGTGAAGATCTCGGTCGGAGTTGGCGTGAAGGTCTGGGTCGGTGTAGGTGTGTGGGTCTCGGTTGGCGAAAGCGCAGAGGTCTGGCTCGGTGAAGGCGTGAAGGTCTGCGATGGTGTAAGCGTGAAGGTTTTGGTTGGTGAAGGAGTTCTTAGGGGATGGGATGTCTCAGGTGTAGGAGAGTCAATCTGGGTCGGGTAGATAATAATGGTTGGGCTGGGTGGTGGGGTTGCCGGCATGGTCAAGGTCGGTTGCGAAGTTGCCGAAATGGCCATGGTTGGGCTGGATAGAAGAGTCGCAATTGTGGTCGGTGCAGCCGTCCTGATCGACGAAGTGTAATTTGGTGTGTTTGCGCTTGTCGCGGTTGGGACAGGCGTTTTCAGCTCAGAATCCAGGGTGGCCATTCGATGATCGATTTCATACGTGGCAGTCGGGTTATTATCCAGAATGGAATCTTGAATGATCCTGGCTCCAACCGGAGCAATCTTCTTTTGGGAATTACCCGAATAATCTGCGTGGTCCCCCGAGAGTACGGAGCCCGACAATAAACCACTGGTCTCGGAAGGGATTAATCCCCAGGTAATGATGCCGCACATGGAAAACAAAAAAGCAACCAATAACAATATGATAAAGGTTGGCTTTTGGTTCTTGTCTTCCGATGTTTTGCCAGGCACATCTTTCAAGGTTGAATACTCGCAGCCTTTTCTGAGATGAACATCATAAAGAAATCAACCAGTTCAGGATCGAATTTAGTTCCCTTCTCTGAAGAGATGGTTTTTTGGGTTTCTAACACTGACATTGCCTTTCGATACGGCCGGTTCGAAGTCAATGCATCCCAGGAATCGACGATGCTGAACAATCGAGCTGCCAGGGGGATCTCTTTACCTTTCAGATCGTTGGGATACCCGCTACCATCCCAATGTTCATGATGAGAATAAGGGATATC
Organism: Anaerolineales bacterium; assembly: GCA_017882145.1. Lineage (GTDB taxonomy): Bacteria > Chloroflexota > Anaerolineae > Anaerolineales > Villigracilaceae > UBA877. Next base: position 5,477 of record JADGQB010000044.1, read on the forward strand.
CAACGCAGGCTTCAGGTATTCAATACTCTTCAACATATCATAGGCCATCTGTGGGTGTTGGCGCATGATCTTCCATTCTTCCTCATTGAGAGGCCCTGGCTTGCGTAGAATACCGTCCGGAATGCCGACTTTCCCAATATCATGCAGAAGCGCGCCCCGGCGGATGTAGATGATTTCATCTTCGCCTAAGCCATACGCACGCGCCAGGTCAACGGTCAATTCCGTGACTCTCAATGTGTGACCTTCGGTCTCATTGTCTCTCAGTTCAAGTGCTTTGCACCAGCCCAAAAGCGTGGAATCGTAAGCTCCCAATAAGTCCTTATGGGATTTATCCAGGCTGGTAACCATTTGATTGAAATTGGTTCCCAGAAGTGAAATTTCATCGTTGCTGCGAGGCTCAACTTTTATTTCCAGGTTGCCGGAAGCTACCTGCTTGGAAGCGCTAACCAGATCGATAATGGGCGTGGTGATTAATTTTGCCAGGTTGGTTCCAACAATTATGATAAAGAAAAGGCTGAGGGAAGCCAGGGTGATAATGGCAACCCGAATGGGTAAGCTGGCAGAAACCAATTTATTCTGGGCAAGAGCGACCCCCATAACCCCGAGATCGTCCCTTGACCGGATCTGCCAGGGCCCCAGTAATTCACTATAGGTCAGTCCCTCGAATTGCATTTTCCGGTCTCCCCCGTTCCTCCGCAAGCTGCTGGTTTCTTGATTTGCCAGGATTGTCTTTACATCGGCTTCGGGCAGTGCAGCAACGCTGACCGGTAATGTACTATATATTGTGTTCCCAGACAGGTCATACAGCGTCACCTGCCCAAGGGTCTTGGTCCTTATTTGAAGCGCGAGGGTTTCCACCGATTTTCCAATGATGATCACACCGATCTGGGAGCCACTATCATCCAGGACAGGACCATCTATATAGAAATAATCCCCCCAGGGTGCTGTGGCATAGCCGGAGAATTTATTTCCGTACGCATCACTTTTTCCCTCCAGGGCTGCCTGGACGAAAGGCCAATCTCTTTGGATGGCTTCTCCGCCTGTGCTTGAGCCATATTCTTCAAGGAGTCCACCGCTTTTATGCTGCAGCGAAAGTATTATCTGGCCTTGCATGTCCAGGAATTGAACGAATTCCACTTGGTTGTTAATGGCAATTCTAACGGATAAGCTGCGCAGGGTTGTGGGATCCTGTCCAACAATGGCTTGAGAGATGCCGGTTGTGTTGGCGATCAGGCGCAGCGCCTCAAGCATTTGCTGCTCTTCATTCACCATTTGCCTGGATGCTATCAGACGTGCTTCATATAATTGATTGTTGAAACGCGTGTCGATATTTTCCAGCATGACTTTATAGGCCGTCACAATGGCTGCAAAAGCCACGAGCATTGCCAGAATCAGGTAGGGGATTGTTATCTTTGAACGAATTGACAGCCTGATTTTTAAATGGTCAAATACAGCCTGGAGCTTATCCCCCAGAAAATTATTGATTGACCCGCTGCGCTCTGGTATATATTCCCTTTTCATACAATCAAACCTGCTTCCCTTATGAAAGAGCGTATTTTGATATAAATGTCCAGACTAATTGTATGACAGTATTTATCTACAATAATTGCAATAAAGGGACAGTTTATCGCAGCAAACGAGGCCTTTTCTTGAGTATATATTTTGACGCGAATTCAATAATTTGAGAACGAGTTCTTCGTTAACTGCCCGCGTTCGCGCTCCCTGACGGATTTTGAGCGAAGCAGCCGGTCGATCGGGTTGCGATATAATCCGTTCAGGCTCTAATCGACAACCTGGTCACTGCTCCCTTAAAAGATTAAGGTCTGGGGGCCGGTACGGACGGATAAAGATCCATGGTTTCCAAGAACAACTCCCGGCGTGATTTCCTGCTGATCGTGTTTGCATCCGTGTCCTGGGGAACGGTGGGCGTCGCCAACCGCATCCTATACAATTATGGCGCTACGAATGCGCTGTCGTTGTCTTTCCTGCGCCTGGCATTTGCAGTTCCCTTCTTTTTCCTGGCAAGCTGGATCACCTTGAAGCGCCGCCTGTTCGAGATCAAACGGCGTGATCTGGGCATCATGATGCTGATGGGCTGTTTGATCGCGCTGTCACAGGCCTTGTATATTGCGTCGATTTCTTACAGCGGGGTCAGCGTGGCCACCCTCATTTCCATTTGCGCCGCGCCCGTGATCGTTGCTCTGCTCTCGGCCCTGTTCTCACACGAGCGCCCCACCCTGATGACCTTTATCGCCTTCGTAGCTGCCATCGGCGGGATGGTGCTTTTGGTTCAGACTCCGGCTCAATCTTCAGCGGGTGCGAAAGTCTCGCTCATGGGAGTTGTGCTGGCGTTCCTATCGGCTTGCGGTTATGCCGGGTTCATCTTCTGCGGGCGGCTGCTGACCGGAAGATATCCTTCACTGCAGATCAGCAGTATCGCATTTGGAACCGGCGCGCTGCTTCTGCTGGTGTGCGCCTCCGCCACCCACCTGGCGCTGGTGTATCCACCGGCGGGCTGGCTGATATTCCTGTACCTGGGGGCTGTTCCCACGGCGTTGGGCTACGGGCTTTTTCAAGTTGGCTTGGGGTCCATCTCCGGGACGCTGGCCAGCATTGTGACCATGTTCGAGCCGCTGACGGCCGCATTGCTGGCCTGGCTGCTCTTTCACGAAGCATTAGGGCCTACCGGTTGGCTGGGGGCCGTGCTGCTGCTGGGCGCCATGGCGATCATTATCCTGGTCCCGCATAAGTATTTTGAGTAGGACTGAGCTCCAAAATCCTGCTCTGGAAAAGGACAAGGAAATGTTGTTCAGACTAATCATGAGAGTGCAGATATTCATCTTCCGTCGAACCAATGGAAAAATTATGGCTTTCATGCGCGGCATGCCGATCTTATTGCTTACTACCGTGGGTCGTAAATCCGGAAAGGCCCATACCATACCCGTAATGTATTTCCGGGATGGCGATCGCTTTGTCATTACTGCTTCCAATAACGGACGCCTCAGGCACCCGGCCTGGTTTCATAATCTGAAGAATGCCCCGCAGGTTGAGATGGAAATCCCTGGCAAGCACCTTATGGCGACTCCTACTATTGCAAATGAGGAAGAGCATGACCGCCTTTGGCCGCAGTTGGTGGCACAAGCGCCGTTTTTCGAAGGCTATCGAAAACGAGCACCCAGACCGATTCCAATGGTGCTGTTACAACCTCAATGATCTTGGAATACTCCTGTATCAATGAATATCGAGTTCAACGGCAAAATTTGGTTCTGGCGTGGACCCGCCCCATGGTTCTTCGTTACCGTTCCGGCAGCGCAAAGCCGCGACCTGAAAACGATATCAGGATTAGTGACTTATGGTTGGGGAGTGATTCCGGTGCAAGTTCTCATCGGCAAAACCGGGTGGAAGACTTCCTTGTTCCCCAAAGATGGCCGCTACATTGTGCCCATCAAAGCCAGCGTCCGTGAAGCAGAAAATCTTGCCGAAGGCGACAATGTGACTGTTCGGCTCGAAGTTCGTTTGTAATGTTATACTGGTATAGACAATAAGCAATAAAAAACCACACGATATTCGCAGATTGGGCGGCTTGCTGAAAAGGGAAAGGATGCATACCATGAAGAAATATACAATTCTTGTTGTTGGGTGCCTGTTGTGCCTCCTGATTTCATGCGGGGGAAATACCCTTACCCCGCCATTATCCGCAAATACCAACGATCATCTCTCGACCATTGTCGCTGCAACACTTACTGCCGTTTCGTCTGAGCCTCGCCCCGTAGGGACAACGCCGACCCAATTGCCCAGCGCGGCTCTATTTACGTCAACACCAGCACCTGAATTATCACTGGATGATTTTCAAGATAGGGAATTCGTGGGGGAGAATGATATTTATTCTATTTACATGATTAATCGTACGGGTGGAACACAAGCTGCCCCCGCGGGAGAATTGCTTGTTTTCAATAAGAGCACAAATCAAGTAATAAAGATGAGCGGATTGTTCACGGTGATTATTGAAGGCGGAACGATTGTTTTTGATGACGGAAAGGGTAAATACATTTTGCTTTCCATTGGTACCTATACATCCCGAAATGCAGTCGTGCTTTCACTGGATGACCAAAAACAGGCGGTCAATGACTTTTGCACCTCATCGGGACAATATGGAGATCATTTATTCTGGAATGACTACATCATTATCAATAATTGCGATACCTTCACGAATCGACCCTGGGGAGCTGGAGAGGCGCCAAGCGTTACCGCAATAAATCTTAAAACCGGGATGGAAACAGTCATTGCAAAATCAGATTTGACCCATCAATATTCCGTAAAGCAAATCGAGGGTAATACTTTACGGTACATCGAGACCTACGTTGAAAATGAAGCCGATTGGCTGAATCAAAATAAACAAAAAACAGATGAGAAAACTTACGATCTGGCTTTAGAACCTACACAAGTCATTGTATTTCACCCCGGGCATGTGCCCACTCAGGAACGCACTGGCTCCTGCTGGTCAACCTCAAATGTGCTCAACCGGGATGACGCATGGCGCTGCACCGCCGACAACACTATTTACGACCCTTGCTTTAGCATTCCGGGAAATAGTCAAGCGGTGCTATGCGATACGAGCCCACTGCGGGACAGCACTGGTTTCAAACTAAATCTCACAGAATCATTACCTGCGCGCGGGACTGTATCACCCGTAAAGTCTGCCTGGGCATTTGAGCTGGCAGATGGCACAAATTGTCTCTTCATGGGTGGTGCGACCGCCGCTTTCGAAGGGAAACGCGTTAACTACAGCTGTTCTGATGGTTGGTTCATTCTAGGAGAATTACAGGATGGCCAGGTGTGGACAGCTCGGAAGGTGCGTTTATCTTCAGATTTGTCGTCCATTGAGGAATCAGTTCAGGTATCCATAAAGATAGTATGGTTATAGCCGGGAAGAAGGTGAATCCTGTTGAAAAGAAAGATTATGAACATGAAATTTATTGATGATTCAAAAATACCCAACCATCCTTATCCCGAACTACGCGAAGTCCTTAATGCCTTTGTAGATGAAATTAAAGCAGAATTAGCCGGAAATCTCATTGGCATATAATCGACCGGGGCTGGAATGAACGGGAGGACGTTCGGTTTTTTATAAAAATAGGTCAGCGGGCAGAACAAAAATTGCTAAATGAAACACTGGAATTCATAAAATATGCCGTTGCACAAATTAATAGGATTACCGTTCGAGCGAGTTAGGTTTATTCCCACCTGCTTGTAAACCTTAAAGGTTTTCTTGCCTGGGGTGCGCCTTGGTATTCAAGACCTTCCCGGAGGCTGTGAAGCGGGTTCGCAGGGGAAACCTTTGCATCTGGGTAGTCGATATCACGGAGGTTATAAGGGCTTTCGTTTCTAAGGTTCTCCAGGGGACTCCCATCCAGGAATAAACGATTGTGATCCTCCATCTCCAGTGATAAAATCCTCATCCACGCGTTGGGCTTGATGCACAAAAGCCATCTTCTAGGTATGGAAGGGAATATGATCAGACGAGCCCAATTTATCTTTCTAGCCTTGCTGCTGACCTTCACCTGCGACAACGGTCATCGCCCCAAACCCTGCTTTCACCCAAATCCCAAAAGTAGGATTACCTGTTCGCGGCATGATCGGCCCGTTCAAGCTGATACGCCTCATTAAGAATAAAACCGAAATGATGAAAGCCAAACATCTCCGATTCTTCCTAACGGTCACATTTGTGGAAGGTTGCCTTGCATTCTTGTTTTTTCTGTCCAGGCGGTCCGATCAAGAAAATGCCCGACTTTTTGGCTATTCATACTTGAGACTTGGGATAGCTGGGGCAGAGTTGATAGTACTGGTACTTCTTGCTTTGATTACTTTCAAAGTATTTCGAAATGAGCGTTGGTTGGAGCATATAACCCAAAATGTCGCTTGTTACCTGGAAGAACCAACAGGCGAAACTGGCAAGCAACTATTCACAGTTCAGAGAGGTTTTATTATTGCGTTGGTAGCCCTGACGGAGATTTTTCTGTTTACCTGGCTATCAATCCCGCCTCCGCTCCGTTCGATGATCATCTGGGCGATCCTGATCTGTTTTCAGGCTTGGTTGATTCTCCGTATTGTTTATGCGCCCGATTATCGAAAGCGCCCTTCCCTGGCTGCCAATTTACGCTCAAAATGGAATGGATTATTGCCTGTGCAGCGCAAGGTGTTTATCATTCTCGCAATTCTAGGCCTGGTTAATTTCCTCGCATTTATTCCATTCAACCATTTGCCGGATATTTTCGGAAGAGTAAATATTTACAGTGATGAACGAGTCATCTATCCGGATATTGTCAAGGCATTAACCCCGCAGGTAAACTTCAGCGCCACCCTGTATGCTGTCTTTGAATCCTGGCAATGGCCTTATGGTTATCCTTACCTGCCGATTTCAGGCAGCGTTTTAATCATTCCCCGTCTGATCTTCGGAACCACTTTTGCCCGACATATATATATAAATATATTTCTTCTAAGACAATTCGTCAGTGTTTTGCCGATGGTGCTGGCACTCATGCTGGCGGTATATCTTGTGACTTCTTATAAATCCATTCCGATATCGGTCGGTATGTTCGTGTTTTTGTTGTTGACCCCCGGTATCGTAAAATTCAATTATCAATTTTGGCATCCCGATTCAATTATATTATTTCTGATTCTCTTGACGTTTTATTTCCTGCAAAAAGATAATCTGCGCTTTGGGCGTTTTTTCTACCTGGCGGCTGTGGCCTGCGGTCTGGCGACTGCCATCAAAGTTTGGGGCCTGTTCTTTTTCATGGCAATTGCAGGGTATTTGATTGCGGGGTTATTACAACACAAACTCACCTTTAAAAAACTCATCATATCAGGGTTACTTTTTATCCTGACCATGCTGGGTACAATTATCATCTCCAACCCGCCACTCCTGTCTCCTAATAGTGCACGCCTTGCACTTGTAAGTTTGACAGACCAGCAAGAGAAAATCCTGCATGGATTTGAAGGAATCGATGCTACCGGATATTACAACACGGGTCTGATGAATTGGCTGAAATATTACGGCAAACATTACATGAAGGCGTATTTCTTTTTCTTTGCGTTCTTCGCTCTTGGTTCAGGCGCGCTATGGGGATCAAAAAAAATGCTTAACCGCTTCCTGTTGGCCTGGTGCTTACCGGCAACCATCTTCCTGGTGTATTTCTCCGCCACGAAAAATTTCCAATACTTGCTTCAAGTGGCCATCCCTCTTTATTGTGGAGCGTTCCTTTTTCCGAACATTACCGACAACCCACCCAATTCGAAATGGCTGGCTTTCCTGGCCAAGCCGCTTACCCGGAAAATTGTCTGGGGGATAACCCTGGCCTTCTTTGCAAGTCAATTTATCATCAACCTGGTTATTCTGGTTCTTTTCGCGCAGAGGGGACGATAGGCATGCTCTACTTTCGATCAGGGACCGTAGCTGATAATCAGCCCGGACCACTCATAATCGTTTGATTGCAGGCTCTGGCCCAACCCGGCCTGATGCGCTTTCGTCTGTCTGTTTCCCGGGCTGAATGCTATACTCGAGTTGACGAAAGTCAATAAAAAAATTCTCACCCGGCTGAGAATCTGGTATCGCACAGGAGGCATCGAATATGGAATCGTTCCATGAATATGTAAACGAATATCGAAAACAACTGGAGCGGGGAGCGATCCAAAAGGCCTATAAAGGCTTGATGGATTACATCACGGCTTTGAGAACGTATTTTAAAAATAATTATCCCGATTATTTCGTATCCAGCAGCCTTTATTATGGCTATATGGACATGACCTATTTTTCCTGTTCTCCAAAATCATTCAGAGATCGCAATTTGAAAATTGCGATCGTTTTTATTCATGAGAAATGTAGATTCGAAATCTGGCTGGCAGGCAGTAATAAACAGGTCCAAACAAAATACTGGAAATTGATCAAAGATAGCGGTTGGAATAAATACCACCTTGTGCCGACGACGCAAGGCGCTGATTCCATTATCGAGTATATTTTGGTCGACAATCCGGATTTTGGCGATCTGGAGGGTTTAACGAAACAAATCGAGGCAGAGACCTTGAAATTTATTAAGGATGTTGAGAGCTTCTTATCTGAACATTATTAATTTCGCCTCCCGGGCCGAATCCCGTTAGGCTCACTTGCGGCTATCCCCGAAGTTCCCTGAAAAACCCTGTGCAGGCGGGGACGAGCCGCATGCTCCCCCCGCGCCCATCCGAGCGCGGTTTTTTTGTAAATATATCCCCGTTTTTTTAATCCAAATCTTAAATTGGTGAGTTATTATATGATTATAAAGACATTATATAGCTGATAACACCCATTTATCCGTATCATTGCTTAATTGATTGAGAGAAAGGTGGCTTACTATGGAAGACCCGATTGATTCGCTCGTGAAAGAGATTGAAGGGAACCTGGGGTTTTTAGAGGATTTGGTTAAAAAGAACAATCTACTCATTGGGACAGTAGGCATCGCTGTAGTTTTAATGGCTATTGTTTTATTGGTTAGATAGAAGCTCCAGATAAAATTAAAACAATAAAGGGGGGGATTATTGATTGTCAATTCACGCGGATCGATAAGGAGAAAGCCATGGATCAAAATTACGCCACTTCTTTTGTGGTAGACCAGACTCCCGAAGAAGTCTTTGCTGCCATCAACAATGTTCGCGGCTGGTGGTCAGGGGAAATTGAAGGCAGCACCGACAAACCTGGTGGAGAGTTTACGTATCGTTTCGAAGACGTTCATTATTCCAAACAGAAGATAATAGAATTCATTCCTGGCAAAAAAGTCGTTTGGCATGTTTTGGACGGCTACCTTAATTTTGTCAAGGATAGGACCGAGTGGAAGGGCACGGACATTACTTTTGATATTTCTAAAAAGGGTGATAAAACTGAAGTCCGCTTCACTCACGTAGGTTTGGTTCCCCAAATTGAGTGTTTCAATGCCTGTTCAACCGCATGGAGATCTTATATTAACGGTAGTTTACGGAACTTGATCACTACAGGTAAAGGGCAGCCCAACCCGAAAGAAAAAGCCGCAAGGGAAAAAGCTTCTTCATAATTAAGCGGTACTGTTCCTCCAACGGCATTTGACCTTGAGGCAGGCATGTGCGGCCGTTCTGATGGCCGCGCTGGTACAGGTAACCGGACTGCCGTTGAGCTGGCACACTAAATATTTATAATGAAAAGCCTGGATCACTCGAACCGCACAAATTCGAGCGATCTCCAGGCAGGGTTGGAATAAGTAAAAGAAATTTTCTAAGATCAATTACTTAATCGTTATCGATTCCACGATTCCGTGAAAGAAAATCAGGTTCGCTTCGTCTATCGTTTGATAAACAGCGCGCCATTGCGCGCCATCGCTGACTTCAACATTGATCGGCTGCCCCAGGATGGTCAACAGGTCGTTGGTCTGCTCGTCAACCAGCATGACTGACCTTATATAGACATGATCTGTTTGCGCTGTCTCCGAAAGTGTTGTAATGTATTCAAACCCCGTAAACCTGCCAATATTCAGTTGTTTCACTCTGATCAGCAGGCTTCTTGCAGACGCCAGCGACTCGCCGTCTTTCAAGTTCAGTAATGGCTGGTAGGTGTCTTTCCAAGACGGGTTCTGATTGTTTTTTGTATATTGGACCACAACATTGTATGAATCCTTCACGTCAGAGGCTTGCGCTGGCGGTTCTCCATACGGATATACTTTGTCAGATCCGACTTCAACACGCAGGGTTGCGCCGGATACATCTTCACCAGGCCCAAACCAATTGGATGGATATTGAAAACTGAGTCCGAATGTATTGTTCGTGTATGCTTTCTGATTCGCAGATGGATTCACTTCTGTTGGTGAAGCAGGGGTGGGAATCTGTGTCTCCGTGGGGGTAGCTGGCTCACTGCGCGGCAGGGGAGTGGAAGTGGCAGGCGTCATTGGTGTGCAACCATTAAGGGTCAGGATTGTCATCAACAGGAATACGGATAAAGTCTTTTTCATTGGGTTCTCCTTTCGGGTAATGACGAATGACGGATAAAAAAAGTTCCTGCTCCGCTACGCCCGTTCAATTAATTTATAATATCCTCATTCGGACAGGTATCTCTATGCTAACCTGGATTGGGTGTGGAAGTCAGGAATGAGTTTTTCGTTACATCATTAACGATTGCAAGCAAGATGGTAGCATTTGGTGATTTGGTATCGATATACGCCAGAATAATTCAGCCCAACAAAGCGTGAAGTGGATGTGAATGTAGAATCTATGAATTGCGAAGGTAAAGTAGTACTCTTGGCCGGCGCCGCCGGAAACGGTCTGGGACGCACTACAGCATCGCAATAATGCATATCCTCCAGGCAGCCAATCCCAGCCTGCCTCTCATCCGTAAAGCGAGGTGCGAAAATGCAGACGAACAGCCCGCAAACCACACCCAGGTTTACTCAAGCCATCGCCTTTCTTTTCTACCTCACCGGCGGTTTGTTGATCTTCCTGCTGGGAGCCAATACGTTTGAGCTTTTTTCCACCAATAAGAACGCGGTCTACGAATGGGGGCTGACCGTGGCGCTGCTTCTGCTGGCTGTGATCATGCAAAGGGTCGCAATTCTGCGGATCTACGCGAAAATTGCATTTGTGCTTTTCGTCGCTTCCGCGGCCAATGCCACCAACCTGGCCTTGGGGAACTTCCTGAAGCCGATCCTCAATATATCCATGAGTGGCATGCAGGACCTGGCCATCGATAAGCTCTCCCAGGCGATCCCCATCGTGCTGGCTGTCATTCTGCTTACCTTGTGGTCGGGGGATGATCTGGGCGCGTTGTTCCTGAAAAAAGGTGATCTGCGTCTGGGGCTCAAGTTTGGCCTGATCTCCTTTGCCGTCTGGGCAGCGATCTTTATCGTGATCGTCTTGATCCAGGCGAATGCTCCAAAAACTCAGGGTTTGTTTGCTTCGGGGGTGAGCCTGGGCACCATTGTCGCGGCAATCCCCTGGATTTTATTATTTTGCTTCACCAATTCGATCATGGAGGAGCTGTGGTTCCGGGGCGTTTCCCTGCGCAAGCTTACCCCGCTGCTCGGATGGACGGCTTCGATCATCGTCACCGCCATCGTTTTTGGCGTCACCCACTCAGCCGCCACCTACATCACTCCCATCCAGGTGATCTTATTTAGCACCATCGTTATTGCGCTTGGGCTGGTAAACGCTTATGTGATGCTAAAGACCGACAGCATATGGGGATCGGTATTTTTCCATGCAGGCTATGACTTGCTGGTCATCCTGCCGCTCCTGGTTGCGCAGTAGAAAGAGGTTAAGACGATGGAGAAGGATTGAGCATGGATCTATCCGATGTATCACGAACAGCCATCTTGACTCTGCTTGGACACGTCGTTGCTTCAGAGAAGGAAAACATTGATTTCAACGACCCAATGGCAGCCCTTTGTTTGGAGAGGTTGGTGGCTATTGCATCCGCGGATGAGAAGAAATGGATTATCCGGCAGAAACGAATGTTAAATACACTCGATGCTAGAGCCATGGCTCGGAGAGTAGAAACATTCGACACTATTGCTAATCTTTTTATCTCAAATCACCCAAAATGTACTGTGATCAACCTCGGATGCGGGTTTGATACAAGATTCTGGCGGATTATCACATACGTAGATAAGCGATAATATATGCCACCGGAAGTCCGAACGCGTTCATGGCGGCATGCGCGGCCAGGCTGGATGCGATTGTCTTTGAACGCCATACCAATCCGCCCAGAACCAGGGCGCCG
>JADGQB010000228.1 GCA_017882145.1 Anaerolineales bacterium
ATGTCCGCGAAGAGGATGTTGCCTGCCGCTATGGTGGCGATGAATTCATCATAGTTCTGCCCGAAGCCGGGCGAGTCGTGACGCGCGTGCGTGCTGAACTTATTTGTAAATATGCCAGGCAATCCCAGCTCCTATTCAATGGGCAAACCCTTGACAAGGTCACGCTCTCGCTTGGGGTCGCAGTCTTCCCTAAGGATGGTACCACCGGCGCCGCCATCCTGAAAGCTGCCGATGATGCACTTTATCGTGCGAAGCGAGCAGGAGGCGGGCAGGTGGTTGTGGCAGCTTAATATCTCCCCCAAGTGGACTAGATACATACTCCCCGGCAGATGGATGCAGCCGGGGAGTGTTTGTATTAAGATGAATTGGGGCGTACCTTGCGATGATTGATGGAAGGAGCACATCCTTGAAAGATAATATTGCATTTAAGTTTACCTGCAGTTCCTGTGGCGGCCACACATTGACCATTACCCATAATTGGAGCATCCTGGCTGGAGAAAACAGCGAGCGCTGGCGGGAATGGGGGCCACTCAAAGACGACCACCACTGGCAATATGAGTTTAAAGAAAAGATTGGCGATACTTCAGACGATGAAGTACAGAGGGGGGACTTCGGTGAATATCAGGAAGATGACTCTGCTTCTGAACCGGAAGAATATGAAATCTTCGAAGCAGAGACCAACCGGGAAGACGACGAGTTCTTTATAAATTGCGAAAATTGTGATCGTGAGATCGAATTTGGCTGGTCACAACCGGACCGCCGCGGACTTATTTTGCCGGTTGAATTTTCTGACTTCATCCCTTCTGAAAGCTGGCCTGATCCCAAATATTTGGAAACCTGGCAGCATAAGGGGTGGGTTCGAAAATGAGCCCCCAGTGTACCCCAAAGTAACCCGACCCATTATGAAAACCACAACTCGAAAAGCTGAGAAGTCGAACGAACCGTCCCTGAAAGATTCTGAGCTTCGCTACCGGCGCCTGTTCGAAACGGCGCAGGACGGGATTTTAATCCTGGATGCCGATACGGGGGCGATCACAGATGTCAACCCATTCCTGATCGATTTGCTTGGGTATTCACGCGAGGAGTTCATAAAAAGAAAGCTTTGGGAAGTGGGGGCATTCAAAGATATTGAAGCCAGCCAGGAGGCTTTCGAAGCATTGCAGAAGAATGAATACATTCGTTATGAAGACCTGCCGCTTAGAACGAAAGGCGGGAGGCTTATTCAAGTGGAATTCGTCAGTAATGTCTATTCGGTAGGCGAAGAGAAGGTCATCCAATGCAATATTCGTGACATTACCGAGCGTAAACAAGCTCAGGAGGCATTGCTCAAGAGCGAAGCACTCTTACGTGAGCAATCCGTCCGGGATCATTTGACCGGCTTATATAACCGGCGCTATATGGAAGAGACGCTGGACCGCGAGCTGCTGCGAGCTTTTCGAAATCATCTTCCACTGGGCATCATTATGCTGGATGTGGATGATTTCAAGCGATTCAATGACACCTGCGGCCATGCGGCGGGCGATGCGATCCTGAGTGAATTGGGCAGCCTGGTGCTCAAGCATGTGCGCGGCGAGGATATTCCTTCCCGCTACGGAGGCGATGAATTAATAATTGTACTGCCGGATGGCTCACGTGAGGTGGCGCAAGCGCGGGCTGAACTTTTACGCGAACAAGCGCAGGCCTTCCAGGTTCAATGTGATGGGCGAATCTTTCCGCAGGTCACAATATCCCTGGGCGTGGCAGTCTACCCTGAGAATGGTTCCTCAAGGGCTGACATCCTGAAGGCCGCTGACGATGCTCTTTATCATGCCAAACATCAAGGACGCAGCCGGGTAGTCGTGGCAGCTTAGATATCTCCCCCAAGTGGCGGAGAGCGATATTCCCCAGTCGTTGGATGCGGCCGGGGAATATTCGTTATAGAATGAATTAAGAGCTATTTCCGTTTCCAAAGCCCGCAAGCCTGCTGCGGCTACATGGATAACAGGCCTGTCAGATCAAATTTGGAGGTAAAGAATGAAGAAAAAATTGTTGGTTTTTGTTCTGCTGGCTGTTATGCTCTTAATGATCACGGGCTGTGGACCCGGCTCTGCCATACAGATCAATACGCCTGTCCCGAATGCCCAGGCAAGTACGCCGGCTTCAAGTGGTCAAATTAATGTGCCCGGAGTAAGCATACAGGTTTATGCGCCCGGCACAAACCCGGCGGTCAATACGGCCGATGCACACGGTCGTATCTCCGGTATCCTGCTGGGAATCTGGCATGGGGTCATCTCGCCGGTGACCCTGGTGATTTCATTATTCAACAAGGGTGTGCAAATGTACGAAGTGCATAACGATGGGAACCAGTATAACCTGGGTTTCTTGATCGGAGTGGCGATCGTTTTTGTCATCCTGGGCGCACTGGTTGGGTCAAGGCGTTGATAAGCATGCAGTGTATAGAAAAGAATCCTGTAATCAGGTAAGCCAAATTTTCAGCAGCATATTCACGCGTTACAAAGGAGAAGTCAAATGAACGGTACCTATATTATCATCGCAGTGGTCGTAATTTTGCTGATCATGGGGATCATAATGGCCTTTGGTTTTTCCCGCCGCCAGCGTGGGAAGCGCCTCCAAAATAAATTTGGACCGGAATATGACCGCACGGTAGAGAACGCGGGCAACGAGAAGAAAGCACAGGCAGAACTGGGCGAACGCCAGAAGCATGTAGAATCTTTGAATGTCCGCCCCCTTTCCGTTGAGGAGCGCGAACGTTACCTGATGGAATGGAAGGCTGTCCAGGCCAAATTTGTAGACGAACCCGGACAGGCTACGGTGGAAGCCGACCACCTGATCATGGAAGTCATGAAGGTTCGTGCCTATCCGGTTTCTGATTTTGAGCAGCGGGCAGCCGACCTCTCGGTCAATTATCCGGAGTTGGTAAGCAATTACCGGGCCGCGCGGGTGATCGCCCTCAAAAATGAGCAGCACTCGGCAAATACCGAAGAATTAAGGCGGGCATTTATTTATTACCGGTCCCTGTTTGATGAACTCCTAAAAGATGAGACCGTTATTCCAGAAAAGGTATCGAAATGAACCCACAGAATTTTGAAGAACCCATGAATCCCTCTGATAATGTCAATCAAACCGATCTGGGTCCGAACGGGCCGGTATTAAATCCAGACCCATTTACTGACAGATCCCCGGCAGATTCGGCCCTTATCCAAGAGGCGCCAATCTCCGGGACCCCGGTTTCCGTTGATCCGCTGGATGAGACCAATGCCCACGAAACTCCGATGGGTGAGACGGCCTCCCATGAAGCCCCTGTAAGCGAAAGTGCTGCTTCGCCGGCTTCCCTGCCTGCCTCTCCGGCTTCTCTCCTTAGCCGTGAGGAATCCGAGCAACTTCGCACGCGCTGGAATGAGATCCAGGGTATGTTTGTGGATGAACCGCGCGCCGCGGTCCAGCAGGCGGATGAGCTGGTCTCCGAAGTGGTACAGAAAATCATCAAGATATTTGCCAGCGAACACAGTTCGCTGGAGGGCCAGTGGAATCAGGGCATTGATGTCTCCACCGAAGATCTTCGTAAAGCCTTGGTACAATATCGTGCCTTTTTTAACCGTTTGATAGTTTGAAAACAGGTGAGATAAAAAAACAGGCAATACTTTTTCACCGGAAAGCACCAGGACCGCTGTCTGCGGCTGGTGCTTGAAATTCCCTGCTGGGATCGAACAATCAGAACGGTAATTTGTCCGTTCGATCCATTTTTGTTTTATTCAGTTCCGATGGTCAAAGGATCTCTTGACACTCTTTGATGATATCCTGGCACAATTTCCTCCCGAGGTCCAAGCAACCGTTCGTATGATCTGGGAGGCTTTGGGACCCACTGAAAAAGCCGGCTTCCTGTCGTTATTATCCGGATTTCCAACGGATGCAAATCTGGTGCGACGGCTGGTCAAATTAACCACTGCCCAGATCCGGCAGGCATTTGGCCAAAAGCACCGGGTAGCCATCGTTGGGCCGGCCAACGTTGGCAAATCCACCCTTTACAACCAACTGGTACAGAATAAAGGTGACCTGGCCAGGGTGGGTCCCTTGCCAGGCACCACCACGGCCAATCAACAGGCTGATGCGGCTCTGTTTACCGTGGTGGACACACCCGGCGCGGATACAGTCGGGAGCCTGGGCGAGAGTGAAAAGGATCTGGCGCTATCGGCAGCCGGAGAGGCCGATTTCCTGGTGCTGGTTTACGACGCCATCCAGGGCATCAAAAAAACCGAGCACGAACTATTTAACGAACTATCTTCTCTGAAAAAACCTTTCGTGGTGGTACTGAACAAGATTGACCTGGTGCCTCGCAAGGACCTGCAAAGTGTAATTTCAAGTGCTGCTACCAACCTTGGCTTGAAGCCCGATCAAATCGTCCCAATTGCCGCCAAAGACGGCAAGAACCTGGGCAAAGTCCTGTTGGCAGTAGCAGCCACCGAACCTGAGATGGTTGCCGCCCTGGGACAGGCATTACCGGAATATCGCTGGCAGCTCGCCTGGCAGACCACGGTCCGGGCAGCCTCGATCTCGGCTGCCATTGCATTGGCGCCGCTGCCGTTGATTGATTTTGTACCCCTGGTGATCACGCAGTCGATCATGGTGGTCAGTATTGCCCGGATCTACAATTACAAAATCACCCCACAGCGCGCCTCCGAGCTGGTCGCCACTTTTGGCCTGGGGTTCCTGGGCCGGACGATCTTTCAGGAATTGAGCAAGCTGGAAGGACTGCCGGGCTGGCTGCTAAGCGCCGCGATCGCTTCATCCACAACCGTGGTGATGGGCTATGCGGCCGTGCGCTGGTTTGATAAAGGCCAAAAGCTTTCGGCCGATGCGATCAATAAGCTTACTCACGAGGTTACTTCTTACCTGCTCAGTACTCTCAAAGGTCTCGGAAAACGCAAGCCGGGCCAAAAAGGTCTTCAACAGCGCGTGGCCCAATCTCTGGAAAACTTACCTCTGGCCGAAAGCCGCCCGGCACATAACCTTGAAACGGATGAAAAAAATAATTAAGAAATGATTCATTCCCCGAGCCCTCCAGGACGGAGGAACTATTCATGAGCCCCCATAATCGTTTTCCGATTGAGCACGTCATTGTTCTCATGCTTGAGAACCGTTCTTACGACCACATGCTGGGTTACCTGCCCAACGGCCACGGACTGAAGGGTGACGAATTCAATCTGGTCGATCCGTCAGACCCTGCCTCCGAGCGAGTTTTGGTGAGCAACCGTGCTGACTATATTTCTGCCAACCCCGGGCATGATTTTGAAAGTGTTGAAATTCAGCTGTATGGCCAGGCTGGAGCGGTGGTGGATCCTGCGCCAATGAATGGCTTCGTCGCTGACCATATTGAAGAAGAGGGAAATATCGATGCGGGCAAGAAGATCATGGAATGCTTCGACCCTGACAAGCTCCCGGCATTAACCACCCTGGCGCGCGAATTCTGCGTTTGCGATCGCTGGTTCTCAGCGGTGCCAGGTCCCACCTGGCTAAACCGCTTCTTTATTCATTCTGCAACGAGTGACGGAATGATCATCGATACTGTCCGGCATAATTACAGGATGAAAACCATTTTTGATGTGCTGGTTAAGAATGGATTGTCATGGAATATCTATTATGGCGATATTCCTCAAAGCCTGGTCCTGGAGCATCACTGGCGGGCTCTGGAGCACTTTAAACGCTTCGAAAAATTCTACAAGGATATGGAGAAGGGTGAGCTGGCGGCCTACTCTTTCATCGAGCCGCGTTTCATGAACTTTCATGAGTGGAAGGCGAATGACCAACATCCACCGCATGATGTAAAGTTGGGCGAATACCTGATTGCCGAGGTCTATGATACCCTGCGTAACAGTCCGCTTTGGGAGAAGAGCCTGCTCGTCGTACTCTATGATGAACATGGGGGCTTTTACGATCATGTCCCGCCGCCTGGCCGGGTGCCCAGCCCGGATGGAAAGAAGTCCAAACACCCACCCTTCGATTTCACCCGCCTGGGGGTGCGCGTCCCGGCCATCCTTGTTTCGCCTTATGTAGAAAAGGGCCAGGTGGATTCAACCGTTTATGAGCATTCCTCTTTGCCCGCCACCATCAGAACCCTGTTCAACTTGCCCGAAGGTCTGACGGCCAGGGACAAGGCTGCCAACACCTTCGAGAAGAATCTCTCCCGCAGCGCTCCCCGCACCGACACGCCGCTCACGCTTCCGGTGCCGGGCGAAGCCGAAGAGATCCGCCGCCACCGTGAACTGCTCCGGGTTAACGCACTGGAAAATTGGCGCCGGGGTGAGGTTGACCAGGCACAGATATCCTATGATCCTGTTTCCGACTTCCAGGAGTCGCTTGTAATGCTTGGGCATCTACTCAACAAGAAGGCGCACGGGAAAGCACACACTGTTCCCATCCAGACCGAGCATGAGGCTGCCA
>JADGQB010000229.1 GCA_017882145.1 Anaerolineales bacterium
CAAGAACGCCCAGGACGGGCGCTGGCTGGTTTTCAAAGCCACCCGGCCTTTCCCTGCAGATAGCTCCGTCTCAATCACCATCGGACCGGGCACGCCTTCCGCCGAAGGCCCGCTCGTCACAAGCTCCGCGCAGTCTTTTGGGTTCTCAACCTACGCCCCTCTGCGCGTGGTGGACCATGGCTGCTACTACGGAAACAACGCGTGCACGCCCCTGGCGCCCTTCAGCATCCGCTTCAATAATCCTCTCGATACGCGCCTCTTTGCCGAGGCGATGGTCAGCGTCTCGCCCGAAATCCCGGGCATGACCGTCAATCTCAACAGCGATACCATCATCATCAGTGGCGAGACCAAGGGGCAGACCACTTACACCGTCACGCTGTCTGCCAACCTCAAGGATGTTTTTGGCCAGACAATGGGCGAGGCGGTGCGCCTGACGTTCAAGGTCGGCAAGGCTGAACCGGCTTTGTTCGGTACGGGTCAAGGCTTTGTCACGCTGGATCCGGCAGTCAAAAAACCGGTCTTCTCAGTCTATGCCATCAATTACGCCAAGCTGGCTGTGAAAATTTACTCCGTGCAGCCCAGTGATTGGTCTGCGTTCGCAAAATATCTGCAGGACTGGCAGCGCACCGACCGGGCTGTGGAAATCCCGGGCACGCTGCTGTTCGATAAGACCATCGCACTTAATAATCCCATGGATACGTTATCGGAAGTTAACATTGAATTATCGCCTTATCTAAAACAGGGCTTTGGTCAATTCGTGCTGGTCATCCAGCCGCCGGCGGGCATGTTCGAATCCGAGAACGATAAATGGCAGCGTTATTCCCAGACCGTTCAGGCCTGGGTGCAGGTCACCCAGATCGGCGTGGACGCTTACACGGATGCCTCCGATATGGTTGTCTGGGCAACTGACCTGAAGAACGGCGCACCCCTGGCGGGTGTCAGCATTCAACCCAACCAGGGCGGCGCCGCATTCAGCACCGGTCCGGATGGCACGGCGCGTTCGCCCATCCCATCCGGCGCAACCTACCTGCTGGCCAGCCGGGGCGCGGACCAGGCCATGCTGCTGCACTCGCCTTATTATTGGGATGATTCTGGTTGGGGACCCAGCTCACCTTCCGACTCTTTGCGCTGGGCCGTGTTCGATGACCGCCAGATGTATCGCCCCGGCGAAGAAGTCCACATCAAAGGCTGGCTGCGGCGCGTGGGTGCGAAACAGAGCGGGGATGTCAGCCTGGTGGGGGATGCAGTTAGCTCGGTAACCTATCAGCTCACGGACAATCAAGGCAATTCGATCGGATCCGGGCAGGCGGATGTCAATACTTTGGGCGGTTTTGATTTTGTCTTCAGCCTCCCGCAGACTGTAAACCTTGGCTATGCACAGGTCAATCTGACCGCGCAGGGCAGCCTGGGCGGTCTGGATGAAATCTCCTATGGGCATACGTTCCAGATCCAGGAATTTCGCCGGCCTGAATTCGAAGTGACGGCGCGCACTGAAACCAGCGGGCCTTATTTTGCCGGAGGCGAAGCGCTGCTGTCAGTCGCGGCCAAGTATTATGCCGGCGGCCCGCTGCCGGATGCGGATGTGACCTGGGAAGTGACGACGACGCCTGCCAATTACGATCCGCCCAACTGGCCCGATTTTGTTTTCGGTGAATGGCAGCCCTGGTGGAATATCCAACCCATGGATTTTCCCGGTCCGGACGGCAACACCCAGACCGAGACCTTTACAGGTAAAACCGATGCCTCCGGCACGCATTACCTGCGGCTGGATTTCAACCAACTGGGCAAACCGGAGCAAAACCCGCGCCCTATGAGCATCACTGCGCAGGCGACCGTGATGGATGTGAACCGCCAGGCCTGGGCCAGCAGCACTTCCCTGCTCGTTCATCCCGCCGACCTGTATATCGGCTTGCGTAGCCAGCGTTATTTTGTCGAACGCGGCACCCCCCTCAAAGTCGACTTCATTGTCACCGACCTGGATGGCAACCCGCTCGCCGGTCAGCCGGCCCTGATCACCGCCGCGCGCCTGGAATGGAAACTGCGGGATGGCGTCTGGACCGAAGAGCCAGTCGATACCCAGGAATGCTCAAAGCTCTCCGCGCTCCAGCCGCAGACCTGTTCCTTCGATACGCCCGTTGGCGGGAGCTACCGCATCACCGCCCTGGTCACCGATGAGCAGGGGCGTAAAAACCAGTCGAGGATCGAACGTTGGGTCAGCGGCGGACAGCAGCCGCCCTCCCGCAATGTGGAGCAGGAACAGGTGACGCTGATCCCCGACAAGCAGACCTACCAACCCGGTGACACTGCCCAGATCCTGGTGCAGTCCCCGTTCAGCCCGGCCGAAGGGCTGCTCACGGTCAGCCGCAGCGGGTTCCTCTACACCACCCGCTTCCAGATCGAAGCTGGCTCGACCACCTTGAGCGTGCCGATCAAAGCTGCCTACATCCCCAACCTGAACATTCAAGTGGACCTGGTGGGTTCCGCCGCTCGCACGGACGATACCGGCGAGGCGCTGAGCGGTGTTCCACCGCGCCCGGCCTTTGCCACGGCGCAACTGGACCTCAGCATTCCGCCGCTGCAACGCACATTGTCGCTGCAAGTCAAGCCGGGGGCCACTCAACTTGAACCCGGCGGTGAGACCACGCTGCAGGTGGTCTTGAAAGATGCCAATGGCCAGCCGGTTCCCGGCGCAGAGCTGGCGGTGGTCGTTGTCGACGAAGCCATCCTGGCGCTGACAGATTACCAGACGATCGACCCGCTCAGCATCTTCTATACGGAGCGCGGCTCGGATGTGCTCAGCCTGTATGGCCGCAGCAGCCTGGTGCTGGCCAACCCGCAAACCCTGCTGAATAAGACCGCCGATCAAACCCACATGCTGGGCTTTGGCTACAATGCAGCGCCGGCAACCGCGGCCCCGGCTGCGCAAGCACCCGCTCCATCTGGCGAAAGAGCCGCAACGGGAGCCGCGGGACAGACTCCCATAACGGTTCGCTCTGACTTCAATCCGTTGGCCACCTTTGCGCCCTCGGTCCGCACAGGTTCCAACGGCGAGGCGCGCCTGGACATCCAACTGCCTGATAACCTGACGCGTTACCGCGTGATGGTCGTGGCCGTGGATGACAGCGGCCGTCAATTTGGCGTGGGCGAATCGAACCTGACCGCCCGCCTGCCGCTGATGGTGCGCCCGTCTGCGCCGCGCTTCCTCAACTTCGGCGACAAGTTCGAACTGCCGGTTGTTTTACAAAACCAGACGGATTCCGCATTGAGCGTGGACGTGGTGGCGCGTGCCACCAACCTTGAGCTTGCCAGCGCCGGACAGCGCGTGACCGTCCCCGCCAACGATCGCATCGAAGTACGCTTCCCGGCCAGCACGCAGATGGCCGGCACGGCGCGTGTGCAGATCGCGGCCATCTCCGGCAGCTTCGCGGATGCAGCTGTCGTGGAGCTGCCGGTCTACATGCCCGCCACCACCGAGGCCTTTGCGACCTACGGCGTGATCGACGACGAGGGTGCGCTAGCCCAACCCGTGCTTTATCCGAAGGACGTGTTTCCGCAGTACGGCGGCCTGGAGATCAACACCTCCTCCACCGCGCTGCAAGCCCTGACCGATGCTGTACTGTACCTGGTTAATTATCCTTTCGAGGGTTCGGAACAGTTGGCCTCCCGCATTCTGGCCGTGGCCGCGCTGCGGGATGTGCTGACTGCATTCCAGGCGGACGGCCTGCCTGCGCCCGCCGAAATAGAAGCCGCAGTCACGCGTGATATCACCCGGCTGCAGGGCCTGCAGAATACGGATGGCGGCTTCCCCTACTGGCGGCGCGGCTTCGAATCAATCCCCTTCAACAGCATTCACGTTGCACATGCCCTGGTGCGTGCCGGACAAAAAGGCTTCGAGGTGCCGTCTGAGATGCTGCAGGGCGCACAGAATTACCTACGTGAAATCGAATCGCACTACCCAGCCTGGTACAGCCAGCACACGCGCTGGACGCTGAGCGCCTATGCCCTGTATGTGCGCAACCTCTCCGGCGACCGGGATGCGCAAAAAGCCGGACAGTTGCTGCGCAACGCAGGCATTGAAAACCTTTCGATGCAAGCCATCGGCTGGTTGTGGCCGGTGATCGATAACGAAACGCAGCTGGATGAGATCCGCCGCTTCGTGACCAACCACGTGGTTGAAAGCGCGGGTGCGGCCAACTTCACCACCGCCTATGATGACCAGACCTACCTGCTGCTCAGTTCCGACCGCCGCACCGACGCCATCCTGCTAGAGGCGCTGATTGATGATAACCCGCAGAGTGACCTGATCCCGAAAGTGGTCAATGGCTTGTTGGCGCACCGCACCCAGGGCCGCTGGGACAATACCCAGGAGAATGTCTTTGTACTTCTGTCGCTGGACCGTTACTTCAACACCTACGAAGCCCAAACCCCGGATTTTGTCGCCCGCCTGTGGCTCGGTGATACTTACGCCGGCAGCAATGAATTCCACGGCCGCAGCACCGAACGCCAGGAGACTCTCATCCCGATGACCTACGTTCTTTCCGAGACGGCCTCCGGCGGTAAACAGGACCTGATCATCAGCAAGAGCGGGCCGGGGCGGTTGTATTACCGGCTTGGGCTGCGTTACGCTCCCACCGACCTCAACCTGGCTGCGCTCGATATGGGTTTCGTTGTCACGCGCCGCTACGAAGCACTCGATCATCCCGAAGATGTCTCACAAGACCGGGATGGCGTCTGGCACATAAAAGCCGGTGCGCGCGTACGCGTGCACCTCACGCTCGTGGCCGATAACCGCCGCTATCATGTCGCCCTGGTTGACCCGCTGCCGGCCGGGCTGGAGATCGTCAACCCTGCCCTGGCAGTCTCGCAGAGCACATCCCAAGAGGATCCATCCACTCGCAGCTATGGTTGGTGGTGGTGGGGCGCGTGGTATGAGCATCAGAACCTGCGCGACGACCGCGCCGAGGCCTTCACCTCCCTGCTCTGGGACGGAGTCTACCAATACACCTATATCGCGCGTGCCACCACGCCCGGCACGTTCATCGTCCCGCCCGCCAAAGCCGAGGAGATGTATTCCCCCGAAGTCTTCGGCCGCAGCAGCAGCGACTGGGTGATTGTCAAGTAGTGCTGCCAGCCAACAAAAGCTGCAGCAGCCGGCAAGGCTAAGGGTATCAGTCTGGCGAAGATATCACTCATGCCAGCCGCCGGGGTATGCGCGGCAGGCGGCTTAAAAGCCGGAGCAGGGACCGTTGAAACCACCCAGGGAACTATCCTGCAGGTATCCCAGGTTATCGATGCCGGCCGTCCCCACGTTGAGATCGAGGGTGAACCATCCGGTTGCGCTGGCCGTGACCATGGCATAATCATTCAAGTGCATCGTAACCAGCACAGACGAACTGGCATTCGGACTGGAGTAGATCGGGGAATCGGTCATGATCATGGCATAACAGATGCCAGCGATGGGAGCGATGACGGTCGGCAGGCTGGCACAGCCGGAGCTGGTGGTCACGTCATGGGTCTTCAGAACCCAGCGCATCCGGAATAGGCCGACATTCCCGGCCTGGGCAACACCCGGTTCAAACCCGTAGAAACCGTCAGCGGTCCTGACCGTGGGCTGGATGGTCTCAGACCCCAGGGTTCCAAATTGGTCGGCAGACGCGCTCGCCCGCATATATACCGTAACGGGGTTGACCGGCGTCAACTGACAGGAGCCGGCAGGTGTGGGCGAGGGTGGAGTGCAGGCTGCCAGCAGCAGCACAGGAATGAGCAGGAAAATAAGTTTTTGCATGGGATCCTCCGTATTTTGGCGCCATAAGGGGAAGAAGTTTCGAAAGCCGGGACATTTTTATAGTACGGCTGTTGATGTCCAAATACAACCACCCAAATAGTGGATTGCGGGGCTTATCAAGGTCGCCCGAAGTCTTCAGCCGCAGCGGCCTGGGTAGATTCACGCATCCATGCAGCCCCGTGCCATGGTATGATTCCCAGGAAATACCCCTATCCAAAGGAGATAAGAGATGATCACTGTTGAGATCAAGAAG
The DNA here is from genome assembly GCA_017882145.1 of Anaerolineales bacterium. Classification (GTDB taxonomy): domain Bacteria; phylum Chloroflexota; class Anaerolineae; order Anaerolineales; family Villigracilaceae; genus UBA877. The sequence goes on from JADGQB010000229.1 coordinate 6,039, forward strand.
GATGACAAATCCATCGGTATAATGACCGCCGCAGAGAAAGTGTTCAAAACCGGTTCACGCGGCTTCTTTGGGATGGGCAAGATCCAGATCGACGAGAAACGTTACCAGGTGCAGGTGCAGTTGGTGGAGATTGGCTCAAAGCCAAAGCTCGATCCCCTCAAATAAAAATAGACCTTCCATCTGGAGAGAGCCTTAAGTTGGCCCCATCCGCGCTGAGAGACTCAACACAAATTTCTCCAGTCGCGTCCATAAGGACCCACTTAAATTCGCGGTATTTGCATTTTCGCGCGGCGTGTCCGCTTACTGCGGGGGTTCGTATTAAAATTCTTTTATTTAGATATCCTATTCTCCCGCTAAAGTG
>JADGQB010000230.1 GCA_017882145.1 Anaerolineales bacterium
CTGGTGATGTTCGTCATGGGCTGGAACCTGGTCGGCGACGCCTTACGAGATGTATTGGATCCCCGCTTGCGCGGGAAGAACTAAACGAATCTGCAACATTCTTCTTGACGTTTTTGATCATTCCCTCCTGGCATGGCGGTTTTGGTACAACGCCATTCCTGGAGGGAACAGATTTTTTCATTCCTCCCCGGGCCTACAAAAAAGATCCTTGCTATAATGTAGGTGATCGGTATCAAATCGTCAATTCGCCTGAACAAGTTTTTCTCCGGAGGCAAATGTCCTCTTATCGTATAGTGATTGTCGAAGACCAGCGTGAAGTCAGCCGCTTGTTACATTCGGCCCTGGATACGCTGGAATATAAATTGGAGATTGTCGAGATTCCTTCCGGCGAAGAAGCGATTCTGGACAGTACCCGAAATCCGATCGACCTGCTGGTTAGCGATTATCGTTTGCCCGGGATTTCTGGTATTGAGTTATTGCGTAAAGTGCGCGCTCACCGCCCCGAAGTGAAAGTAATTCTCATCACCGGCCTGACCGACCCGAAAATCCGCAAGGCAGTTGCTGAAGCAGGTGCGGATGCTTTCTTCATCAAGCCAGTCCCCATCGCGGACTTCCTTGATTCTGTGGAACGGCATCTGGGGCTGGTGGAGACCATTCTTCCGCCTGAAAGCATCGCCAGGGATGAGGATGTCAAAACTCTGCCTACTCTGCCGGACCTCCTGGTCCATCTGCGTCAGGATCTGGAAGCGATTGCCGTACTTTTGCTGAACGACGCCGGCCAAATTCTGGCACGTGCCGGGGACCTCCCCGATAGTGAGAATGAAATATCCCTGCTTTCTTCATTGCTTACGATCCACAGCGCCGGACAGAAAATCACTCACCTTATTGGCCAAAAATCAGGCTCGAATTGGTATATCTTTGACGGCGATCAATATGATTTGATCTTTGCCCCGGTTGGGATGACGCATGCCATGCTCGCCATCGGAGAAGGCCTGGCCGACGAAGAGCAGGTACTTAAAACAGTTGAAATTTTCTCATCTGCGCGCAAGGAAATTGAACCAGCGCTGGGAGATAATGCCCCGGGCACTCCTGCGAGCCAGGAAGCGATCACATTACCTTTGGAAGTTGTTGAACAGGGCCAGGCGGAAATGGATCCGTTATTCAAGGAAGCCCGGAAAAAAATTAAACCTGATGATTTGAATGCTTTTTGGGATCAGGCTGCTGATAATCACAAAGCCCCGACCAAACCGGATATGCTCTCTTATGACCAGGCGAAGCAGCTCGGCCTGGCCCCCGAAGATGATTCTTAGCGACCTCCCGCCAAGGATTGTCCCTCCGCACGGCCTGTGATACAATTTGGGCCGCTTTGGGGCGTTGTGCAATGGCAGCACGTCAGCCTTTGGAGCTGATTATCTTGGTTCGAATCCAGGCGCCCCAGCCTGAATTTCCCCCCTGCAAGCGGGGCTTTTTTTCCTGAAATGGGCCTCGCGCCGCTCTGCTGGCAGCGCAGGCTCGTTTTATTTTACTCTCACCCATATTTTCTCCTTGAATCCCTTTCGGGGCTGCTGGCCGGAGAGACGGTGGAGAAGCCAGGAGTTATTTATGAAAGTCACTTCTGTACTGCTAGCTGCGGGGCAGGGCACACGCATGAAAACCCTTTTGCCGAAAGTCCTGCACCCTGTCTGTGGAAAACCTATGCTCGCCTACGCCCTGGAAGCCGCCTGCTCCGTGAGTACCGAGCAGCCGGTGGTTATCGTTGGGAAGGATGCACAGGCGCTTAACGAATATCTGGGTGATTCAGCCCGCTGTATTGTGCAGGACCCGCCGTTGGGCACCGGACACGCCGTCCAGCAGGCGGAAACCAGCCTGCGCGGCAAGACTGACCTGGTTTTAGTAACCTATTCCGATATGCCGCTTCTGACTCACGAGACTCTTCTTAAGCTGGTGGAGACCCAGAAGAAAAACCCAGGCCCCATGACCATGCTGACGGTCATCGCAGCCGACCCGCGCGGGTTCGGGCGCGTCATCCGCAGTCCGCAAGGGAACGTTCAGGCTGTTATTGAAGAGGCCGCCGCAACTCCTGAGCAGTTATCCATCCGGGAGTTGAACGCTGGTGCGTATTGTTTCTCAAGCGACTGGCTCTGGGACGCCCTGCGCCGCATCCCTCTTTCCAAAAAAGGCGAATATTACCTGACGGATACCGTTGGGCTGGCGGCGAATTCCGGGTTGCCGGTTCAAGCGCTCGTGATCGCTGATTTAACCGAGATCATTGGCATAAACACCCGTCTCCATCTGGCCGAAGCGGAAGCCGCCATGCGGATGCGTATCAACCGCATGCACATGTTGGCAGGTGTGACCATCATCGATCCAGCTGTGACTTACATCGAGCCAGGTGTGACGATTGGTCAGGATACGGTTATCTGGCCCAACACGTATCTGCGTGGGAAAACCTCCATCGGCGAAAGCTGTACCATCGGCCCCAATACTATCGTCGAAGATACCACCATTGGGAATGACTGTCAGATCCTGGCTGCCGTCATGGAAAAGGCGGTGGTGGATGATGAAGTCAGTGTCGGTCCCTTTGCTCACCTGCGCAAGGGTGCACACCTGTGCAAAGGTGTTCATATGGGTAATTTTGGTGAGGTGAAAGATTCAACGCTCGGCCCTGGCACCAAGATGGGCCACTTCTCTTATATTGGAAACGCCACTATCGGCCGGCAGGTCAATATTGGGGCCGGTACAATCACATGCAACTATGATGGCGTGCACAAAAACCCGACCGAGATTGGCGAAGGTGCGTTCATCGGCTCGGATACCATGCTGGTGGCGCCTGTCAAAGTGGGAGCGCACGCTAAAACCGGCGCTGGAGCGGTGGTCACGAAGGATGTGGAAGCCGATACGCTGGTGGTGGGTGTTCCGGCGCGCCCCATTCGCAAGCTAAAACCGACCTCTTAATAACAAGGATAATCTGGGGTGTGTACGGGCGGCATTACCCGCCCGTATTTCCCCCACCCTTGATATTTGAAGAATTACGATAAACGAGGCAAATGATGAGCAATCTGAGTGATGAGGAATGTCACGCGCTGATTGACCTGGCGATCGAAGCCCGCCGGCGTGCTTACGCTCCGTACTCCAATTATTTTGTTGGCGCGGCCCTCCGCACCAGGAGCGGGCGCCTTTATACCGGTTGTAATGTCGAGAATGCAGCCTACCCCACCTGTATGTGCGCAGAGCGGGTTGCCGTATATAAGGCAGTCTCGGAAGGGGAGCGGGACTTTGAAGTCATCGCGGTTGCCACCTCCAATGGTGGGTCGCCGTGCGGTGGCTGCCGGCAGGTGCTGGCTGAGTTTGGCCTGGATACGCTCGTTTTGATTGCAGACACTCAGGGTCGTTTGATACAAAAAACTTCCGTTGCTGAACTGTTGCCGGGTGCGTTTACACCGGAGAAGTTACAGGGAACCCTGAATAAATAGAAAGCCGGGTAATACCCAACAACACCAGATTCCTTGGGTAGTACGAAATTACCAACTTAATTGAAATGTTCAGCATGCATCCCTTGTGGTATATTGCCCCCATGAATTTTTCACAGATTACCGATTGCCTGTTTATTGGTGATACACCGAGTTTGGACGACTATAACCTTTTACGCGAGTTGGGCGTCCGTCTTGTCATCAATATGCGTTTTGAGAAACGCCCTATCATCGACCTGCACAACCAACCACTGGATTTCCTTTGGCTGCCGACTGTGGATACCCCCGGTCTGGTTATCCCCATCCGTTTCCTGATTCGCGGCGTTCGGGCCGCTTTGGAAACCATCCAGGCAGGCGGGAAAGTCTATGCCCACTGCCAGCGTGGCCGACACCGTGCCGCGGCCATGGGCGCCTCCATCCTGATCGCTTTGGGATATGATCCGGATGAGGCCATCGAATTGATCAAGACTCAGCGCCCGATTGCCGACCCGAATATTTTCTATATTCGCAGCCGCATCTTGCGATTTGCGCGCGCCTGGCAGACGATTGACTAGGACTCTCCGAATTAAAAAATAAAGCTCTCCGAGTTCTTTCGAGCTCAGAGAGCTTTATTTTGTTTTATCCGCTGGCCAGCTTTGCCACGGTGACCCCTTCGCCGCCTTCCTTGGGACCGCCCTCCTCGAACGAGCTGACTTGCGGGTGCGTCCGCAGGACCGCCCGCACTTCCTGGCGTAGTTTGCCGGTCCCTTTGCCGTGGATGATCCGGACGAATGGTAATCCGGCCATGTAGGCCTTTTCCAGGTAGCGGTCGAGCATTTCCAGTGCATCTTCAGCGCGTTGACCGCGCAGGTCGAGTTCCATTCCGGGGGAAGCTACTAGAATCGACGATTGACGTTCGACAACGGATTGCGGTCCAGGCTGGTGCTTTCTGGTTGATGGCTGAGCGCTGATCGCTGATGGCTCTTCTTCGCTCTTCCGCTTCAACTCGTCCAATTGCACCCTCATCCTGAGCGTCCCCGCTTGTACCTCGGCCTCTTCTCCGTCGATGGAGGAGATCACACCTTCGGTGCCAAGCCTGCGCAGGATTACTTTATCTCCTGGTTTCAAGGTCCCACTCGGTTTTCCATCTTGTGGTTTACGTTTTACCGGCTTTTGGACCTGCTCCACCACCGCCTCGATTTTTTCTTCAATCGCCTGTAACGCGTCCAACGGCTGGTGGGCTTTCTTCAACTCATCCTTCAGCATTTTTAATTGGGCCTTTAAGAGCTCTACTTCCAGCTCGCCCTCGGCCCGCGCTTGTTCGAGCACTTGCTGGCGTTCCTCCCCGATTTTCTCCAGTCGTTCCGCCAGGTCACGTTCCAGGCGGCGGGCTTCGGAGCGAGCCCGCTCGGCTTTTTCACTCTCTTTGAAGGCGATCTTGCGTTGGCGGTGGATATCGCCAATCAGTTTGTCGGCGCGCAGATCCTCCGGGTTGATCTCGCCCCGGGCTGTGTCGATGATCTCCTGCGGCAATCCCAGGCGCTGGGCAATCGCCAGGGCATTGGAACGACCCGGCAGGCCCAATGTCAATTTGTAGGTCGGGCGCAACGTCTGGACGTTAAATTCCAGGGAAGCATTGACCACCCCCGGGGTGGTGTGCGCGAAAGTCTTCAACTCCGGGTAGTGGGTGGCCACGAAAGTGGTGATGCCGCTTCCGAGCAGGTTCGCCAGGATGGCGCGTGCCAGTGCTGCACCTTCCTGCGGATCCGTGCCTGCCCCGAGTTCATCCAGGATCACCAGTGAGCGGTTGTCGGCCTTCTTCAGGATATGGACGATGTTGGTGATATGCCCGGAAAATGTCGAGAGCGATTGCTCGATGGATTGCTCGTCACCGATATCGGCGTAGATGGCCGTGAAACACGGCAGTTCCGATCCGGAACGGGCCGGGATATGCAGTCCGCTCTGCGCCATGACGGCCAACAGGCCGACTGTTTTGAGTGTGACGGTCTTGCCGCCTGTGTTGGGTCCGGTGATAACCACCGCGAACGTCCCGGGCAGCGGGTCAATGTTGGTGGGCACAACCGTTTCAGGGTTCAGCAATGGATGACGGGCCTCGAGCAGGCGGATCGTTAATTCAGGATGAACCTCCAATGATTTATTATCGTCTGCCATCCGTCGTCTATTGTCGATCTTGTGGAGCAAAGGCTCAGAAGCGTGGATTGTTTCGGCATATTTCGCTTTGGCGAATGCCAGGTCAAGCTCGGCCAGCGCCGCTACGCCCGGTACGATTTCCCTGGCCATGCCCCCCACCAGGTCCGAGAGTTCGGCCAGGACCCGGCGAACTTCATCCCTTTCTGCAATTTGGGCTTCTCGCAAGGCGTTGTTGAGTTCCACCACCGCCAGCGGCTCGACAAACAAGGTTGCCCCGGTCGAGGACTGGTCGTGGACGATGGCTTTGACCTGACCTTTGAATTCCGCCCGCAGTGGAATGACGTACCGGCCGTCGCGCTGGGTAATAACGTTATCCTGCAGCTTTGAGGCGGTGGAGGCATCCGTAAGGTAGCGTTGCAGGCGGGTCATCAGCCTATCGTGGCTGATTCGCACCTGTCGCCGCAGGTCGTACAATTTGGGCGAGGCATTATCGGCTACCTCGGCGCTATCGGTGATGCAGCGTGCAATGGCTTCGATCACTCCTGCTGGAGCCGGCAAGCGCAACGACATTTCAGCCAGGTGGGGGCTGGCTTCGGAGTGTTTTTCGAAGAAGCGGCGTAAAGCTCGCATCGAGATGATCGTAGCTTGCACATCCAGCAGTTCTTTCGGGTCAAGAATGCCTCCGTGGGCAGCCAGATCCACCTGTTCGCGGATGTCGTGTGCGCCGCCGATGCTCAGGTCGGTTGTCTCCAGCAGTTTACGCGCCTCG
>JADGQB010000010.1 GCA_017882145.1 Anaerolineales bacterium
TTATTAATTTAGTATTGAAGGCAGTTGGGATTGGCGGCACGGCCTCCTCCTCGACCATTTTCCTGGTCTCGGCGGCCGGTTTGCTTATCGTTGTAGGCGTGGTTCGCGACACATTCTTGAATATTGACGCCGAATTGAAACTGCATGGATATGATGATGCCCGGTTGGTGAAATAAGATCATGCGGACTTATATCGTTCTCCTCGGTCCCCCAGGCGTCGGCAAAGGTACTCAGGCAGAGTTGATTGCCAAGACTACCGGATTGCCGCATATCTCTTCGGGCGACCTATTCCGGGAGAACATAAAGGATGCTACCGAACTCGGCACACAGGCCCAATCCTTTATGAACAAAGGTGAGCTGGTGCCGGATGATCTTACGATAGCGATGATTCGTAACCGTCTTTCCCAACCGGACTGCAGCCAGGGTGCTTTGCTGGATGGCTTCCCGCGCACAACCGTGCAGGCGGAAGCCCTGGAGAAATTGCTGGCGGAGTTTGGTGGCAAGGTGAATTTTGTCCCTTACATCACCGCTTCCGAGTCGACCCTGGTTGAGCGCTTGAGCGGACGCTGGACCTGCAAAGCGCAGGGTCACATCTTCCACGAGAAGTACAACCCGCCCAAAAAACCGGGCGTGTGTGATGTGGATGGTTCGGAGCTTTACCAGCGGGATGATGACAAAGCTGAAACAGTCACCCGGCGCATCCAGGTTTATTTTAAACAGACTGCACCACTGATTGCCTATTACCGGGAGCGCGGTTCGTTGTCGGAAATTGACGGCGCGCGGCCGATTGAGAAAGTCACCGCAGATCTACTGGCGGTACTCGGTAAGTAACATGGCTTGGGATCGCGATATTAACATCAAAAGCCCGGCTGAAATGGTATTGATGCGCGAAGCCGGACGGGTCAATGCCCTGGCGTTGGCATCTGTACGAGAACTTTTACAACCCGGCGTCACCACTGCAGACCTCAACGCGGCTGCTGAGGAAACACTGCGGAAACATGGCGCTTTCTCGCCTTTTTTGAACTATGGACAACCACCTTTCCCGGGGTCGATATGTGCCAGTGTCAATGAAGAATTGGTACATGGTATTCCAGGAAAACGCAAGCTCAAAGAAGGTGACATCATCTCAATAGATTGTGGGGCGGTCGTCGAGGGTTATGTCGGCGATGCAGCTTTCACGGCTGGAATAGGGCAGATTTCCCCGAATGCCAGCAAGCTTATCGAGGTGACTAAGCAAGCGCTTGATGTTGGCATCGCTATGATGCGCGCTGGTAACAAGACGGGCGATGTATCTGCTGCCATCCAGCAATTTGTGGAGGCGCAGGGCTTCCAGGTCGTCCGTGAATATACTGGACACGGCGTTGGAAAGAAAATGCACGAAGGGCCTCAGGTGCCGAATTATGGTACTCCGGGTACCGGGGTTCTATTACGACCTGGTATGACGATCGCCCTCGAGCCGATGGTTTTGGTCGGCACATACCGGACCCGTGTCCTGTCCAACCAATGGACGGTTGTCTCTGCTGATGGGTCATTGACGGCGCATTATGAACACTCGGTTGCCGTCACCGAAGGCGACCCTCTCATCCTGACTGTCCCGTAACCTGGCAGCAAGATACCGCATAAACTGGACGGATAAGTACAGTACAAGTATAATTCAACCTTTGGTTGAACAACTGAAGTAAGGAGTAAGCAATCATGAAAGTTGGCCCCTCCATTCGCAAGCGCTGCGCCAAGTGCAAAATTGTCAAGCGCAAAGGCAGATTGTACATCATCTGCGAAAATCCTAAGCACAAACAGCGACAAGGATAGATAACCATGGCAAGAATTGAAGGTGTTGACCTCCCGCGTAATAAACGCGTTGAAATCGGCCTGAATTACCTGTTCGGTATTGGGCCGACGCGCTCGCGCGAGATTCTGGCAGCTACCAAGATCAACCCGGATACACGCGTCAAGGATTTGACCGAAGCCGAAGTTGCGCAGATCCGCGAGTACATCGGGAAGAATTGGAAAGTCGAAGGCGATTTGCGCCGTCAGGAACAGTTGAATATCAAGCGTCTGGTTGAGATTGGCTGCTACCGCGGCCTGCGTCACCGCCGCAATTTGCCTGTCCACGGACAACGCACGCGCACCAATGCACGCACCAGCAAAGGTCCCAAGAAGACAGTTGCCGGACGCGGACGCCGCAAGGGCGGTAAGAAATAGCCCGTATACAGGGACGAAAGAGGTTTTATGGCTCAGACTGTACGATCTGCGCGCCGCTCCGGTGGCGCTAAAAAAGGAAAGCGCAGCCTGTCTTCCGGGCAGGTGCATGTTTATGCGTCCTTCAATAATACGATTGTGACTGTGACAGACCCGGATGGGAATACCCTGTGTTGGGGTAGCGCCGGCTCGGTAGGTTTCAAGGGCTCCCGCAAGAGCACTCCTTTTGCGGCCCGTTTGGCTGCTGAACAGGCCATCAAAGCTGCTCAGACCATCGGTATTCAGGAAGTGGACTTGTTCGTCAAAGGCCCTGGCCCGGGTCGTGAATCCGCCATCCGCGCCGTCCAATCAATGGGTCTAAAAGTCAAATCCATTTCGGATATTACACCGGTTGCCCACAATGGCTGCCGGCCTCCCAAGAAGCGTCGCGTCTAGTTCTGGTGAGAGAGGTAAGTAAGTATGGCGAAATATACAGGGCCGGCCTGCAAACTGTGCCGGCGTGAAGGTGAAAAATTATTCCTTAAGGGAGAGCGTTGCTTTACTCCCAAATGTGCATTCGAGCGCCGTGGATTTGCGCCCGGCCAGCATGGTCGCTCCGGCGGTCGTGGTGGACGTGGTGGCCAGGGTCGCGAGTCGGATTATGCCAAGCAGTTGCGCGCCAAGCAGAAAGCTCGCCGCATTTATGGCATTTACGAAGCCCAGTTCCGCCGCTATTATGGAAAAGCATTAAAGGCGCGTGGCATTACCGGTCTCATGCTTTTGCAAATCCTTGAATCCCGCCTGGATAATGTGGTCTTCCGTCTGGGCTTCGCATCCAGCCGCTCCCAGGCACGCCTGCTGGTGACGCACGGCCATTTTACGGTCAATGGCCGCCGCACCGACGTCCCGTCGATGACTTTAGGCGCCGGTGATGTTATTACCGTCCGCCCGGGCTCCCTGGATGCAACCTATTTCAAAGAATTGGCCTCAATCGCCGAGACTCGCAATATTCCGGCGTGGTTGAGCCGTGATTTGAGTTCTCTTTCAGGCAACTTCCTGCGTCTACCGGAACGTCCTGAGATTGACGGTAACCTGAACGAGCAGTTAATCGTCGAGTACTACTCGCGCTAATCCGAGTCTGTTCTCTTAGACGCGGCGTACCGTTCTGTACGCCGGGAGAGGTGTATCGTGACAATCACGAACATGGTGATGCCGAAGATCGAGCGCGAAGCGGAAGCTCGTAATTATGGCAAGTTTGTTATTGGCCCTTTGGAGCACGGTTATGGCGTGACATTGGGTAATGCACTCAGGCGTGTGTTGTTGTCCTCACTGGAAGGCGCCGCGGTGACTTCCATCCGCATCGTGGATATCTTGCATGAGTTCAGTGATATTCCAGGCGTACGTGAAGATGTTTTGCAGGTAATGCTGCAAGTCAAGCAACTGCGTTTGATCCTCGAAGATGTGGATGCCACCCGTATGCACCTGGAAGTGCGTGGTGAAGGGGTTGTGACTGCGGCGGATATTATTACATCGCCGGAGGTCCAGATCATCAACCCGGACCTGTACCTGTTCACTGCGGATAGCTCCAAGACCCGCCTTGACCTCGAGTTGATTGTCGAGCGTGGGCGCGGCTATGCTCCCTCCAATGAACGAGGGCGCATGCCCATCGGTGAACTGCCGGTGGATGCCATCTTCAGCCCGGTCAAACGTGTCAATTGGGAAGTTCTGGCGGCACGTGTTGGGCAGAGTACCAATTACGACAAACTCGTTCTTGAAATATGGACCGATGGCGCCATTTCACCTGAAAAGGCCCTCAGTGCCTCCGCCAAGATCCTGATCGAGCACTTGCGTTACGTTGCCGGCATTAGTGAAGAGACCCTTACCATTACAATGGAAAAGGAAACTGCCGGTTCACGCCTGACCAGCGAAGTGGCCGAGACACCGGTGGAATCGCTTGACCTTTCGGTGCGAGTCTTCAACTCACTCAAACGTACCGGCATTACCACTGTCGGGGATGTGCTTGAGCTGCTCGAGAAGGGCGACCAGGCCGTCATGTCCATCCGCAATTTTGGCGAGAAGAGCCTGGACGAACTGCGTTCGAAGATGCAGGAGAAGGGCTATTTGAAGGACGAACAAAAGAAAGAGTCGGAGTAATTAAGAAATGCGACACCAAGTAGCTGGATATAAACTTAATCGAACCCCAGGCGGACGTATCGCTCTACGCCGTAATTTGATCAAGCAGTTCTTCACACATGAGCGCATCCGCACCACAGAAGCCAAGGCTGCCGCCATCCGAGGGGAAGCTGAACGGATGATCACCATTGCCCGAAATGTTACGGATAAGACGGACTCTGAGAAAGTAGCCGCCCGCCGCCTGATTGCTGGCAGACTCGGTAACAACAGTAACGACGCCGTTAAGAAATTATTCGATGAAATTGCGCCTCGTTTTGCCGATCGTAATGGTGGTTACACCCGGGTAATGAAACTTGGACCACGTTTCGGCGACAAGGCCGAGATGGCATTGCTCGAACTTGTGGAAGAGTAATCATATCAAACCAGCCTTTGGCGCTGATAGCTGACATCCTACCCTAAGGGTATCGCTGACTGCTGGAAATGGCACGTTACCAGATTATCCTCGCTTATGACGGAACCGGCTTTCTCGGAAGCCAACGGCAAGCGAGCTCCCGGACTGCGCAGAGCGAACTCGAAAAAGCTTTGCGTAAACTTGGATGGCACGGCAAGACAGTCTATCTGGCCGGGCGCACGGATACCGGCACCCATGCAAGCGGGCAGGTGGCAGCTTTTGACCTCGATTGGGGTCACAGCCTCGAAAAACTTCAGGATGCCCTGAATGCCCATCTACCCAGGGACATGGCGGTGCGGGAAGTCAAAGAGGCTGCGGATGGCTTCCATCCACGCTTTGACGCAAGCTCGCGTTGCTACCGCTACCGGCTTTTTTGCGCCAGTGTCCGCGATCCTTTGCGGGAACGCTATGCCTGGCGGGTGTGGCCTGCTGTGACTGATTTGGCGCCATTGGCCAGTATTTGGCCCGGAACGCACGATTTCGCCGCATTCGGCAGCTCGCCTCGTTCCGGTGGCAGCACTATTCGAACGGTCATATCTGCCAGCTGGCACCTGCGAGACGCCGAGTGGATCTTCGAAATCCAGGCCGACGCCTTCTTGTACCGCATGGTTCGCAGGTTGGTTTATGCGCAAGTGGCGGTTGGCCAGGCCAGACTTTCGGCGGAAACGCTGGCTCGGGCACTGGATAACGGCTCTGATCTACGTAAGGATGTGCAGGAGCAAATTCCTGCGAGTTTGGCTCCGGCTTGTGGTTTGACTCTGGTCGAAGTCCGCTACGATAATCTGGTTTGAATTTGTTCAACATCTCAATTTTGGTTGAGAAGACATTTGTTTAGTCTGAAAGTTTGGAGAGACGAAAGTGTATAAATCTTACTATCCTAAGGCTGCTGAGATTAATCGCCAATGGCTGTTGGTAGACGCCAATGGCGAGACTTTGGGTCGATTGGCGACCAAGCTCGCCGGACTACTTCTGGGAAAGCACAAGCCAACCTTTACGCCCGGTGTTGAGTTGGGTGATTTCGTGGTGGTGATTAACGCCCAGAAAATTGTCGTTACCGGCACAAAGACCCATACCAAGCTGACCGAAAAATTCTATCACAGCCATTCGGGCTATCCCGGCGGCTTGAAGACAGTCAGCTTGCGCGACCAGTTGCAGAACCATCCGGACCGCGTCATTCGCTCCGCAGTGTGGGGCATGTTGCCGCACAATAAGATGGGTCATCATCTTATGACCAAGCTAAGAGTATACGGCGGCGTGGAACATCCACATAACACGCAGACCTCGAAGACGGTCGCTTAACGTAAATTAAGGAGCAGGATTATGTCTGTGCAATATTTTGAAGGTGTTGGACGCCGCAAGCAAAGCATTGCCCGCGTGCGCATTATGAGTGGTTCCGGACGCTTCATCGTCAATGATAAAGATGCCCCGGTTTACTTTAATCGTTTGGGTGATGTCGAGGCGATCATGGCTGTCTTGAAAGCGGCCGGCCAGGATGCGCATAGCTACGATATAACCGTGATTGTCTCCGGCGGTGGCGTTACCGGCCAGACCGATTCTGTACAACTGGGTCTGGCGCGTGCCATGGTCAAGATGGACCCTGAGAACGTTTCAGCCATGCGCAAAGGTGGCTTCCTGACCCGCGATGCTCGCGTAAAGGAACGCAAGAAGCCCGGTCTCAAGCGCGCCCGCAAGGCTCCGACCTACACGAAACGATAATTCTTACACTTTACTCCACCTCGTAATGCGTGATACGTGACTCAAATAGTTTCGTATTACGCATTACGTTTTACTTTAATGATACTCGTTGCTTGTTATTTAGGAGTCTCCTATGCCTGGAATAACCCTGCTTGGTCTTGGTCCTGGCGATCCTGCCCAACTCACACGCGCAGCCTGGGATGTAATCAATTCCTCAGATGAAATCTGGCTGCGAACGAACCAGCATCCAACGGTCGCTGGTTTACCGGTCTCTGTAAAAGTCCTTTCGTTCGACGATTTGTACGAAAGCAGCGACTCTTTCGAGGATGTGTACTCCGCCATCGTCGAAAAAGTGCTGGAACTCGGGCAGCGTCCGCAGGGTGTGGTCTATGCTGTGCCCGGTGACCCTTTTATGGCGGAAGCCACCTGCCCTGTCATCGCCCAACGCGCCCGTGCAGCCGGGTTATCCCTGAAAATCGTCAGCGGGCTTTCATTCCTCGAACCTGTTTTTGCGGCTCTCGGTCTGGATCCATACCCGCATATGACCCTGGTGGATGCGCTGGAATTGAGCCAGGCGCACACCCCGGTCTTCCCGCCGGATGTACCGGTGCTGGTTGCCCAGATATACTCCCGCATGGTGGCCGCCGAAGTCAAGGTGACCCTTAATACCATCTATCCGGACGAACATCCGGTGCAGCTTGTGCATGCCGCCGGGACACAGAATGAAGTGGTGGAGCAGTTGCCGCTTTACGAAATAGACCGTTCTGAACATATTGGCCTGCAAACGGTGCTTTACGTTCCCCCCTTGGCAGAAGGGACTTCCTTCGAAGCCTTTCAGGAGATTATTGCTCATTTACGGGCTCCGGATGGTTGCCCATGGGATAAGGAACAAACGCATTTGTCGCTGCGTACGCACTTGATCGAAGAGGCCTACGAAGCCCTGGCAGCGCTGGATACCGAAGATCCGGAAAAGATGGCCGAAGAGTTCGGAGATTTGTTGCTGCAAATTGTTTTGAACGCCCAGATTGCCAGTGAAGAAGGCGAATTTGGCATGTCGGATATTCTCAAGGGCATTTATGACAAGATTATCCGGCGCCATCCCCACGTCTTTGGGGAAGTTCACGTGGAAGGGGTCGGTGGCGTGTTGAAGAATTGGGAGAAACTGAAGGCTGATGAACGTCTGAACAGTAGTGAGCCTGAAAAAGGCTTGTTGGGCGGCGTTCCACTAGCCCTGCCAGCCTTGATCCAGGCTCAGGAATATCAGGATCGGGCTGCTCGCGTCGGTTTTGATTGGCCGGAGATCGAAGGGGTTTTGGAGAAGATTGCTGAGGAAATCCAGGAAGTCCGGGAGGCTGCTAATGAGGATGAATTGGCAGGCGAATTGGGAGACCTGTTCTTTGCACTGGTCAACCTGGCGCGCTGGAAAAAAATCGATGCTGAGTCCGCTCTGCGTGGAACCAATTCACGTTTCAGGCAGCGCTTCGCCCATGTGGAGGCGGGTGCCAAAAAACAGTCCCGAAACGTTTCGGAACTGACCCTGGATGAGATGGAAGCTCTCTGGCAGGAAGCGAAAACGGTCAGCAGATCATAATTATCTACGAAAATGAAAGACTCCAGTCCTAATTCCGACCGGAGCCTTTTTCTTTTATTTGTGTTCTTATGTGATCTTCGTGACCTAGTGGTAATGAATTTACCCCTGGCTTTAAAAGTATAAAGACTGGCTTCAACTTATTCTGATTCGCTTCTCCCTGTAAATTGAGTGAAGGCCTTTACAATCTCCTTGCCATTCGGCAAAACATGCACCTGTGGCCTTCTGGAGGATTTCAAGTAGATAAATAGCGCGCCTCGCCGCGAAGACATCGATTTGATATCACCTAACGGTATTTCCCGCCCAGGGTTCCAGGCATACGGAAAGCCTTTTGTCCAGACGCGCCGGTTGGTCAGGATAAGCTCGCTGGTAAAAATCCTGGCGGTATCTTCAGCAAACCAGGCAATTACCAGTAATGGCATAATACCCTGGAAAATGATCCGGCTTAGCACGTCTGCCAGGCCCAAAGGCAGGAAGGTCACGAATAGTGCATTCGTAAGGCTGGTCAGTGCGGTAAATGAAAACAGGATAAAAATGGCAACTTCAAAGACACCCAGGCCGATCGTCCAGGCCAGATCATACCATTTCCGATAAGGGCTGCTGCGGTAGAGAATTGCTTCATCGGGGTCAGGTTGAAAAGGATTATCCATGTTATCTATTAGAGACCGAAAAATTTTAACGCGCATTTGTTATAATTCGTGATACTATAACCAACTTGTGGGTCAAAGGCAAGAGGATTTAGAAAATCACCCATTCGTACTCTTGTTTAGCCTCGATATGTATGCTAGAATACGAGCGCTTGTTACCCATATATAGGGGTATTCGCATAATCATCCACCATATGTGGTGGAAATATTTGTTCTATAATACGGAGTATTACTGATGCGTTGTCCATACTGTCAGAACGACGACTCTAAAGTGATCGACACCACCCACGATAGTCATGGAGGAATTCGCAGGCGCAGGGAGTGCTTGAGTTGTGGACAGCGATTCAGTAGCTATGAACGTCCAATCCTGTCGACGCCTTTGATCGTCAAGCAGGATGGCACGCGCGAGGAGTTCGACCGGGAGAAGCTTGAGCGGGGTATCCGGATTTCTTGCGCCAAACGACCGGTCTCCGCAACGGATATCGAACGCCTGGTGGGGCAGGTGGAATCCGAGTTACAACGACTCGGAAAAGCCGAGATTTCTTCCCGCGTCGTTGGAGACCTGGTCATCAAAGGCTTGAAAGAAATGGATCAGATTGCCTATATCCGCTATGCCATTGTCTATCTCCGCCTGGACGATTTACATTCCCTGCGTAATGAAATTGATCATCTGTTATTAGAACCATAACACTTTCCTGACGCCGCAATTCCCAGTCCCCGGGGCAGAGAATCGGCGTCATTAGAGTCTTAAGCTGTTCTATTGGAACGGTTGTTTAATGAATTGTAGGTGTTTAATTTTAGAATAACAGGAGAAAAAATTAAAGTGGCAACTTTACCGGCAGAGTCAAAAAAAGATTTACTTCCCACCCCGTCCTTACCGGCGGACTTGCCAGCTGCGGAGTTGACCGAGAATGCCCAGCAGGTGTTGATCCGTCGCTATGTTCGCCGGGGTGAGAATGGTCAACCTGTTGAAAGTGTGGAGGAAATGTTCTGGCGGGTGGCTTACCATGTCGCCCGGGCCGAAGAGACTTATATTGGCGATGTATCTGAACGTACGCGTGAGTTTTATCACCTGTTGGCCTCCAAAAAATTCTTCCCAAATTCCCCAACATTTACCGGTGCAGGCACACCGCTTGGACAGTTGGCGGCGTGCTTTGTCCTGCCAATTACGGATGATATGGGTCGCGACCCGGCAGGTATTTTCCAATCCCTGCGGGACGCCGCTCTTATCCAGCAGACCGGTGGCGGGAATGGTTTTTCATTCTCACGCCTTCGTCCAAAAGGAGCCCTCGTCAAATCTTCCGCAGGGCATGCCACCGGACCGGTAGGTTTCCTGCGCGTATACGACCATGCCTTTGGCGAGATCGCCCAGGGTGGAACCCGCCGTGGAGCCAATATGGGCGTCCTGCGTGTGGATCATCCGGATATCGAGGAATTCATCACTTGTAAGATTGACGAAAACCAGATCACCAACTTCAACATCTCGGTGGGTATCACCGACGCTTTCATGCAGGCCGTCAGGGATGATGCCGATTGGGAGTTGCGTTTCCCGGATGTTAATGCTCCCGGATATCGTGGTTTTAGTGGCACGCCGGAGCAAGCCGCAGCTAAAGGTATACCCCTTCGAACATATAAAACGGTCCGAGCCCGTGAACTATTCCAAAAGATTGTCGACCAGGCGCACCATAACGGTGAGCCGGGGATGTTGTTTTTAGATGCCGCCAACCGCTCCAATCCCGTGCCACACTTATATCCTTTGGAAGCCACCAACCCTTGTGGGGAACAGTGGCTAGGACCGTATGAGAATTGCTGCCTGGGTTCGGTTAACCTGGCTGAATTTTGCGGCTCGGATGGCGAGGTGGATTGGGATGGCCTGTCCCATGCCGTGGAACTTTCGACTCGCTTCCTGGATGATGTGGTGGATGCCAATGCATATGTTCCGGCAGTCCCGCAATTGAAAGAGGCTGCGCATCGAGCCCGCCGCATAGGGTTGGGCATCATGGGCCTGGCAGATTTAATGTATCACGTGGGTGTGCGCTATGGTTCTCAAGAGGGACAGGAGTTCGGTGCACATGTGATGGAATTTGTCCGATTCCACGCCATGCGGACGAGTGTCGCTCTGGCACGAGAGCGCGGTGCTTTCCCGGCCATAAAAGGGAGTATTTACGATTTTGAAGATTTACATTGGACACCCCCACAACCACTTTTTCCTTATCAGTGTGATTGGGGCCGCCCGGCACTGGATTGGAATGAAATTCTGGAAGGGATCAAAAAATTTGGCATCCGCAACGCTGCCCAGACCACCGTCGCCCCAACCGGTACCATTGCCACGGTGGCAGGTTGCGAAGGTTATGGTTGTGAGCCGGTTTTTGCACTGGCCTATGTTCGTCACGTTAACGACCAGGGCAAAGATCTGCAACTGACCTATGCCAGTCCGCGTTTTGGGCTGGCCCTCGAAAAAGCTGGCATCGTTGGAGATGTACGCCAGCAGATCATCGAGAAAGTGATGGAACACGGCACCTGCCAGGATATCCGCGAGGTGCCCGAAACCGTTCGTAATGTATTCGTGGTAGCCGGCGATATCAGCGCCAAGGAACACGTCCGGATGCAGGCCTCCCTGCAGGCCTTCGTGGATAATTCACTATCAAAGACAGTCAACTTCCCCGTTGGTGCAACCGTGGAAGATGTTGCGGAAGTTTACCAACTGGCCTGGGAACTGGGCTGCAAGGGCATCACCGTTTATGTGACTGGTTCACGTGAGAAGGTAGTCCTCGAAACCAAGGAAACCGCTGATAAAAAACAACCTAAAAGCACCAGCAGCTTGACGATGCCTAACTGGCGATCTTCCACCGCGGAAGTTGCAACTTCCAGCGTTGAAGAAGCCGAAATTGCCACCCAATTGGCAGGCTGGCATGAGACCAAGAAAGCCCGTCCGCATGCCCTGGTTGGCAGCACTTTTAGCGTGGAAACGCCGCTCGGCAAGGCTTTCATCACGGTTAACCAGAATGGGGGTGGGCATCCATTTGAAGTCTTCATTAATACGGCCAAGGCTGGTTCAGAGACCGCCGCCGTTTCGGAAGCAATTGGCCGGCTGGTTTCCTATGTGCTGCGCCTGGCCTCGCCCATCCCGCCGCGCGAGCGCCTGGCTGAAGTAGTCCGCCAGCTCTCGGGCATTGGCGGCGGACGCTCGCTGGGCTTTGGGCCGAACCGGGTCCGTTCCCTGGCAGATGGGGTCGGGCAGGTACTGGATGAATACTTGACCGGCGGACTGACGCACGTTGTCGAAAAAGGCGATGAGAAACCTGAGAATCACAGTCATCCTGGTGAATCCGTTCAGGACCTGTTGACAGGGGTCGGAACTCCAGACCTGCAGCCGCCAGCCTCAGCCCGGCAGATGGCTCTCAAAACCAGCGAGCTTTGCCCGGAATGCGGCGAGGCTTCCATGGTAAATGAAGAAGGTTGCCGGAAATGTTACAACTGCGGCTATAGCGAGTGTTAGCCGTTTCACACTCCGTGAGGATTACTGAAGATATCACCCAGGCGCCCATTTGGGCGCTTGTGGTTTTAATTCCAGGTAGAGTGAATTCAACCGGCCACCTGGCTTTATGGCTAGTAAAGACTATACCTTTGACCAGGGTTTTGACTCTCCTACAGATGGAAGAAGTCCGATAAAATATAGCCTATAGTAGTGTAATACGAATAATTCCCCTGACGAAACCGGGGAATTGTTATCGTCAGGTTATTTGCAGGTTTTGGGTCGGGAGTTCAAGGGACAGAATTTATTGCATAGTAGCGTACATTAGGAGACAGGTCATGTTCAATGTGAAACGCGCACCTGCGCCTCGCAGCAGGTCGCCAAAACCGGATAAGCATCTCTCTCTTAGAAAATACGAGGCCACCGTCGGGTTCCTATTCCTTTTGCCCTGGCTGCTGGGATTTTTGTTCTTTAAACTCGTTCCCATCCTGGCCGCTCTGGGTTTTTCATTTACGAATTTCAAGATGCTGGAACCGGAAGCTACACGCTTCATCGGCCTGACCAATTACCTGACTTTTTTCAAGGATTCTTCCGCCGGTGCCAGCCTGTTTGGGTCGATCAGTTATTTCCTGCTGTCGGTCCCCCTTGAGATGGTGATTGCACTTTTCCTGGCAGCGGTCTTTACCAGTGAGCGGCTGCGTGGCAAGCGTATCATGCGCACGCTCTTCTTCATGCCCAGTATCATCCCGGCTATCGCGATCTTCATTATTATTTCCGGGTTGATCGATGTCAACAACGGTTGGATCACGCGCCTCTTCCACTTATCCCAATCTACTCCCTTATATAGTCTATTCCCGATCATCCTTTCCCTTTGGACGATCGGACCCGGCTTTCTGATCATGTTGGGAGCTATGCAGGCCGTCCCGAAGGAGCTTTACGAAGCGGCCCGGGTCGATGGGGCTGGTCCAATCAACCGCTTCGTTTCCATCACCGTTCCGATGAGTTCGCCGGCGATCTTTTTCTCCCTGGTGATTAACATGATCAGCGCTTTTGGCGGAGTGGCACTGCTCGACCGGGGTTTATCCTATAGCCAGAGCCTCTCCCCGATGGAATCCTACATCACTTATCAAATGTTCTCATTCTCGAACCTGGGCTATGCCAGCGCCCTGGCCTGGATCATGTTCATCCTGGTCATGGTCGTTACGATCATCCTTTTCCGTTCAGCCCGTTACTGGGTCCACTTCCCGGAGGAGAGCAGCGATGATGAAATCTAAGTCTTCTCTCCGCCGGCAGTCCTCGACCCTGACATTGCGTGCATGGGAATTTACCGGAACAGCCTTGTTGACACTGTTCATCTGGATTTTCCTGCTGGTTTTCCTTTCCCCGCTGTCATACATGGTGGTGACTTCCCTCAGGTCCTCCGACGAGTTCCGCGACCGGTCTGCACCGATCTATCCGGCTGAACGCCTGACCTATGTGTATCAGGGCACCACCTACCAGCTCTACAAGGTGCCCACTCCGGATGGTGTCATCCACGATTGGGCTCTGGTCAAGCCCAGCCGCCTTTCCAGCCAGTTCATTGACCCGGCTCACCCGGAACAAGGCCTCATCGACTGGAATGGTTCCTGGCGCAGCCTGGATGGGGTTTTCCACTTCCGGATTTACTGGGACAATTACATTAACATCTGGAAAGCGGTTGATTACCCGCATTTGTTCAGGAACTCGCTCATTATTGTGGTTTTGAGTGAGATTGGCATCTTGCTGTCATCCATCGCGGTCGCTTATGGATTTTCGCGCTTCAGGATCCCGGGTGGGAAGTTCCTGTTTTTCCTCCTGATCGCCACCATCGTCATTCCTGATAGTATCACCCTGGTCCCAAGCTACGTCATCTTCACCCGCATCCTGCCCTGGAACGGGACCTATTACCCGCTCATCGTTCCGGCCTTCTTCGGAAGTGCCATCTACATCTTCCTGCTCAGGCAGAATTTCAGGAGCATTCCACGCGACCTGGATGAAGCTGCCATGCTGGATGGGGCCGGCCCTTTGCGGACCCTGATCTCGATCATCATTCCCCAGGCCGTCCCCGCCATCGTGACCGTGGCATTGCTGCACTTCTTCAACACCTGGAATGAGCTGCGCATGGCCAGTCTCTACCTGGCCATACGGCCAGACCTGCAGACGATGGCATTCAGCGCTCAAGCCTTCCCAACCTATGGATTCACGCCAGAAGTTTTGCAGACCGGCGCAGTCATGCTCATCGCTATTCCCCTTGTAATTCTGTTCCTGTCGCAGCGCTTCTTCATGCAAGATATGGTAGTTACGGGAATCGAGAAGTAATTATGAATAAAAACGCCTTTCGTAAGATATTTCTGATCTGGCTGGCCTGGGCGTTGATCGTGATCGGATTTCAAGCACTGGCAACCGCCCGTTTCCAGCCGGTCTTCCCGGATCGGGCGCAGGATTGGACAACCACCTATACCGAGCCGGCTACTTACCAGCTCGACCGTCCTTACCTCAACGAGCCTTTCATGAATGCCCAGGTATGTTGGGATTCGGAGTACTATATTGGCATCGCAATTGATGGGTATGACTCGCCCAAAGTCCCGCATTTGACTCCCTTTGGCTCGACGACCGTCTGGCAGGACGGCATGCTCCTGGGTGGGAATCTCTACAACGGAGAATCTCTTTCCTTGAACTATGCCTTCTTTCCGTTCTATCCCTGGGTTATGTGGCTCTTCAGCCAGCCGCTCAAGTTGATCGGACTTAATATTGTTGCCACCACCACCCTGGCAGGTGTAATTGTCTCTGCATTGGGTGCCTTGATGGCAATGCTGGCGCTCTATGATCTGACCAGCGACAGTTTGGGTGATGAAGGCGCTACACGGGCGGCCTTTTATCTGCTGATCTTCCCAACCGGCTTTTTCCTTGTCCAGGTTTATACGGAGGGCCTCTTTGTAGGTTTGGCATTTGCATGTTTGGCCATGTTGCGGCGCGGGAAATGGCTGCCGGCCGCCTTGCTGGGGGCAGGTGCCACCCTGACACGTGCCGTGGGGGTGGCGTTGGTCATCCCGATGGCACTCACCTGGTTCCGCACCGGGGATTGGCTGGATATTGACCTGGAATGGCGCCAGATCTATTACTGGTGGAAGGAATCCTGGCGGGCTCTGTTCCTGGCAGCCCGCAAGGCTGTCCGGGGCATTTTCGGTATCCATCGACCCGAGGATCCGGAGTGGTCTGTGCTTCGAAAAGACCTGGTTGTTGTGGTCTCCTTCACAAAAATGCTCCTGGCCTTTGCCCCTTTGATCGCCTACCTGGTCTGGAAGTTCTCCCGCCTCGGATTGAATTTCGATATTGTCGAAACCAACTACTTTGGGCGCGGTTTTCTGGATTTTGGGAGCGCCTATTACAATTGGGCGGCAGCTTTCCACAACCTGTTCGTTCATATCCCCGAGCGGACTGCCTACTTCCTGACCGAATTCCTCGGCCTGGTCATCGGTGTGGCAACCTGTGTCACCTGCATCAAACATTATCCCGAGATTGCATTCTTCAGCCTGGCTGTTCTGCTGATTTCCTGGGGTAGCGGACCCGCCCAGGGCATCATCCGTTATATTTTGGGCGCACCTGCAGTTTTCGTAATGCTGGCCAGGTGGGGCAAAAATTCCGCCTTCGACCGGGCCTGGACGATTGCCAGTATTCTTCTAATGGGGCTGATGGCGACCTTGTTTGCCTTCAATTTCTGGGTGGCTTGATCAATCCAGCTTTTCATATTTGGCAGCCGGCATGTATTTGCCGGTTGCCATTTAGTTCCAGGGGAAAACTCATCCTTGTCTGGTTTGACTTTATATGGTTCCTCATCATTTTCATCTAATTGCGCTTCCTTGGTTTTTTCTCCTCATTACCCGATCTTTTCCCGGATGAATTCATCCCATCGAATTCCCTGTATAATTCGACAACATTTATCCATCGAGGTGACTTTTGGCGATTGAAGAACAATCTACCGGAAAAATTCGAAACTTGCGCTGGAAACAGACATTTGCTGCCCTTAACCACTACAATTATCGCTTGTGGTTTGGAGGCCAGGTGGTCTCACTGGTCGGCACCTGGATGCAGAGTACTGCCCAGGGATATCTTATTTACCAAATTACTGGTTCTCCTGTTTACCTTGGGTTGGTCGGGTTTGTTGGCGGCGCGCCCGCGTTACTATTTACCCTTTTCGGCGGAGTGATAGCAGACCGTCTGCCGCGGCGTAAACTCCTTGTCATAACCCAGACTGCCATGCTGATCCTGGCATTCATCCTGGCAGCCCTGACTTTTACCAACCAGGTTCTGCCCTGGCATATTATTGTACTGGCCTTCCTGCTGGGAGTGGCCAATGCATTTGACGCTCCTGCCCGGACTTCCTTCGTTCTGGAATTGGTCAGCCGCGAAAATATGACCAATGCCATTGCTCTGAACTCGACCATGTTTAACATTGCCACGGTAGTCGGGCCTTCCGTGGCAGGCTTGACCTACGCTGCCATCGGACCGGCCTGGTGTTTTACCCTGAACGGTATCTCATTCATAGCCGTGATCATAGCTTTGCTGTTGATGCGGATCAAATTGGAGGAAAAGCCTGAGCATCGCGACACCGCCCTGGCAGAATTGGGCGAGGGGATTCGCTATGTACTTAAGAACCGCATGATCCTCAGCCTGATCATCTCCGTGGGTGTCGTCAGCATTTTTGGGATTGGAATGATGAACCTGCTGCCGGCCTGGGCTAAAGATGTCATGCACGGTGACGTAACAACGAACGGCTGGCTGGTCTCCGCGCGTGGCCTTGGATCATTGGTCAGTGCTCTCATGCTGGCCTATTGGGGCCTCCGTAAAGTCCGTGGCAGGATCTGGACAATCGGAGCTTTTGTCATGCCGGTGGCGTTGTTCGTGTTTGCATTTATTCGCTGGCTGCCGCTCTCGCTGGTGACTTTGCTGGTGGTTGGTTGGGGTTTCATGATGGTGCTCAACAACAGCCAGGCGATCGTACAATCCCTTGTTTCGGATAGGTTGCGCGGTAGGGTAATGGGTGTATATACGTTGGTATTCTTCGGCTCCATGCCAATTGGTTCGCTTTTGGCTGGTGCGCTGGCCGAAAAGATTGGCGAACCGCTCACTGTGATGCTGGGAGCCGGCTTGCTGCTGGTTATGGCGAGCGCTGCCTGGCTGTTCCTGCCGGACATTCGTAAGCAGGCCTGACGCTAGTTACAAGGTTTTGGAAGGAGCGCTTACAACTTCCCAAAGGCAACCCCTTTATAGTTCCAGCCGCTTGACGCGCAAATATCCTGGATGGGTTTCTTGAGCTCATTCGTATTGAATTTGTATTTATAGACCTGACCCGGGGCCAATGTCTCGCTGAAGGCAAAACCGGTTCCGAATTCCACGGATGTCATCTGTCCTTTGAAAGAGCTGACAGCCAGCTTCAGGCTGGGTACGCCGGCTGACCACTCGACAGAATACTCGTGGTCTTGGGCACGGACTTCGTTTTTACCGGCATCCAATTTCATGTAAATCCGGAAAACTTTTTCAAGTTTGGCCTTGGCGAAAATTTCGTACCAACTGGCATCCACGATCTTCCATTCCGCAATCAGGTCCACACCCTCGGGTTGCCCTTCCACAATGCGGAAGGGCGCGCTGGGCCGGTTGAGACTCAGCAGGCGGGTCTTGATTTCGCCGGTAGAGAGCGCCGGTACATTCATGGCAGGTTTCTTTCCGAATAATGGCATGGCAAACCTCCTGGGATAGTGTCTAATGTTTTCAATTATAAAGGCTTACAAGGGATTGCTATGAATGGAAATGTTCCTCACAAGATTGGCATCCTGAATTATTTATAATAGCCGTGTTAAACCGGGTGTACAATTATCCAGATTTTTGAGGAGGCACCATGCCAAAAAGATTGGTTGTTGTTGCTGGGAACATTGGAGTGGGCAAGACATCGCTTACCGAACGGATCGGCTCGCGCTTGGGCTGGCGGACGGACTTTGAATCCGTCGCCGATAATCCCTACCTGCCTGATTTTTATGCCGATATGCGCGCCTGGTCATTCCATCTCCAGATCTATTTTCTTGGGCATCGCGCTGATCAATATTTGGAAGCGGCCCACGACCCGCGCCCGGCCATCCTTGACCGGAGCATTTACGAGGATGCCATTATCTTTTCACGTGCTCTGCACCACATGGGCAACCTTTCTGAGCGCGATTATCTGGCTTATCGGAAATTGTTCGACCTGGTGGTCAACAGCCTGCCGTTGCCGAATCTGTTGGTTTACCTGAAATGCCCGGCAGAAATATTGATGGACCGCATCCGCAAGCGTGCCCGTAATATGGAAACCGGCATCACGACCGAATACCTGGCATTGCTGGAATCCTTTTATGACGATTGGCTGCTGTCTTTCGACCTATGCCCCGTGCTTACCATCCATACCGATGACCTGGATTTTGTTCATCAACCCATGGCGTTGGAATTGGTGGTTGAACGGATCCAGGAAAAGTTGGGCGGCAAGGAAGAGATCGATTTTAGCCAATCCTTATGATTGGCTAGGTTTTCAATTCCTGGTGCATTTTTTCCGAGAGTGGAGCTTTTGAGTGAAAAATTGGCGTAGTTATCTCGTGTTGGTTATTGGCCTCCTGCTCATCCTTGCTTCGTTTGTTGTCTATGGGCTGCGCGTCTTGGAAACAACCATTCCATTCGGGAGTACGCCGCAACAAATCGCAAATCTGACCCGCATATACGGTTTGGACCGTCCTGTGATAGAGCAATATCAATGGTTTCTGTTCACCTTTCTGCCAGGACTAACCCTGCTGGGCATATACGGAACCGTGGGGCTGCGCCGGCGGGATTTTCAACACGGCATTCTGGTTAAAACCTTTATTGTATTGATGTTGATTACTAATACTGTAACAATGTTGACCTATCTCGTCACGGCGCATGCCTCCATCGCAGAGTCACCTCTGGCATTTTGGGTGGGACTGGTGGATGCTGGCCTGGCATTGGTCAATTTTGTATTCTTGCTGGTACTATGGAATGGCTATAAATGGGGAGCCTGGGCTTTCGGAATCAGCTCATTCGTATTGTGCACGTTAAAATTCGTCGGACACATTCCAATATTCCCGGTTCTCTTTGAGGTCTCATCGGTTATTATTTTGATTTATCTACTCCGGGCCTCCTGGTTTGAAATGGAGTAATTCTCCATAATAATATCGGTTTAACCCAAGCATTATGGAATTGAGTCCAGTTACCAGTAAACTTGCCAGAACCAGCCTTACGCTGGGAATCCTGGGCTGGATTCTTTATTTCTTGCAGTGGTGCTTTGATTTGACCCTCGGTTTGCTTTTAGCCTTCGCGACTGGCGGGTCAAGTGCCGTTTGCTCGACTGTGTTGGATTTCCTGCCATTCGTTTTATGGCTGATTGGCATTTTGACCGGACACGTAGCTCTTGGTCAGATCAAACAAACAGGGATTACCGGCCGCCGGCAGGCAGTCTGGGGCCTGGCCTTGGGTTACTCGGGTATGCTTTTCACAATCTTACTAATTGCCATGGTTGTGGCCCTGGTTACCATGGGCGTTGGTGTTGGTGTACTTGATAAAGTACTTCCCTCGTTCCCAAAACACTAGCCGTTTTTTTACAGGATACCTATGGCTCAAACCATCCTTTTCAAAAAAGTCCCATTATTGAGTAATTTACCTCGCAGCGAGCTGGATTACCTGGCTGCCAATCTCCAGGTTATGGACCTGGCCCCGGGCGACGTGCTGTTCTGCGAAGGTGAGCCTGGCGAAAGTCTCTTTATCATTCTGGAGGGCCTGTTGGCGGTCCTTTTGGCCCTTGGTACACCCGATGAAAGACAATTGGCGGTTTTTGGTCCGGGTGAGTTCATTGGCGAGATGAGTCTCTTGATCCCTGGCAGGGCGCGCACCGCCTCCGTCCGGGCGGTTGAAGCAACCCGTTTGTGGATGATGACCCGCACCGATTTCGACGGTTTACTTACCCGTCAGCCAAAATTGGCCTATACCATGGTGCAAACCCTCACCAAGCGCCTCGATACAACCACCATGCTCTCTTTCCATGATCTCCAGGAACAGAATCGCAAGCTGCAGCAGGCCTACGATGAACTCAAGGCGGCCCAGGTTCAGATTATCGAGAAGGAGCGCCTGGAAAAGGAATTGCAGGTTGCCGCTGAGATCCAGATTAGCATCCTGCCGCAGGCACTCCCGCAAATAGCAGGTTACACATTTGGAGCGGTCATGGATCCGGCCCGCATGGTCGGTGGGGATTTCTATGACATTTTCAGGTTGGATGGCAGCCGGGTCGGATTGGTGGTAGGGGATGTGTCAGATAAAGGAGTTCCTTCCGCCATCTTCATGGCACGCTCGCATGCGCTTATCATGTCCGAGGCCCAGCATGGTGGCACACCCGGGCAGATATTGCGGCGCGTTAACAGCCATCTCATCATGCTGGGGCAATCCGACCAATTTGTAACGGTCCTGTTTGGCATCCTGGATTGTGCCAGCGGAAGGTTGGATTTTGCCCGGGCTGGCCACGAACTGCCCATGCTCATGGATGCGGCAGGCGCCGTCCAGACGCTCCCGCATGATACGGGTCAGGCGTTGGGCGTGTTCGACGACCTGCTCCTGGATGAAAGTTCCATCCAACTGCCGCCTGGTGGTACCCTGTTGGTTTTTACGGACGGGTTGACTGACTGCCGGAACCCGCAAGGCCAGGTTTTCGGGCATGAACAAGTTTTAAAGACCCTCGCCACCCTGCCAGGACAGAGCGGGCAGCAGGTCTGCGATATGCTCCATAAGGTGTTGATGGACTATCAATCCGGTGCCTCCCAGGATGACGATGTGACACTGGTGGCAGTACATGTTTCTGGATGAGATTATATGGTTCACCTGACGAAGAACCTACAAAAATTATTTAAGAACCGCATTTTGAGTGTGTGCAGCGAAGCTGCACACACTCAAAATGCGAACTCCTCCTGAATTTTCTAATGGATGCTAAACCTTACCTTTTAGAATGATTGTTGGTTGGGAATTTATCATTTAATCCAATTTATCTAGCGAAAGAAATGGATTCGGAAAAAACGTGGAATCCCCACGCTCATAGTCGAGTTTGAGCTTTTTTCGACGATTCTGATAATCCTGTAAGTATTCTTGACTTCGAGTCTGCGCTGTGCTAGAATGATTATGGTCCCAATACTTGCGTATAGAAGTAACCATTGACAAACCCTCGTCACCCATTGCGGCTTAACGTCGGATTTCTGATCAATGCAACGATCGGGACGAGCCGTGATTTTACCTTCGAATATGAAACCATGCGGTTGGGGGATGATCTCACCGTCCAGGATTTCACCGGCACTGCCCGTTTCAGCCGAACTCCCCAGGGATTTTTCCTGCAGGGTGAGTTCGAGGCAAAAACGGATCTGGAGTGTGTACGCTGCCTGGACCCCTTTTCCCAGCTTCTTAAGTGGACGGTCACGGATCTGTATGCCTTCGACCAGAGCAATATTACCGAATCAGGTCTGCTTGTACCCGAAGATGGTCAGATTGACCTGGAGCCGTTGCTGAGGGAGTATGCATTGTTGGAATTTCCGATCAGTCCGGTGTGTAAGCCGGATTGCAAAGGCCTGTGCCCGGTCTGTGGTGAGAACCTGAATAAGACCGATTGCGGGCATCGTCCCCAGGCCGACTCGCCGTTCGCGGCGTTGAAAGACCTGTTGTAATCTGCGCCTGAAGAGGAGGGTTAGCGATGGCGCCACTTGACCGAAACCATAACCGGGAAGACCTGAATCTGCTGTTGGAGAAAGCCTCCGTCCAAGGCTATTTGACGACCGATGATCTGTTGGATCTTTCGCCGGAAGTGGGCGAGGATTCGGAACGCTTGTCCGTTATCATGCATGCACTACGTCATCGCGGTGTGGATGTGGTGGACCCCGACTGTGAAACCCTATCCACTGATGAGATGGTCGCACCTGAAATGGAAGCCTGGGTGGAGCCAGCCGCCACGGATGGTTCCAGCGATGACTCGGTGGGGATGTATCTTAAAGAGATGTCCCGTGTCCCGCTCCTCAAAGCAGAAGAGGAATATCGGTTGGCTGTCCGTATTGAAGATGGGCACAAGGCTCGCACTGAGTTGTTGCGCTGCCTGGGACGCCGCCGCAACCTGGAACGGCAGCGTTTGGATGCACTGGTGCAGGATGGGATTCTGGCACGCGAACACATTATCAAGGCCAATACCCGCCTGGTGGTGAGCATTGCCAAACGTTATATGGGGCGCGGGGTGGCATTCCTGGATCTGATCCAGGAAGGTAATCTTGGCTTGATGAAGGCCGTCGAAAAATACGATGTTCATCGCGGTTTCCGTTTTTCCACCTATGCTACCTGGTGGATCCGCCAAACAATCACGCGCGCCATCGCTGATCAGGCCCGCACGATCCGCCTTCCCGTCCATGTGAATGACCGCATCCGGCAGATCTACAAAGCCACCCATGATCTGGAACAACGCCTGGGCCGTATCCCCACGCCTGAGGAACTGGCGGCTGAAGTGAAGATGGATTTGGAGAAAGTGCAGTGGGTGCTCAAGGTCTCTTGGCTGCCGCTTTCACTGGAAAGTCCGATCGGAGACGACGAAGACTCGGAGCTGGGCATGTTCATCGAGGATGAGCTCAGCCCGACCCCGATCCAGAGTGTCTATCAGTCCATGTTGAAGGACAAGATTGAGGAAGTGCTGGGTACGCTAACACCGCGCGAGGCGCGCGTGCTGCGCATGCGCTTCGGCTTGGACACTGGCGACCCCTTCACGTTGGAGGAAGTGGGGGAGAAGTTCGGACTGACGCGTGAGCGTATCCGCCAGATTGAGGGCAAAGCCTTGCGGCGCTTGCGTCATCCGAGAAGAGCCAGGCAGTTGAAGGAATATTTATAAAGAATTGTTGTTGGGAATTTGGGTAACAATTTATCCGGCTGGCTTTAATTATTGGTTTACCGGATCCAAATTCCTTTGCACCGTATACAATTTCCGGTACAGCCCATCTTTCAGATTGATCAATTCCTCATGTGTCCCCATCTCGCGGATGGATTTGTCCTCCAAAACCACGATCTGGTCTGCATTCCGTACCGTAGATAGCCGATGAGCAATGATCAGGGTAGTCCGCCCCTGCATCAGCCGTTCGAGCGCCTGCTGGATCAGCAGTTCAGTCCCGGTATCCACCGAAGAGGTGGCCTCATCCAGGATCAGGATGGGTGCATCCTTCAGGATGGCGCGTGCGATCGACAGGCGCTGCTTCTGTCCGCCGGAAAGTTTAACGCCGCGTTCGCCGATCAGGGTATCGTAGCCCTGCGCCAGCTCCATGATGAACTCGTGAGCGTTGGCGGCCTGCGCAGCCGCCACCATCTCGGCCTCGCCGGCTTCCGGGCGTCCAAACAACAGGTTTTCACGGACCGTCCCATAGAACAGGAACACATCCTGCAGGACAATACTGACCTGCTTGCGTAGGCTGTCCAGGGTGTAGTCGCGCAGGTCGCGTCCATCCAGCGTGATCGAACCGCTGGTCACATCGTAGAAGCGCGGGATCAGGCTGACCAGGGTGGTCTTTCCAACGCCGGTCGGCCCCACCAGCGCCGCCACCGATTTGGCTGGGATGGTCAGGGAAATGTCATCCAGCACCGGAATACCGGAAGTATATTCAAAGCAAACGTTCTTGAAGGTGAACTCACCCTTGACGGAACCCGTCACCGGCCCGGCGCCGCGCATATTCTGCGGCTCATGCGGTTCGGCAATCAAGTCCGCCACCCGGTCCGCACCCGCCAGCGAGGACTGGATGGCCTCCCAGGCGGCACTCAGATTCTGCACGGGGGCGTAGAAACTCTGCAAATACAGGAAGAATGCCACCAGGTCTGCCACGGGCAGGGATCCTTGCAGTGCCAGCCGCCCGCCAAAGTAGATGACGATCAGCGTCCCGAGCGAAGATGTAAACTCCACAAATGGCTGGAAGGTAGCCATCAACCTCAAGGCGCTCAACTGGGATTTGCGGTAATTTTCAATACCGGCATGCACGCGTTTGGCTTCCTCTGTTTCGCGTGTGAACGCCTTGATTTCCCGGATTCCCGACAGGTTATCGTTTAGCAAGGCATTCAGGTCGCCTAAAACCTTCTGGCGGTTACGGAAGGCCGGTCGGACATATTTTGCATAGACTCGAAGGGAAAGGAACACCAGCGGAATCGGGATCAGGCTGAATAGGGTTAACTTCCAATTCAGACTGAAGAGGACAACCGACACGCCTACCAGCGTGACCAGGTTGACAACCACATCCGGGATGGCATGCGCGATCAGCTGTTCGAACAGGTCGGTGTCGTTGACCACATTCGACATCAGGTTTCCAACCTGCTTATCTTCGTAGAAGCGCAGGCTCAAGCGCTGCATATGTTCGTAGATATATTCACGCACGTCTGCCACCACACCCCAGCCGGCCACATGCGCCAGGTACGAGCGCACAAAAGTCAGTCCAGCCCGCACGATGTAAGCCGCCATTACGATCAATGTCAGGGTGGTGACATAGTTATAATTCGCCAGGGTGGTTCCGGGGTCGGTGATGCGTGCGATCAGCAGTTTGACGATCCACGGTATCAAAAGTTGGATACCCACCAGGGCCAGCATGCTCAGGGCAGTTACGACCAGAGAAGCCGTATATTTACGGGCGTAATTGAAAATGAGTTGGAAGGGTTTCATGCAATAACCTCGGCGTTGATTTTACGACTACTTGATGATTCCCGGGTGTTAAATAGGTATCAAATCCCAGGTTACAGGTTTCCTTGACATTCCCACCTGCCTCAGGTAGAATACCCCACGCCCATGAAAGGGCCTGTAGCGCAGTTGGGAGCGCGCCTCAATCGCACTGAGGAGGTCGAGAGTTCGAATCTCTCCAGGTCCACCAGGATGGTTGATTGCCGATATGAGATTGCTGATTGGCATCCCCGGCAATCTGCGATCCTCAATCGGCAATCAAAAGAAAAAATGGGCCCATAGCGCAGTTGGGAGCGCGTCTCAATGGCATTGAGAAGGTCGAGAGTTCGAATCTCTCTGGGTCCACAAATAGTATTCAGCGGTCAGCCATCAGCATTAGCCTGAATGCTGGCCGCTGTGTGATATACTGAAGGTTGATAGTTGTAAACTGAAATCCATTAAAGTCATGACAGGAGTAGTAGGTCATCCCGTCAGCGAGAAGGGAGAGCGAGGTGGAAGCCCTTCAAGGCGCAAACTGGAGCGCCACGGACCCGGATGGGTGCCAAAGACCGAACTCGCCTGCCCTCGCAAGAGAGACTGCGCTGGTGAATCCAGTAGTCAGCGCCGGGAATGCCCGTTAACGCAAAAAGAGAGACGTTATCACGTTGACTGGTTTTCGGGTTGGAGCGATAAACGCGAAAACACGTAAACAAATCAACTTGCTAACGTAATCCGGGTGGTACCGCGGAGCTGACCCTTCGTCCCTGAGTGGATGAAGGGATTTTTGTTTGGATTACCGAAAGGAGGCGTGCCATGTTTGAAATAGTTACAAGAATTATTGAGTTCCGTCCCTGCCTTCTCGCGCGCCTCCGATTGAGCTAATTGTCAAAAGTTGAGTATAAAGTCAAAAGCCTGACATTTAGCTTATGACGTTCGACATTTTCTTTTAGAATCTATTACCAAGGATACAGAATGAGCGACTATATTCCAACCCAAATTGAACCGAAATGGCAGGCCAAATGGGAAGCCGATGGCCTGTACCATTCCGATATTGATCCTAAGAGGCCCAAACATTATGCGCTGACCATGCTGCCGTATCCCTCCGGAGATCTGCACATCGGTCACTGGTATGCCATGACACCCGCGGATGCACGCGCACGCTACATGCGCATGAACGGCTACAACGTCCTGTTCCCAATGGGGTTCGATGCCTTCGGCCTGCCGGCGGAGAACGCCGCCATCAAGCGCGGCGTCCATCCAAAGGTATGGACCTATAAAAACATCGAGAACATGCGCAAGCAAATGCGTTCGATGGGAGCCATGTTCGACTGGCGCCGTGAGGCAGTATCGGCGGACCCGGAATACTACCGCTGGACCCAGTGGTTTTTCATCCAGCTGTATAAGCACGGGCTGGCTTACCGCAAAATGTCGCCGGTTGATTTCTGCCCGCATGACAACACCACCCTGGCACGTGAGCAGGTCTGGGGCGAAGACCGTCATTGTGAGCGTTGTGGCACGCCGGTCATCAAGAAAGACCTGGAACAGTGGTTCTTCCGTATCACCCAGTACGCCGATGAGCTGCTGAACTACGAAGGCTTGGATTGGCCCGAACGCGTCCGCACCCTGCAGACGAATTGGATCGGTCGTTCCGAAGGCGCATCAGTCATTTTCAAGACTGAAATGGGTGATTCCCTGGAAGTATTTACAACCCGACCAGACACGCTGTGGGGTGCCACCTTCATGGTACTCTCCCCGGAACACCCACTGGTCGGGAAACTGACCACCGCCGAGCACAGGCAGGCTGTTGAAGACTACAAGAAACAGGCTGCCCGCCAATCCGATATCGAACGCGAGGCTACCGATAAGGAGAAGACCGGAGTCTTTACCGGAGCTTATGCCGTCAACCCCGTTAATGGAGTGAAGATCCCGATCTGGACTGCCGATTATGTCCTGATGACCTACGGCACCGGCGCCATTATGGCGGTACCCGCCCATGATGAGCGCGACTTCGCCTTTGCCCGTAAATTTGGGCTGCAGATCATCCCGGTTATCCAGCCGGAAGGTGTTCCTGACCTGGACGGCGAAACGATGGAAGTCGCCTATGTCGGTGCAGGTCACATGATCAACTCAGCCCAATTCAACGGACTGGCCGTTAACGATGAAAAAGGTCGCAAGAATCCCGGCATCACCGCCGTAATTGACTGGCTGGCTGGGCAGGGGATTGGCAAAGAGGCTGTCACTTATAAACTGCGTGACTGGTTGATCTCACGCCAGCGTTATTGGGGCGCGCCCATCCCGATGATCTATTGCGAGAAGGATGGCTGGAACCCGGTCCCGGACGATGAATTGCCCGTCCTGCTGCCTGATGATGTTGCCTGGAAACCCACTGGCGAATC
The DNA here is from genome assembly GCA_017882145.1 of Anaerolineales bacterium. Taxonomy (GTDB): domain Bacteria; phylum Chloroflexota; class Anaerolineae; order Anaerolineales; family Villigracilaceae; genus UBA877. The sequence goes on from JADGQB010000010.1 coordinate 27,312, forward strand.
GCCTCTGAAACTGCACCCGACCTGGAAACAGGCCAAATGTCCGGTCTGTGGCGAGCCGGCCGTGCGTGAGACGGATACGATGGATACCTTTATGTGTTCTTCGTGGTATCACCTGCGCTACCTGTCTCCCTGGTACAACCAGGGCCCGTTTGAGGAGTCCGAGTATAACTATTGGATGCCAGTGGATACCTATACCGGCGGCATCGAGCACGCCACCATGCACCTGATGTACACGCGCTTCTTTCACAAGGCGCTGCGCGACATGCAGATCACCGAAGGATCCGAGCCAATGATCCAACTGCGCAACCAGGGCATGGTGCTGGGCGAGGACCACGAGAAAATGTCCAAGAGCCGCGGCAATGTGACTGCCCCGGATGACCTGGTCCATCGTTACGGCGCAGATGCGGTCCGCTCCTACCTGATCTTCTTTGCCAAGTGGGATATGGGTGCTCCGTGGAATCGCACCGGCATCGAAGGCACATACCGCTGGCTGAAGCGCGTCTGGGCGCTGTTCTCTGAGCCAATTGGGAACCCTTCGGCTTCTCCTGAGACTCTAAAGGTGCTGCGACGGAAGGTCCACCAGACCCTCAAGCAGGTGACGCATGACTTCGAGCAGTTTGAGTTCAATACGATCGTTTCCGGCCTGATGGAACTGCTGAATGAGATGTACAAGGCTAAAGAAGCCGGTGCAGCCGGCACCCGGGAATGGAGCGAGGCGGTCGATCTTTACCTGCGCATGCTGGCACCGGTCTGCCCGCACATCGCCGAGGAGCTATGGGAGCTGCTCGGCAAGCCGTACTCGATCCACATCCAGTCCTGGCCAAAGGTGGATGAGGCTGCCACACATGAAGACGAGATAACGATACCGATCCAAATCAATGGTAAACTGCGCGACCGCCTGGTCTTCCCGGCGGATACCAGTGAAGAAGAGATCAAGTCAGCAGCACTAGCGAGCGAGATCGTCAGGAAATATCTGGAAGGCAGGCAGCCCAAAAAGGTAATTGTGGTACAGAAAAAACTGGTAAGTATTGTAATATAGGGGAGAAAAGAAAGTGAATAGTGAGTAGCAGGTATGTGAGTAGCAGGTAAAGGCAGACCTACAGGTCTGCCTTTACGCTTTCTCTGGCTTGATGGAAATCCTCAAATGGCGTAAACTCGGCGGCAACAAAGATGCGGAGCCACAGGTGAAAGATATTCTTACCTTTGGCACAATTGGTACCTCCCTGGACAGCATAGGACGCAGTCCAGTGCAGGCTGGTACTTCTGATACCTTTGAAAGGAGCCCCATGGACTTGGATTTCTTCACCAACCAGATGACCCTTCACGCCGGGTCGATTCACAGCTTGACCCTCGGTATCTCGGATGAACAGGCACGTTGGAAACCGGACCCGGAGAAGTGGTCCATCCTGGAAGTTATTAACCACCTGTACGATGAGGAACGCGAGGATTTCCGCGTGCGCGTCGACTATATCCTGCACCGCCCGAGTGTGCCCTGGCCGCCCATCAACCCCAAAGGTTGGGTAACGGAGCGAGCGTACAACCAGCGTGACCTTTTGCAGTCCACCGAAGATTTTCTGCTGGAACGCCGCAAATCCGTGGCCTGGTTGAAAGAATTGGCGAACCCCGATTGGGATGCCTTCGAAACGGTGGCATTTGGAAAGTTTTCTGCTGGCGATATATTCGCTGCCTGGATGGCTCACGATCTGCTGCACCTGCGTCAACTGATCGAACTGCATTGGGCTTACACTCTACATCAAGCCGAACCCTTCCAGGTCAATTACGCCGGTGAGTGGTAGGCATGCATAAAAATAGTCTGCGCCTGACTCTGGCCGGCCTGGTTGTGTTCTTGAGCACCACCTTTTGCACTCTGACCCCGCGCCCGGCCCTCCAATTCCTGCCAGATAAAATGCCGGATGCAAAGGTCGGGAGCCTTTATATAGTAGAGTTTGTTATTACCGGGAATGTTACCCCGGTTGGGAACTATTCCATCTCCGCTGGAGCGCTACCGCCCGGGTTGGAACTCATTATGGAAGAACAGCTCCATACCGCCAGGATCAGCGGCACGCCGACTCAATCCGGATCCTACCAGTTCACTGTCAGCGTCTGGTGCTATGGCACCAACGTCAGCGGGCAGACGGGAGATAAACAATACACGCTGGTGGTGGGGGAGTAAATAGTTCGATATCAATTATCCCTACAAACACATACATACATATAATGCGCATAGAGATATGTAGGTATGTATGTATGTTATGCATGTAATTCTTCCTCTTGATCGTGCACGGACATGGAATTGAACATCTTCCCACCAGGGATTTCCTTTTTCACCTTTCAGTTGTCGAAAGGGCGCAAACCCTACAGGAAATGTTCCCACTATCCTGATCTAATGATCGCGAAACAACCATTTTATGGTTCGTCTGGGATAAAGGTGGTTGAGCCTACTTTTTAACCTTGATTCTTTGATCGAATTGTAATATACTATGTTTAGTACAAACTAAACGTTCTAAACGGAATGAGACAATGGCAAACGATCTCCAACAACTCAAACAGAATTTCATTTCAGGCTTGAGCAACATCAGCGGGTTCTGGGGCTTTCCCAAAGGCATGGGCGCCATTTTTGCGGTGTTGTATCTTTCTCCCGGACCGCTGTCCCTGGATGAACTCGTCACGCAAACCGGTTTGACCAAAGGCGCCATCAGCACGAATGTGCGCGGGCTTTCCCGCCTCGGGTTGATCCACGCAGCTTCCCAGTTGGGCGACCGCAAGGACTATTACCAGGCTGAAACAGATTTCTATCGGGCAGTGCGTGCCATCCTGCAGGAACGCCGCAACAGCGATTTCGACCGTGCCGTTGAGACAGTTCGGTTGACTTTGGAAAAACTCGAATCAGATGACAACTCTGATCCGGAACGGGCCTTCTTGGTGGAGCGTTTACGCGCCCTGAAGGACTTCTTCGATGCACTCGACTCGCTGGTCAATGCTGTCACCCGTCTGGATGGTCTGGGGCTGCATACCGTTCAGACCGTCTTGAAAATATTGAAGTAATCCGGAAGCGGAAGGATCGTCTGGCTTCCTTTTCACCGGGACGCAAGTCACCGGTCTGATTAACGTTCCTGTTTTTCGATGAAAGGAGTTCCTATGATTAGCAAGAAGAGTTTCGCCATGAGACGTATTATTGAGTGGATACTTGCTGGTATTGGAGCAATAATGTGCATTGGGGGGGCGGCTTCCATCTGGGTACAACAAACACCAAATGACACGCCGGGCTTATCCCTTTGGCCAATGCCTGCCATCCTATTATTGGAAGTTGCCATTTTAGGGGCAGTGGGATTTTTAGGAATTGTTCTTGAGCCCCGACAATTATCCGCCGGTTGGGGATTTCTTGTATGGATTGCATGTGGTGGGCTACTGGGCTTGAGCATTTTAGGCGGAATAGGGTTCAGCGTTATAGTTTTCCTTGCTGCACCTGCCCTGTTTTTTTCCGGATCGGCAATTTTGGCTGATATCCGCCGAAAACGAAAAGTGTTACCCGATTTAGGTATTCTCGTTGTGAGCGTTATTGCCAATTTTGGATTGTTTTATTTGATCGCATTATTAAAGTGAATGGATAAAGCAATTTGCTTCCGAAGTCTTAGCAGAAGAAATACAGACCAGGATTGATAAGTTATCCGTCCTCAAAAAGGCCGCTCAACATCAGTTCCAGAGGAAAGGAGTTCGCTATGAGAATCGTCGTTACCGGTGCATTTTCCTATACAGGCAAGTACATCACCCGCCATTTATTGGAAAAAGGTGAAGAAGTCCTCACCCTGACGAACCACCCCGATCGCACGGATCCCTTCGCAGGCAGGGTCAAAGCTTTCCCGCTCGATTTCGGCAACGAAAATGACCTTATCACCCATCTGACCGGCGCAGACGTGCTGGTCAACACCTATTGGGTGCGCTTCGACCGGGGCACGGTCACGCAGTCGGGAGCGGTCGAAAATACCCGCACCCTGGCCCGGGCTGCGCAGGCGGCCGGTGTGCGCCGTATCCTGCATATCAGCATTACCAATCCTTCGCTTGATTCGCACTTGCCATATTTTCACGGCAAAGCTCTAAATGAACAGACAGTGGTCGATTCCGGGATAAGTTACAGCATCCTGCGTCCCACCTTGATCTTCGGCCGGGAGGATATCCTGATCAACAACATTGCCTGGATTTTGCGCCGCTTCCCGTTTTTCCCCCAGATCGGAGACGGTCAATACAAGCTCCAGCCGGTCTTTGTGGAAGATCTGGCGGAAATCGCCTGCCAGGCGGTTTATGGCTCAGAGAATTCCATTATGGATATAACCGGCCCGGAAATCTATTCCTTCGATGGTCTGGTCCGCATGCTAGGTAAGAAAATTGGCCACCACAGGCGCATTCTGCACTTTCCGGCCGGCCTGGCTCTGCAGGCTGCGCGCCTGCTCAGCCTTTTCATCGGGGATGTGTTAATCACAGCAGAAGAAGTGCAGGGCTTGATGGCCGGCCTGCTGGTTTCAGCCGATCCGCCGCGTGGCTTGACCAGGCTGTCCGACTGGTTGGAAACCAACCGGGAGACTGTCGGAATGCGCTATGCTTCGGAGATTGCCCGGCACTACAAATAATCCCGGCTTGGTTTCTGCCTGATCCCGCTGACTTTTACCAGATACCTGGGATCAGGCGGTAATGTACCTGCTGTACATACTTGACGTATCCTGGCAGCTCTGCTTGCAGGGTTTTGTCTTCGAGCGCTGTCCGGATGAAGAACAGTACAATGTTCAGCAGGCCGGGGATCAGCGCCCACCAGGAACCCAGCAGCAAGGGCATGCCCCAGGACATGAGTAGGATGCCTGCGTACATGGGATGCCGTACGTAGCGATAAGGCCCGCCGGTGACGGTGGTGTGGCCGCGTTCCTCCTGAATGCGTACGAATGTGGAAAGGAACGTGTTGGCAGTCATGACCCAGAAGGTGATTGCCAACGAAACAGCCAACGCAATGCCACCCAGGATCTTCGCCCATAGCGGCACCCCCGACCAGGCAAAGCGTGCGTCCAATCCGGCAATCGCAAATAATCCCACAAGGAAGATCGTGTAGAAAACGCCGATCAGTTTATCCCAGGATTTGGCGTTCTTTCCGATCCGGCCGCGCTCGTTGATCATCTCCGGGTTGTGGCGGATCGACCATAGCCCATTGGTCAGGATTCCAGCCAGGTAGATGATAATAAAGATCCACGCCTCCCACCAATCCAGGCGACCAGCCAGGCTAAAAAGGATTATGCCGAAAACCAGGAGAAATCCAAACACCTGGAGAATGCGGTTGATTCCCGAGCGGTCCAGCTTATTGGTTGTGCTTGACATAATTCACCTCCGATTTGAATATCTTGCCAGGCATACCGCCTGGAACTCTCCGGCAGGGTTAAAACAAATGCCTCCCGAAGTGAATCCAGGGAGGCTGTGCTTAATACAACACCCCGAACGGCAGCACACCGTCCGGTTACCCCCCTGGTTGAGTTTTGGCACTGCGTGTCGTAGGGGATGAATTCCCAGCCACTTTGAGCGAGGCCTTAAGCCGGCCTTGCCTGGTCTATCCCTTGGCGTCTTTGGACGTTTCGGGACAGCGGCCTGTGTCTCACGCAGACGCCTCACCTAACGAGGGTCAATATTTTCACTTATCATTTTATGCCACTTTAAATCGAAGTCAATAGGCAATTTTTGGTTTTTCTCTCTCATCCTATCGATTCTGATCTGCATACTTCCACCACAGATACGTACCAACCACCCCGGCCAGGCCTGTCAGGGCTACGATCAGGAAACTGACCGGCAGCAGGAAGTCCTTTCCCTGGGCATAGATACCCAGAATGGCCCACGGGAAAAACTCTCCCCACCCGGCCGCTGTCACCAGGTTCGCCGTAACAAACGTAAGGATCAATACCCCGATGGGTAACAGATAACCACGTCCCAGGCTGGCGAAAAAAGCAAACGGTAGGCTGGCTGCGATCGCCAGACTAGCAGTGATAGCTGCCCGGGTTATACCCTGGAGAAGAATTTCAGTTGATCCACCTGATAGTTGGAATAAAGTGCCAACTATCAGACCTGTCCCGAATATGAGGGCTGCCAGCGCAAACGACCAGGCTGCCACAACAATGAATTTAGCCAGGAGAATATTGCTCCTGGGGACGGGCACCGCCAGCAGGTCTTTCAGGGTGCCGTCGGTAAACTCACGCCCGAACACCCAGGCAAGGATCAGGACCGCTAAAAATAGCCCTCCGATCGCCAGAACCTGTGCGAATATCCCCAGAAAGGTAGGCCAATTGGCCGCGGTATCTGCCATCAGGGTAGCCTTGGTGCTGATCAGGCCAAGTTTGCGGGATATCTCCGGGTTTTTAGAAACGAAAAGCAGGAAGGCAATCCCCAAAGGCATGAACAGCGATCCGAGCGCTGTGAAGAGCGGCATTTTCGAGCGCATCGCTTTGCGCCATTCGATCCAGACCATATCGAAAATGGTGATCATTGTATTTTTTCCTTAATGCTCCGCGTCCATCAATTTCAATCCGGGTCACATTTTGAACAGGCGAGAAATCCTAATCCGATCCGACCAGCCGGAGGAAATATGGTTCCAATTCCTCTTCCTCTACCAGCAGTTGCATGGGCGGGGTGCCGGCTCGCACCAGCAAGCTTGCAATCTCATCCGGGTGTTCGATCGCTAATGGAAGATCGAGTTCCAGGAGCCCATCCGGAAGGATCTGACCCGGGTAACCTGAGGCGGACAATGCCTGCCGGGCAGCCTCGATATCGCGTGCTCTGACCAATAATCGCCTGCGCCGGTCGCGTTCCAATCCAGCGATATCCATCTCACGCAGCAGCCGGCCTTCGTGGATGATTCCGATCCGGTCTGCCAGGCGGGAGACTTCGGCCAGGATATGACTGGACATAAAGACCGTAACTCCTTCCTGGCGGGTCAATTCAAGCAGGAGTTCGCGGATCTCGACGATCCCGGCCGGATCCAGGCCGTTCGCTGGCTCATCCAAAAGGATCAATTTCGGGTTGTGCAGTAAGGCTTTGGCCAATCCCAGGCGTTGGGCATTTCCCTGCGAAAGCACGCCTGCTCTCCGGTTTGCGTATGCAGCCAATCCCATGCGCTCGATAACCTGGCGGATGGCTTTCAGCGGAGT
>JADGQB010000231.1 GCA_017882145.1 Anaerolineales bacterium
CCCGCCGCTCTGCCGCCCGTGCAGCTGGAAGCCCTGCCGCCCCAACCGTCCGAGGAGCAGCCTTCCATCCTGGCACACGCAACCCCCTCCAAAGATCCGGCGGAAACGCAGCCGGTTACGGTTCCTATTAGTTCTCCCCGACCCGCCGCTCCGCATCCCGCCGCCCCCGCCCCGGCCATGCAGCCCGTTCACACGCAGCCTCGGCCCATGCCCGGCCGCGCCGACAGCCGGCCCGGCGGCGTTACCAGCAAGCGCCCGATCGCCCTGAACGCCTCGCTGACCGTCCTGGCAGGCGTGGGTCCCAAGCACGCCATCATGCTCTCCCGCCTGGGTCTCAACACCCTCGGCGACATGCTCTACAACTTCCCGCGCCGTTACGACGATTACAGCCAGCTCAAGCCCATCCGGGATGTCTTCTACGGCCAGCAGATCACCGTCATCGGCGAGGTCACCATGATCAGCTCGCGCCCGCTGCGCGGCGGAAAGATGACCATCACCGAAGTGGTGATCAACGACGGCACCGCCGGTCTGCGCCTGAGCTGGTTCAACCAGCCCTGGGTGGCCAACCGCATGAAGGTCGGCGATGCCATCTCCGTCTCCGGCAAGGTCGAGCAGTACCTGGGCCGGCTGGTCATGAACAGCCCGGACTGGGAACCGGTCGAGGTGGAGAACCTGCACACCAACCGCATCGTCCCGGTCTACCCGCTGACCGCCAACGTCAACCAGCAGTGGATGCGCAGGCTGATGCACACGGTCGTCACCTATTGGGCCCCCAAGCTGACCGACCACCTGCCCGAGAGCGTTCGCAAGGCCGCCGCGTTGCCCGACCTGGGGACGGCCCTGCTCCAGGCGCATTTCCCCGACTCGGACGAAAAACTGCAGGCCGCCCGCCAGCGCCTGGCCTTCGACGAGATCTTCTTCCTGCAGACGGGTGTCCTGCGCCAGCGCCGTGACTGGCAGTCCGCCCCCGGGCGTATCTTCACCGTGGAGGACGCCTGGCTGGAAGCGCGCCTGGCTGCCCTGCCCTTCGCCCTGACGGATGCCCAGAAGAAGGCCATCGACGAGATCCGCACCGACCTGAAATCCGGCAAGCCGATGAACCGCCTGCTGCAGGGCGATGTCGGTTCAGGGAAGACTGTCGTGGCTGCCCTGGCGGCTGCCATGGTCAACCAGTCCGGAGCCCAGGCCGCCATCCTGGCGCCCACCGCCATCCTGGCCGACCAGCATTACCACAGCTTCCTCAACCTCCTGACCGGCGAGAACGGCCTGCTCGAACCCGCCCAGATCCGCCTGCTGGTGGGCGATACCTCCGCCAGCGAGAAGGAAGAGATCCGCACCGGGCTGGCGGCCGGCGCCATCCGCATCGTCATCGGCACGCATGCCCTGCTCGAAGAGCCCGTTACCTTCGCCGACCTGCAGTTCATTACCATCGACGAGCAGCACCGCTTCGGGGTGGAGCAGCGCGCCTTGCTGCGCTCCAAAGGCACCAACCCGCACCTGCTGGTCATGACCGCCACGCCCATCCCGCGCTCCCTGGCTCTCACCGTTTACGGCGACCTGGACCTGTCCGTGATGGACGAGCTGCCGCCCGGGCGCCAGCCGATCGAGACCCACGTCCTGGCCCCGACCGACCGCGAGCGCGCCTACACCCTGGTGGAGGGCCAGGTCAAGAGCGGGTACCAGGCCTTCATTATCTATCCGTTGGTGGAAGAGAGCGAAAAGAGCGAGCTATTGGCCGCCACCCAGGAACATGCCCGCCTGCAGAAGGAAGTCTTCCACAAGCTGAAACTGGGTCTCCTGCACGGGCGCATGAAGCCGGACGAGAAGGACGCCGTCATGCTGGCCTTCCGCGACCGCCAGTACGACATCCTGGTTTCGACCACGGTCGTCGAGGTGGGCGTGGATGTGCCCAATGCGACCGTCATGCTGGTGGAGGGCGCCAATCACTTCGGCCTGGCCCAGCTGCACCAGCTGCGCGGACGGGTCGGGCGCGCCGGGGCCCAGTCCTACTGCCTGCTGATCCCCGACCACGAAGATGCCTCCGAGAACGAACGCCTGCAAGCCATGGTCGAAACCAATGACGGCTTCATCCTGGCCGAACGCGACCTGCAGCAGCGCGGTCCCGGCGAATTCCTGGGCACCCGCCAGGCCGGTTACGCCACCACCCTCAAGATGGCCAGCCTGGGTGACCTGCAGTTGATCGAAAAAGCCCGCAACCAGGCCCAGGCGCTCTTCGCCCGTGACCCGGATCTGAAAAACCCCGAGAACAGTCTGCTGGCCGAGGCGCTTGGTCGCTTCTGGGGTAATGGAAAAGGAGATGTAAGCTAGATGGTGCGCGCCGTTTTCCCCGGGACCTTCGATCCCATTCACTACGGCCACATTGACATCGCCACGCGTGCTGCCCGTCTGTTTGACGAGGTGGTGGTGGCAGTCTATGACCGGCCGCTCAAGTCCCTGATGTTTTCGCCCGAAGAACGCATTGCACTGGTCACCGAGGCTTTGAAAGACCTGCCCCGCATCCGTGTGGTGAGTTACAGCGGCATGACGGTGGATTATTGCCGCGAGATCGGTGCACAGGTGATCGTGCGCGGCCTGCGGGTCTTCTCGGATTTCGAGTTCGAATTCCGCATGGCGCTCGCCAACCACCGCCTGGCCGCGGATATCGAAAGCGTCGCATTGATCACCGACGAGGAGCATACCTTCCTCTCCTCCAGCACCGTGCGCGAGATCGCCTCGCTGGGCGGGGATGTCTCGAGCATGGTCCCGGCACACGTCAATGCGGCCCTAAAGAATAAAGTGAAAGGTCTGGGCGATCAACAGATACGTCCTTTCGGTATTAAAGTATAATTATTCCATGTTGTAATAACGACTGCGAAGTCCCCGCAGGGGAAAGTCGTTACTACAATAATTCACTCAAAAACGGATGAAAATGCTACTACTATCCTTTTCGGGATGGATATATAATTAATCAGTGTACCGCCTGTATAAGCGGAGGAAACCATGGACATTCTTCATCTAGTCGACCGCCTCGAAGAACTCTTCAATAAAAGCCACGCCATCCCACTGACGCACAACGTCATTGTGGACGAGGATAAGTTCCTCGACATCATTGACCAGATGCGCATCTCCGTTCCGGAGGAAGTGAAAAAGGCGCAGGAGGTCTTCACCAAAAAAGACCGCGTGATGGCCCAGGCCCAGGAAGAGGCCAACCGCACCCTGGCACTGGCGCGTGACAAAGCCGACGACCTGATCGATAAGGAGGCGCTGGTCTCGGATGCCAAGCGGCGCGCCGACCAGATCGTCGAACAGGCACGGGTGGAGGCGGAGAACATCAAGGCCGGGGCCGACAACTATGCCCAGGAATCGCTCCTGAACCTGGAACACGCCATGGAACAGTTGCTGACGCAGGTGCGCAACGGGATCCAGCTGCTCGAAGAGAAACACCCTTCAGTTGAAGAGCCCAAACCGCAGTTATGATAAAACAACCTTGCGAAGATTTTAAACCTTTGCAAGGATAAAAATAAAAAAAGCTGACCTCCGCAGAAACCTGCAAAGGTCAGCTTTTACTATATCAGGGATGGGTTCAGGCTCAGGCCACCGAGGTCACAACACTGCGGATGACCATCACCACTTTGCCCTTGATCTCCAGGGGTTCGCTTTTGTTGACAAAGATCGGCCCCATGGTCGGATTGGCAGGCTGAAGGCGATAGCGATCCTTTTCCTTGTAGAAATACTTGAGCGTGGTCTCGTCCCGAGCCGGCAGCCAGACGGCCACCATCTCGCCATTGCTGGCTTGCTCGGTCCGCTTCATGATGACAATATCGCCGTCATTGACCATGGCGTCGATCATCGATTCGCCCTGGACCTTGAGGGCAAACAAGTCGATGCCCTTCTCGCCCAGAGGCAGCAGGCTGCGAGCCACGTCCACCCCGTCGATCTCATCGCCGATATAGGTCTCACCCGGTGCAGGCACCTGGATGGGGAACCCGGCTGCGATCGGACCCAGGATGGGGACTTTAAAGAGGTTGTGAGAGGTGGAGCCGCTCAGACGCAATGCCCGGGAAAATTTGGCATCCCGTTCGATGTAGCCCCATTCTTCCAATTGCTTAAGATAATAGGTGACAACCGATGTGGAAGAAATATCGGTCGCCTCGCCGATCTCACGGATGGAAGGCGGATAGCCCTTGGACTGCCGTTCGCCGAGATATTCGAGGATTTTTTGATGCCGTTGAGTCAATCCTTTGCTTGTTCGTACCATAAGCACCTTCCTTTCTGATAATCGCTCATTTGTGCTATAGGCGATAATATACTCGAACATACGTTCTGTGTCAAGGGTTAAGGGAGTTGATTTTTCTCGAGCGATTCCGCCTCTTCTAAACCAGTCCATTTACATGCAGAGCAACGCCTGCCAGCCTTGCTCTTTCAATACCAGTATACCGTGCAATCGTTAAGATTTGGCGCTATAATCCCATTACGTCGAGTGTTCAAAAAGGCCCAAGCATGTCGAAACTAATTCTAGCTGCCGAGCGCGTAAGGCGTGCACGCCTGTTGATCCAAAAAGCGCGTGACCTGCCGGTCCCGGACCAGGCCGAGGCTGGTAAATATAATTTCTCTTACGTTGCGCAGGTTAAGGCATTCCTGCAGGATGCGCGCGATCTGGTCAAGTACATCTCAAAAACCCCCAGCGCAACTGTCGAGATCAAGCAGCAAGTCAGCCAGATCCTCGAGGAAGCGGACCGCGCCAACCAGGAGATATTACATTGAAGTGATGTGACCGTCACCTGGAAATAAAAGTGATTATCAGGTTAGTAGTTCAGGAATTCTTCAAGCGTGATCTTCTTCGTCAACGTCGCCAGGGGGAATGTGCTTGCGATGGTCAATAACAAGCTTGCATAACCGATCCGATCGCCGAACAAGCCCATCAGCGCATGGCTGACCACGGGATTCCGCAAGGCCAAATTAAAGGATGGCCGGGTAAACCGGTAAAAGACTTTGTTCATGCCATTCCCCAGCCGGTGGTTGCGGCCGATCGAACGGTCCACCCGGGATGTGTAACTTTCGGGCCGGCCGGCCAGGATCGCCTCGGCTGCCTTACGTCCACTTTTGATCGCGAAGCGGATACCCTCACCCGTGAACGGGTCCACCAGTCCGGCCGCATCCCCTGCCAATAAACATCTGTGCGTGCCAAGCAGCTCGGGCCGGCTGTAAACCGGGAGCGTGTGCCCATGACGTTCCGGTGATTGAATGGAAATCCCGTAGCGCTGCATCACACGCTCGAGTACGACCTGCAAATCTCCCGGCCTTGGATTCAAAGCGCCGATCCCAATCGATAAATGGTCCGCTTTCGGAAAGATCCAAGCATATCCCACCCCGATTTCCCCGAAAATCAAAACCGCGTTGTTCATAAAGCGTCTCAAGGTTGCTTCCGGTACCGCGGCTTCGATCTCGATCGCTCCGGCCAGGGTTTTCTTGCGCCGCAGGCCCAGCGAGCGCGCCACCATGGAGTTAGCCCCGTCGGCTGCCACCATATAATCCGCTTGGATGCGCTCGCCCGCGACCGTTTCGACCGTCACCGCTCCGGCGGTCTCCTGCACGGCCCGGACTGGCGTACCCTGGCGGATTTCAGCCTGGGCGTGCCCCAACAAAAAAGAGTCGAACTCGCTGCGCATGACCATGCACAAAGAGGCTTCTCTGACCGGGATGGTTATGATCTGATCCCTGAGCGCGTACGAAACGGCGTTTACCCTGGTCTGGATCACCGGATCAAATGAAAAAGGGAATTGTGACAGCACGCGGCTTGAAACGGCACCGCCGCAGGTTTTATAGCGCGGCAGGAGTTCCTTCTCGAGCACCAGCACCTTCCTGCCGGCCTGGCCGAGATAAAAAGCGGCCGTGGCTCCCGCAGGGCCACCGCCGGCAACGATCACATCATACCTTTGGGTCATGGAATCACCTCTTCGCCAAGGGTTATATATAAATACAATATTACCATAATACTCTTTTTATCTCATTCCTTACCATCGTGGATTCTGGATTTCCACGAAGAAAGAGTTTAGGTGTTATCGCATGAGAACCATTAAAGACGACCGGATCCATACATTCACTCGTATCGTTTCTGCCAGCATCATTGTGGTGCTCCTGTTGGCAATCCTGGTGCTTTACGTTGAAACCAGCCATACCGACCTGCATTTCGCCTGGACGATCCAGCCACCCAGCTCTGCCATCCTGATCGGCGCAGGTTACAGCGCGGGCGCATTTTTCTTTGCCCGCCTGCTCGGACAGAAGAAATGGCACCGCGTGCAGGCCGGGTTCCTGCCCATCACGGCCTTCACCATCTTTATGCTCGCAGCAACCGTGTTGCATTGGG
>JADGQB010000045.1 GCA_017882145.1 Anaerolineales bacterium
ACCATGCTGAAACAAATCGCTGATATGACCGGAGGGACGTATCACCTGGCTTCGACTGCCAGCGAGCTCGAGAAGGTTTTTGCAAGCCTTCCGACCTATTTGATAATCAAGCACGAAGTCCTTGAAATCAGCGTCGTTTTTACTGCCTTTGGTGCGCTTCTGGCTGGGATTGCCATCCTGTTGTCGTTGATCTGGCACCCATTACCTTGAACAAATCCCTATGGCCGGATATTGATATGGTCGAAGTCCCGCCCCTTATCGGGACGGGACTTCTTTATTAAGATCTCGCTTGTTTTGATGCCAGTGAAAAAAGATTTCTAAACTATGGGTTCTGAATCTGGGCTGCCCGCAGGGTGTTGCGCATTAGCATGGCGATCGTCATCGGACCAACCCCGCCGGGGACTGGCGTGATGTAACCTGCGACTTGCACGGCTTCTTCAAAATTAACATCCCCCACCAGCCGGTACCCTTTTTTCTTGGTCGCATCGGGTTTTTCGTTAATGCCCACGTCGATGACCGCCGCACCCGGTTTGATCCAATCTCCCCGCACCATTTCCATTTTTCCGATGGCGGCGATCAGAATATCCGCCTGGCGGACAACCGCAGGCAGGTCGCGAGTCCGCGAATGGCAGACTGTCACTGTGGCGTTTTTTCCGATCAGTAACAGTGCGGCAGGCATCCCAACGATGTTCGAGCGGCCCAATACCACTGCGTTGGCACCTTCAATTTTCACTCCGGCCTGCTCAAGCAAATAGATACAGCCGTAAGGCGTGCAAGGCACGAAGAGCGGCTTGCGCCCTTTTTGAGCCAGGCGGCCGATGTTGATGGGAGAAAAACCGTCGACATCTTTTTCGATGCTGATAAGGGACAGGACGCGTTCCTCGTCGATGTGGGCCGGCATGGGCAGTTGGACCAGGATGCCGCTTACTTTCGGATCCGCATTCAATTTCTTCACCAGAGCATCGACCTGTTCCTGGGTTGCATCTGCCGGGAGATGCTCGCTGATCGAACCCATGCCCAATTCCAGGCAAGCCTTACCTTTGGAGGACACGTAAGCAGCCGAGTCTGTCCGGTCGCCAACCAGCACAGTCGCCAGGGTTGGTTGGGGTTTCCCGGCTGCCGTCCGGCTGGCAACTTCTGCAGCCGCTTCATCGCGCACTTTCTGGGCAATCGCTTTTCCGTCGATAAGTTGAGCGGTCATAGGTTTATTCTCCTTTTCATCCAACCATATATCTCAAATGTTATCAGGCCACTTGATTTTACCAGTGCCCCGTTTTGACAATATCTGATGCGTTTTATGGGCAAAGAATTCCTTTCAGCCCATCGGTGGTCTCTGCGGTCAGCCGGACCGTATCGAACTGGTTCCAGCGTGGTTCCGGTGCAATGGCCTGAACTCGCAGATAATTATCTGTCAGGCCTTCCAACAGCCAGCCCTCATCTTTTAATTGGTTTTTGGATTCCCATAACACGGGTAACGTCTGGCCGATGAACCCTGACCGGTAGGATTTGGCTGCCTCTTCCAACACTACCCGCAAGGCTGCATTGCGTTCCTTCCGGAGCTCGTGCCGCACCTGGGCCTGCATGCGCGCCGCCGGAGTACCGGGGCGGGCCGAGTAGGTGAAGACATGTCCTCCGGCAAAATACATGGATTTAGTGAACGCAAGCGTCTCTGAGAATTCGGCCTCCGTCTCGCCGGGGAAGCCAACGATGACATCCGTGGTGATGGCAACCTCCGGGATGGCTGCCCGCGCCGCCTGTGCCAGCTCTGCGAAGGAATTGGGCGTGGTTTTACGCGCCATGCGTTTCAGCACTGTCTCGCTCCCGGATTGGAGCGGCAAGTGCAGGTGACGGCATAAACGTTGATCCTGCCAGAGCGAAAAGAAATCTGCATCGAGATCCCAGGGTTCAAGCGAAGACAGGCGCAGGCGCGCGACTGATGTTTTCCCCAGGATCCCGGATATCAAGTCGGCCAAGTGACGCGGGGTGGCAAGATCAAGTCCCCATGAACCCAGGTGGACGCCTGTCAGCACGATTTCCTGCGTTCCGCCATCCAGTGCCGAGCGGACATCTGCGAGAATGTCAGCCAATTGGCGGGAGCGGCTGGCACCCCGCGCAATTGTGGTTATGCAGAAAGTGCAGGCATTGTCGCAGCCATCCTGGACTTTTATGAAAGCGCGCGTTCGGGCGTGTATGCCAGGAATAGGCTGGCGGGCCAAAGGCTCGCTATCAAAAAACTCCTGCGGCACACCCAGCAGGTCAGCTGCCAGCAAATCTTTCTGCAGGTTGGGGATAACCTTGCGCACGCCCGGAAGCTCGGCCGCCTTGCCCGGTTCAAGAGTGGACCAGCAGCCGGTGACAACCAGCCCTTTTGCACCCAACCGCCTGGCCCTGCGGATGGCGGCGCGTGAATCGGATGCGGCGCTCGACGTGACGGTACAGGTGTTAACCACTGCCAGGTCCGCACCTTTTGGACTGGGCACAATTTCGTGTCCCGCCTTCCGGAACTGGCGGGCGAGAGATTCGATCTCGGCCTGGTTCAGCCGGCAGCCTATGGTGTCGAGGAAGATTTTCATGTTTTCATTCCAATAAAAGGCGAGGACAATTCTGCCACAAATTAAGGTTTATAAACAACAAAATGATCGAATGCCACATCCACTCCAGGCAGGTCGAGTGCTCCGGCAACCAGCCCTGCATCGCCTGACTGGAAATCGGTGTCCTCGCCGATGGCGATAAATTGTCCATTCACAATCCCTCTCAGGCTCTTGCCGATACAATCCAGGCGCAAGTGGTTGAGGCCATCCCCCTGGATGATGGAGGCGTTATATGCCATCATTTCCTGACCGAGCAGATCAATCTTGCCGTTGTAGACCTTGCCGAGTGCATAATAGCCATCGCTGGAAATGGCAAAGAAGTAATAATTGTTTGAGTTGGTGGAACGACAGGCAAGACCGAACAAGTTCTGCACCGGACCGGCCAGCCGGGTGGCATCCGCTTCGACCCGTACATCCCGGAAGGTATGTCCTGGAACAGCCAGCACTTCATAATTAGGAGAAAACACCTGGATCCGGTATTCGCCATTGACGATGCCCAGGTTCCCTTCGAGAGCGGAGGCCTGTGGCCAGTTCCCCGATGCGTCCGAGAAATCGTCCCAGAAGAGTTTTTCTCCCGGCCGCGCGGCCAGGTAGAAAATCGAGGAGGCCTGGCAGGCTGAAAGCAGGCAGGCAAAAAAAGCTAAAAGACAAATTGGGAAGAGTTTCATGGGAAATACTGCTCCAACAGACGTTTAGCCTGCCAACCATACGGGCCGTCAGGGTCGAATACTTTTGCCTGGCTCAAGTAGGAATATGCTGAAGCGCGGTTGCCGGTCTGCAAATATAACAATCCCAGATGCAGCGCGGGTGCGGCCTGGGTCGGGTCCAACTCTACGGCTTTCTTTAAGAGCGCTTCTGCACCGATTATGTCAGCGTTTTCCATCAGGATTTGCCCGGCGATATCGTCCGCCTGCCAATCGTTATTCACTAATTCAACCAGCCTCCGGGCAGCCGGCAGGCCGGTGCCCGCCAGGTCTACGCTGTTGCGCAGGCTGAATTCAGCCAGCGCCCGCCAGGCAGTTGCCTCGCCAGGAGCCAGGGCAACGGCGCGCTGGTAGTGTTCAAGCGCTGCGATCAGGTTGCCAGTCTTTTCATATGCACCCCCCAGAGCCATTTGCCAGCCCGGTTCCTCCGGCTGCAGGGCGGCAGCTTTCTGGAAGGCTGCCAAAGCCTTCTCCGGCTGTTTCTGGCGTTGTAGATAAAGCCCATAAAGACTTTGGAGCATGGCTGAATCAGGATTGATGGCCAGTGCGCGTTCAATCTCGGCTGAACCGTCCTGGCCTTGCTGCTGCTTTGCCTCCCCCAGCCAGGCCCAGGCCTCGGCATAATCTGCACGCAAAGCGATTGCATTACGAAAAGCTTCGGTAGCCAGGTCCCAATTTCCGGATGCCCCCAGTGCCCTTCCAGAGATTACGAACTGGTAAGAGCGGTCGTCCGATAGCAAAGCAGCATTCAATGCCCCTCGCAGGTTCTGGATGGTGGCATCCAACTTTGGATCGAGTTGGATGGCCCGCATAAGGTCAGGCAGGGCCTTCGATGGCGCTAACGCCATTTCAAGCAGGCCAACCTGGTAATGGGCAGCCGCTTCCTGGGGGTCCTGGAGCAGGCTGGCATGCCAGCTGTCCAGGGCTGCTGGAAAATCGCCTGATATGCGCTGGCCTTGCGCCAGGTAGCGGTAAGCTTCAGCCATCGGCAGAGCATTCCTCCAGGCTTTCATGGCAGATGGCAGGTCCCCTGTTTCCTGGTCAGCCAGGCCCAGCGACACCCAGCCGTTTTTGGAGATGGCGTTCCTGGCAGCGGCTTTGGTCAATAAGGTGATTGCATCCGGCAGGTTGCCCCCCAGCAGCGCGGACGTACCAGCCTTTTCCCACAGAGACGGCTGCCATGGCAGTCGCTCCGCCGCGGATTTGTATGCCAAAGCAGCCGCAAGATGCTCTCCGGCTTTATCGAAACGAACTGCAGAGCTGAGCTCCATCAAACCAGTCAGGGGACGCGGCGCCAGGATCAGCATCAGTACAGATATCAGGATCAGGAAGTTGTAGGCCAGTGCCAGTATAGGGCTTGGTTTCTTCACAACCTGGATTATAAATCAGTCGCTGGTCAAAAATGATGTCCTACTTTATTGTGAAAATGCCATATCCCCAGGGTGTAAAATCGGTTAAACTTGTAGGAAGTACATAATCGTGCAGGCGGTCTAAAATGATTCTGTTTATGGGACATATCCTCACGTTCCTCACAACCACACCCGGTAATTTAATCTACCATACTGTCCTGGTATTTTCGATTGCCGGTGCATTACTGGAAGCCATCCATTCCCTGCGTTCCAGCAATTTCCCTCAAGAACGGCGGACAGTCATCGGCCTCAGTGTACTGCTGGGACTCCAATTTTTGCAGTTCGCAATTAGTGGATTGACGTTTCCGGGGCTGCTCAGCGCCCAACTGGTACTGCCGCCCCTCGATCGTGCGGTGAGCCTGCTCGCACTGGTCTGGATCGCATGGCTTTGGGCTTTCCCGGAGCCCATCCGCAAGGCGGATGCAGCCACTCTTTTGCTCAACTTGCTGGCGGTTGTCGCACTCGCCATCACGCTGGTTTTTTGGGTACAAAAGCCTGCCAGCTCCTTCAACCTGTCATGGTACGACCCTGCATGGCAGGCATTCAGCGTTGCAGTTATCCTGCTCGGGATACTTGCGTTAGTCTTGCGCAAGCCAAATGGTTGGATCAATGGCCTGGCCATGCTCGTCCTGGGCTTCCTGGGGCATTTCGCTACCCTCGTTTACCCCATGGACGGAAACTTTCCAGGCATTGTTCGGCTGGCGCAACTCGCCATGTTCCCGCTCCTGCTGACCTTATCACACCGCTTCAGCTTTCCAACCCAGGCGCAAGCACCGGCTGCCAAATCCAGAAAACCGGATGAGCCAATTCAAGAACGACGGCGCTACAGCACGGATCCCAAAACATTCCATGCCCTGATGTCCCTGGCCGCAGAGACAGAACCTGACAAAATCGGTCAGGCTTTGGCACGCGGGATAGCACAAGCCATGCTGGCCGATTTGTGCTTCTTGATCAGCATGGATGAGAACAAAACCATGGCCATTACCTGTGGTTATGACTTGATCCGCGAGGAAAACCTGGGGAGCACCCCGGTCGATCGGGAGTCGATTCCTTTGCTGGCGACCGCCATCCAGCGTGGACGTCCATTGCGCCTGCCGGCCAGTAGTACCTCCTCAGATCTTAAGGGCCTGGGCATGATCCTTAATCTCAGCAACCCTGGCAACTTGCTAAGCGTACCAGTTACTTCGCCTAAATGTGGGCCTATCGGCAGCGTATTGATCCTCTCGCCGTACTCCAACCGCCTTTGGAGTGCCGAAGATCAGACCTACCTTTCTAACGTCTCAGCCCTCTTTATTCCCATTCTCGAGCGTGGCCAGCAGGCGGCCGCCCTGGAAGTCGAACGCGACCGGTCTGTTAAGGAAACACATGTTGTATTGGAAAAGG
This sequence comes from Anaerolineales bacterium, assembly GCA_017882145.1. Classification (GTDB taxonomy): domain Bacteria; phylum Chloroflexota; class Anaerolineae; order Anaerolineales; family Villigracilaceae; genus UBA877. The sequence continues at coordinate 6,088 of JADGQB010000045.1, forward strand.
CTACTGAAGCAAAGAGGAAATACGAACAATTAGCAGCCGAACTTGAAGGCCAGCAAGATATGCTTTCCCAGTCGCAATTGCAGGCTGAGAATATGGCTGCACTGGTGACCATGCAGGAAGAAGCCCGCAAGACCATTGAACGACTGATGGCCGAGAATGAGCAATTGAGCAAGGCGGGTGCCACACGCAGCCCGGATGATGAACAGACTGAACGCGAACTGCGCCAGGCGCTCGAAGAGATGGCTCATATGCAGAATGCTCTGGCCGATGCAAACATAAAGATCCTCGAGCTTGAAAAACGGCCGGCTGCTCCCATCACCACCGAACAAATGGAGGTGATCGCTTCCATTTCACAGGAACTACGCCAACCCATGTCCTCCATCATCGGTTACACAGATTTGCTAATGGGCGAGTCGGTTGGCATCTTGGGCGCACTCCAGCGCAAGTTCATCGAGCGCATCAAAACTTCCACCGAACGCATTGGCGGTCTGGTTGATGACCTGATCCAGACCACCAATCTGGAGACAGGCAGGATGGAATTCAAGCCACAACCAATCGACTTGAATCTCATCATCGATAATGCCATGGCCTATACCAGTACCCAGATCCGCGAGAAGAATATTACCCTGCGGCTGGACCTCACCGGAACCGCCCCGCGCATCCAAACTGATCGTGACGCTCTCCAGCAGATCTTGATCCACCTGCTCCAGAATGCCACTGCTGCCACACAAACCGAGGGAAACATCACCCTGCGCGTACAAATGCAGGCTGAGAAAGATAATCATTTCCTATCCATCCAGGTAACCGATAATGGAGGAGGAATTGCCTCGGAAGATATTCCACGGGTTTTTGCCCGCCGTTACCGGGCTGAACATTCTCTCATCCAGGGCTTGGGAGATACCGGCGTAGGACTTTCGATCGCCAAAGCATTGGTCGAGGCGCAGAACGGTCGAATCTGGGTCGAAACAGAGCCAGGTGTTGGTTCAACATTTAGCGTCCTGATGCCGGTCGTGGAAGAATTGCCCGGAGAGAACTAGAAATGAAGAATTTTTGGCAAGTGTTCCAGGGAGTTATCATTGCGCTGGTTTCCATCGGCTTGATTCTGGGAGGCTTTTCACTCTCCATGTCCGAGGGAAACATTTCCAATGTTCTGGCTCCCATCCCAACCCTGGTGCCTACTTTATCGCCTACTTTGAAGCCAGCTGCTACCGCGACGGTTACTCTAACACCGACACCCAGCCTGTCTCCCACCTCGGCTCTCACTTTGACTCCCAGCTTGACAGCCAGTCTGCCGCCATCGCCGACCAATTGTCCACCGCCGGTAGGCTGGTTGCCATACGTAGTTCAACCTGGCGATACGTTCGCCTTGATCGCAACCCGTTATGCTACTACCAGTGTCGTGCTCCAACAAGCCAACTGCCTGCAGGCAACGGGATTGAATGCTGGATTAGTCATCTACGTTCCTCCTATTGTTATCCCCAAGCCCACCAAGATCCCGATTTCGTGCGGCGCTCCTTCCGGCTGGATCGTTTATATTGTGCAACCTGGTGATACACTTTTCCATTTGAGCATAAGTTATGGGATCACTGTGGCAGACCTGCAGCGCGCCAATTGCTTGGGCAGTTCCGACCTCATCCACACCGGACAGAGACTTTACGTTCCACCCTGGGCTCCGCTTTTTCCAACGGCAACCTTCCCGTTTGTATTCCCCACATTGACCGATACACCGGGTTCCGGCCTGCCCACGGATACCCCAATTGTTATCTCAACGGATACCCCCGTTCCTGTAGCCACAGACACACCAGTCGAGATCCCAACAGATACATTGGTCCCCACCACTCCCTGATAGCTCATTTGGGTAGCATATCAACGTAGCGTATTAAATTGCGACACCAGGCAGCAGGAATGTAATGAGACGGACCCTTCTGACAATTGTACTTACCATCATCTTGATCGCAGGCTGTGCGGCTCCCTCGGGAAATCCCACAGCCACATTGCCGGCTGCCTCGCCTACCTCCCTGTTCCTGGTGACCGTGCCACCGAATGCCACCCCCACTTTAACCCCTTTCCAACCTTATACTGAAGACGGGACTCCCACCCCGTTCCTTCCGGCCAGCGATACGGCTTTACCGGATGCGGCTACCGCCACCCTGGTCCCGAGTGCCATTCTGCCTCCCGAATCCACGCCGCAATCGTTCTACGCTCCACCATATGCTCCCGCACCCGCCCCGGTCCTGACCGATAACCAGACAGTCACCTTTCTGTTGCTCGGCTCCGATAAGCGTCCCGGTCAGACCTATTTCCGGACGGATACCATCATTATCGCAGCGGTCCGCCCGGCCTCCGGGCAGGTGACGCTTATCTCCGTCCCGCGCGATTTATATGTTTACATCCCCACGGTCGGCATGGACCGCATCAATACCCCCTATGAGTACGGGGAAATGTACCATTACCCTGGCGGCGGAAAGGCACTGCTTAAGGACACCATTCTGTATAACCTGGGCATCCGCGTAGATCACCTCGCGATCGTCGATTTTGATGGTTTCAGTCGTATCGTAAATACCCTGGGGGGCCTGGATGTTCCGGTTTACTGCCCTTACACTGATTGGCACTTGATCGACCCCAGCTATGATCCTACTAATGCAGACAACTGGGCGCTCTACACAGTCGGTCCGGGCGTCGTCCATATGGATGGCGACCTGGCGCTGTGGTACGCCCGTTCGCGCCAGAAATCCAGCGATTTTGATCGAGGTCGCCGCTCGCAGGAAGTGATACGGGCCCTGTATGCACGCGCATTGCAAACCGGTGCCATCAGCAAAATACCACAGCTTTATAACGACTTCAGCTCTTCAGTCATTACAGACCTGGGGCTGGACGGTATTCTGCAATTGGCCCCCCTGGCATTGCATCTAAATAATGCGGATATCCGCAGTTATTACATTGGGCGGGACGAAGTCACCGGTTGGATGACGCCCGGCGGCGCATCGGTGCTGCTCCCCAACGCACCGGTAGTCCAGTCCATGCTTCAGCAGGCGCTCTCACCCTCGCCCCGCCTGGAGGAACAGGCCAAGCTGACTGTCGAGGTCCGTAATGGCACAGCCAACCCCGCCTGGGATGCGCTGGCTGCAGAACGACTCAACTACGCTGGCTACAGCACCCATCTTGTACCGGCCGACCGACAGGACTACGTCAATTCGCTGCTTTATGACCTGGCTGCGGCTCCGGATCCCACCCGGGCTGGCTCGCTTTTGACCGTGCTCGGGTTGCCATCTTCAGCCTACATAACTGCGCCGACCCAGGCCGAAATAAATTATGTCCTCATCGTCGGAGCGGACTACCAGCCATGTTTTAACCCAACCGGGCTGGCCCCATAAATAAGAACTCATCCGAAAAATCGGGGGGTACTTCCATGATTTTCGGATAAATGCCCAGGCAGCCTGCAAACTGTGGGCAATTTCGTTTGACTTTTTCCTTTCCATTTGCTAAACTATACGCAGTACACAGTTATGCCACGCACCTGCCAAGTGCATGGCAGTTCAGGATTACCAAAAAGGAGATTCACATGTCCGAATCGTCCACAGCCCACCTTACCCCTCAAACCGGCCTCATCCCGGCGCTTAACGCCTGGGAGATGTATCTCAATGACCAGGGTCGTTCCCTCAACACGGTCAAAGCCTTCCTGTCTGATGTCCGCCTGCTTACCCAGGCCCTGCCTCCTGACCGGACGCTGGGCGCCATCACCACCACCGACTTGAATAACTTTCTGCATTGGTTGGAACATGAACGTGGCGTCCCGTGCTCTCCCAAGAGCCTGGCCCGGCGCGTAACGGCGATTAAATCGTTTTTTCGTTGGTTACACCGGGGTGGCGCAATCCTGGTGGATCCGGCTGAGAAGGTTGTCCAGTACTCGGTTCTTAGTCCCATTCCGGAGGTTCTGACGGATGCCGAGATCGAAACGGTGCTCCTGGCCGCCGACCGCTACCGCCGCCAGACCAAGCCGGATGCACGCCCTTATACACTGTTGGCGTTGCTGCTTGCCACCGGAATCAAAAAGTCTGAATGCCTGGGAATTCACCTCAACCACATTGATCTCGAGGCTCCCGGCGGACCGGTCATCTTTATCCGTTACGCCAGCCCGGCAAATCGGTATAAGGAACGCAACCTGACCCTGCCCGAGGATTGGATCCCCGCTTATCGGGAATACCTGAACCAGTACAACCCCGTGGACCGGCTTTTACCCTGGTCGCCGCGCCGGTTGGAATACCTGCTCGAAGATATCGGCAAAGATGCCGGCCTGCCCAAACATTTATCCTTCGATATGTGCCGCTGGACATGTGCTTTGCAGGATTATCTTAATAATGTCGAACCGGAGAAGATCCGCCAGAAATTGGGGATCTCGAAGATCCAGTGGCGGGAGATCCAATTGAAATTGAGAAAATTGGCTGGAGGCGGGTAAGGGGTATTTTGTTGGGCATTAAAGACTCCCGGTGGGTTCAAGTCACCGGGAGTCTTTTGATTTCCATATGCAGTATGCGTTTGGTCTTTTCGGTAATGCGCAGCGGGTTGGCAATCCGGTATCCCACCACCCAGACGACCTGTTCTCCTGCACACACCAGCGGCCAATGCAGGCGTGCCCGCCGGGGGATTTTGACATTCATATAGAAATCCTGTACTTTGATCGTCTGCCCAGGCATGCCGAGTGGATAGAAAACATCCCCGGGACGCCGCGGCCTGATGACCAGGCCGCCAGACGGCAGCCGGTCGGCATCCAGCCAGGCTGACCAGTTGTCATCGTTCAGCCTCCAGGTATCGTCTTCCAAAGGTTGTTCTGTCACGCCCAAGACCCACCCATTTCCCAATTCAAGGGTCTGTTCACGGTTCGCTGACAACTGAAAGCTGGTAGCTGATTGCTCTCCCACCTGCGGCCATTGCGAAAAAGGAAGGACTGCCTCATATGCAGCCAGGTAGATCTTCCCTTTTTCAGAAAATAAATACAGACCATTAATAAAATCGATCTGCCTGCCTGCCGGAGACTCGATGAAAACAGCGGCCCGCTCCAATACATCGAACCCAAAATCCCGGCTTTCCGGCCGGAGTGACTCGGCCGCCCGGCGGATAAGGTTCCGCCGCAAGCCTGCGGAAAGTTTTGCCAGTGCGGGTTGGTCAAAGGCCAACCAACCCGCTCCCGTTTCGACCAGGGTGTTTTTCCAGGCCTCTTCCAATATTTCCAACAAAGCCGCATAGTCACTTTGCAGCGCTTGCGCGCTTCGCAGCACGGATTCCTTAAAGCGCGGGTTATATTTTTCCAGCTCGGGGATGAGCGCGTGCCGCAGCCGGTTGCGGAAATAGACCTGGTCGGTGTTGGATGCGTCGAAATGCGGCTCCAGGTTGTGGGTGCGGCAGTAAGATTCGGTTTCAGCACGCCAGAGCGAAAGCAGCGGCCGGACAATCGCAATCTGTGGGTCGAAGACCGGCAGGAGGGTTCGATATTCCATCCCTTTCAAGCCTGGCAATCCGGCTCCTCGCAAAAAGTGCATCAGGACCGTCTCTACCTGGTCGTCGGCAGTGTGCCCAACTGCTACGGCTTGAGCTGCATGTTTCCGTGCCGAGGCGAACAGGAAACGGTAACGTAAGGTTCGAGCCGCTTCTTCTACAGAGATGGACTGTTCTTCGGCATACCGGCGTACATCGGCGGAGTCGCTCACAAAGGGCAAGGCGAGATGGTCCGCCCTGGCAGAAACCGCTGCCGCCTCCAGGTCTGCTTCGGGGCGCAGCTGGTGGTTGAAATGGGCGACGATGACCGCATACCCGGCTTCCTGGAGTATGCCAAGCAGGCACAGGCTGTCCGGTCCGCCGGATACCCCCACCAGCACCGGCCTGGCCGGATCGAGTCCACATTGATCCCGCAAGATCGATTCGAGCATCAGGCCTCGCTCTCAATCACGTATTGGGTCTTTTTCTGCCCAACCAGCCCGGCAATCAGGTGGTACATCGCAAATAGTTCCAGTGCGAAGGGCAGGTAACCGCCATAACCAAGCAAGGGCATTTCAAAAATATGCAGCCAGTTGCCCCAGGGGACATGATAAACCCACTTCGGATAGGAAAAGTAATTCCACATCTCCCAGAAGAAGGCGGTCATGAGCACACCCAGCCAGAGCGCGACCACCGGACGCCAGTTGCCGGATTCTGTCCATTCCACCAGCGTACGGTTGCCCAGACGGATGTTGATCGGCTCCAGGATAAAGTAGATAGAGATCCAGACAAAGGGGAAGAAAATCTTCGGCCATGCAATCATTAAGACGAGCATGGTCCAACCCGCCAGGAAAAAGCCGAGCGTGGTGGCCTTCGTAGGCCGGATGATCGGGCCCCGGATTGGTTTTTTGATAAAGCTGCGGATCAGTTCGGCGCTGCCAAATACCGCCGGAATGACGGTGGTGAAATTGAGCGTAGCCCAAACCCAAAACATGAATATTGAAAAGCTTTCGGCGCCAACGTAATGCCAGTTTTGGATACGCCAGTTGACCAGTTCAAAGAGCCACCATACGGGCGAAGAGGCAATGAATAGAGCGATATATTTTCGAGCGCTGCGGGTCAACAAGGAGCTGCCCGTACGCCAAAGCACCAGGCCGTCGATCGTCAGGCAGTAGCCCAACCAGAGCGGAAAGAAGGCCCATTGGGTGCGCAACCCGCTCAGGGTCCAGTTAAGAATCCAGAAGACGACGGTCAGGAGCAGGCCCAGCCAGCCGTGCAGAGGAAACTTTTTGGTGGTTTCGGTCATAACCCAATTAAACCACATTGTTCCCTGTCTACGGGAATTGTCCCCGAATTATGGGGAAAAAGCCATGTTAAAGCGATCACCAGGCACAAGGCCTGGTGATCTAAGGGGGAGGGGACACCACCGATTTCGGCCGGCATGGGGGGGACACGCAGACCTTCGATGGTAGACACCTGTTGTTATACCAGTAAAGGAGACAGATGTCTTGGCTATATATTACACCAGATTTGTCTTAATTGCATTAATATCAGATAAGAGGGGGAAATGAGCTTCCATCACTGCATATGCAGGATGAGTTTCCCGTCAGCAGTCTGCTCGACCCGCAGCGCTTTCAATGAAGTGGTGGCAGGACCCTTGACCGGATAGCCGTTTTTGTTGAAGCGGCTTCCGTGACAGGGACAGGCAAATCCATCCGGCTGAACTTCGACGGTGCAGCCCAGGTGGGTACAAACCAGGCTCAAGGCTGTAAACCCGGCATTGTTATGGATGAGCACCGCCGGGACTTCCGGCAAGGTGGTCTTCGAGTCCGGTTTGTAATTATCCGCCAGACCGAGGTCGAATTCGGTCGGCTGAGGCGGGTCGGTCTTGTAGCTCAAGAAGCGGATCAGGCCCCCCAGACCCAACAGCCCGCCAAAGGCCAGCAGGCTGTCCAGGGTCAATTTTAGAAAATCGCGTCGCGAAGTGGATGGTTTATTCATTTTTTAGAACGTTGTCGCTTGTGCTGTAATTAATTTCCAATGGCGTTTCTCATCCGGCTGCCGGAAGGAGCGCCCAGAGGGTCAGCCCAATCAGAAGCAGCGTGAGTACGCCAATCAGGATCTGCACCAGGCGGCCACCTTTCGGGAACCAGCGGCCCAATTCCGAATCGGCAGGTTTCGGGAAAAGATAAGGGATGAGAATCAGGATCGTAAGCAGGATAAGCGGAAGCAGGACACCCAGGAGGAAAGGATCGCCGAATTTAAGCAATTGTTGGACCCACAGGAAGAACCAGGGCGCGCGTGCGTCGGAAAGTGCGGCCGTGGTGCTGGTAAGAGGCGCAGTGACGGGCGCGGGCCAGAAAGTGGACAGGAGCACCAGGGCGACCGCGGCGGCAGTCATCAGCAGCAATTCGCGGCGGACGAGCTCGAAGCGGGAGATACGTTCCTCACTCTGCCTGAGCGCCGGCGGCGGGACCGCGATGCCGCCATCCCGGCGGATGCGGAAAATATGCCAGATGACCGCCACGATCATCGCCAGCGTCAGGCCAAAAGTGTGCCAGGAATAGAAGCGCAGCAGCGCGGCCGAACCGAGTTGAACGCCTCCGATGGCAAATTCATACAACTGGTTCCCAAAGCCGGGGATGGCTTTGATGAGATTGGTACCTACAACCAGGGCCCAGCTTGTCCCTTGATCCCAGCGCAGGATATATCCGGTGAAATCCAGGGCCACGGTTAATACCAGCAAAGACAGCCCAAGCAAATAGTTGAAGCGGCGCGGCTGTTTATAGGCGCCGGTCAGCGTAATGCGCAGCACATGGATAAAGAGCACCATGACGAGCGCCTGCGCGCCCCAGTAATGCAGGTTCCGGATCAGCCCGCCGTACGGTACAAAATGGGCAATGGTTTGTATCGAGATGGTCGCCCGGTCCGGAGTGGGAATGTAGTAGAACATCTCCAGGATACCCGTCACCAGAAGTACCAGGAATAAAAATATCGCCAATCCGCCGGTGCCGAGCGTGTAACGCCAACGCGCCTGGGCGGCAGGTATGGTGGGCGGATGCAGGTGGTGAAGGAAGTTCGGCCGGGAGCGCGCCGGCGCGGGTGTTTCGACTGCAGTTGCCGCGCCTGAAGGAGCGACGACGGCGCTGCGTTTGGCAAACCTTTGCAGGACCAGCACCAGAACAACCAGCCCGAGCAGACCCGCCAGGATAAGCTCTCCGGTCTGGTCATTCTGGGTGGCAGCCACAAGGTGATGCACCGGGATGGCCGAGGCGACTGTGGGATCCAGCACGACCCCTTGCGGCAGAGCCCCATTCAGCTTGAGGATATAGGCGGTAACCTGCCAGCCCTTTTCCGGAGTGAGTGAGCCGGGTTTCCACCACGGCATGGTAACCACAAGGTAATCATAGAGCTGCTGAGCGGTGGTAAAACGTGACAGACTCCCGGGACCGGTCACCGCCGGGGGCAGTCGGTCGCGCGGAATGGTAAAGCCTTGCGGAGGGTGATTGGCGGCGTGGCACTTGGAGGTCCAGCAATTCTCATCCTCGCCGAAGACGGCCCGCCACTCGTTGGTAAGTCCCTCGCCGCGGTCGCCATGACAGGCCATGCAAACTCCCCAATAAAGCGCAGCGCCCTGGCCCAACTGGGAGGCCTGTGCGGCCAAGGCTGGCTTGGCCAGCCGTTCGGCATTGGAAGCTGGAGTGGGGGCCGGGCGGGTGGGTGTGGCTTGAGGAGCGCTGGCGGTCCCGATGGTACGGTAGGACCACCAACCAATCAAAAGAAGCATGCCGGCCAGGCAGGCGTAAAACAAGCCGCGTGCCAGACCGGACCGGGAGAGCCCTGGCTTTGGAGATGAGGATATTGGGGGTTGCATGTGCTGGGTATTTTACCTGATAAAACTACCTGTAAGATAAATGGGATTATATCAAACACCGGGCCTTGTTTACGGAGGCTTTTCAGGCTCCACACTCCGGATAAAAAGAAGTAGGGCAAAATGCCATTTTGCCCTACGGTTATGACAGGAAAAATATCAGCGATCAGGCTGCATCGACCGGTTTTACGCTTTCCGTGAGCAGAGTCTTGGGCTCTTTGAGGAAGAAACTGAGCACCAGGCTCAGGACCATTAAAATGATGAGAACAACCAGGGAGGGCGTCATCGAGCCGGTTCCCGGAGATTTGAAGCTGTCCATCGCAAAGATGAAAACAATCCCGGAGACCTGTCCCATCAGGATGAGCAGGCCATTCGACGTGCCTTCCGGGGTGGGGTAGGTGATCTCGGCGCCATACTGGAACCCGATCGGGCCTGCGCTGAGCAGGAAAAAGCCCATCACAAAAGCGGCAACGATCAAGAGCCAGTAACTGGTGGCATAGGCGACCCCTGCCAGGCCCAGCGTGGCGCCGACCAGCGCCACCATGATAAACGTCGTCCGCTTGCGGTAGCGATCGGAAAGGGTTGGGATGACCAGGGCGCCCAGGATGCCGCCCACGATCATCAACCCGCCGATGGTGCCGGCCTGTGTGCTGGAAAATCCGTTCGGCCGGACGATATCCTCGATCCAGGTGGTAACTGCATTGAAAGTCCCCAGACCAATGAAGAAAATGACCAGGAGCAGGATAAAATTCTTTTGACGCAGCATTTGTTTGAAACCGTCAAAGACCAGGGAACGAACTTCCATACCGGGTGGACAGGGAGGCGTTGCCGGGCGTTCCCGGGCTAATCCAAGGAATACCAATGCAGCAACCAGGGAGGCGATCCCGTAGGCCATCAACATGCCATGGATCTGGAAATGGATGGTCAGGTAAGGCGTTATGGCCAGACCAAGGAAAATCCCGAGATACATAGCCAGCGATCCAAGGCCGGAGGCGGTGGCCCGTTCACGGACCGGGAACCAGCGGGCGGCCACGGTGGTGACTGCATTGAGGACGAAGGGCTGTCCGATGGCCACCCCGATCTGGGCGATCAGCACAAGGGTATAGTTTGTGGCCCACACCCCGCGCAGCAGGCCAAAGATGGCCGTCAATACTGCGCCGATGCCCACCCCTACCCGGATGCCATAGGTATCTATCACCCAGGAAGCCGGGATGGACACAACGATGTAGACGATCATGAAGCTCATGGACAGGAGACCGATGCTGAGGTCCGAGACGCCATAGAATTTCGCCGCTTCGCCAGTGATGGGGGCAAAGGTGATCCAGACCAACTGGGTGATCGCGACGATGAACATGAAGGCGACCAAAACAATCCAGCGGTATCCGTAGACTTTGAAGTTGTCTTGTTTCATTGAGCCATGCCTCCGGTCAATTTTGGAATGGAATGGATCTTTTTGCCAGGATTATACATGTGTCAAACCCCCGACCAGGCCAGGAGTTGCTTGGGAGCTATCCATAAATTCAACCAAACTATTCAAGTGTCATTGCGAGTAAATCCACAGCGCGCGGCGCTCTTCTCTCCTCAACGACATTCTGTCATTGCGAGGAGCCGCACTTTGGCGACGAAGCAATCCCC